>QHQO01000014.1 GCA_003221195.1 Verrucomicrobiota bacterium
GCCACCAATCGCGAGCGAAACAGGAACAATCACGAGGTACGCGCGAAACACTGAGTCGTGCAGCGCGGTCTGCGGGGACATCATCGCGCTCTATCTTGAAGCGCGATCACGATTCGTTTCAAGCGAACGATTATCGTTTGCAAACAGCCCGCGATTATTATCAGACATGTCCAATCGAGAATAGTCAGCCTGCCAAAATCGTGTAACCCGGCTTGGAACGATCGACACAAAAACATCGCCCAAGCCCCGAGGCTCAGCGCAACCATCCGCCACGGTTTCGACATGATTCCGCCAAATTCGCGCCCTCCTCCGATCGCCTGGCCGAAAAGTCCCACGTACGCAGTGAACAAGGAAACGATCGCCGTCCAATAGCCAATGAAAGGATTCGTTAAACCGCTGTGCGCAACGCCAACGAAAATAATCACATCGGAGATTCGATCCGGCAGGTCATTCACAATCTCTCCGCGCGCACTCGCCTTTCCTGCCGCGACTGCAACCATGCCGTCCAGCATGTTGAACCAAAGCCGGAGATAACAAAACAGCGGTGCAATAATCAGCAGCCACGCGTTTTTGCCTGATTTCCAAAAGAACAGCGCCGCGATGAGCGCGGCCAGCATCGACAAGTACGAAATCGCATCAGGAGAAATACCAAGACGTACGCACAAATTCGTCGCCCCGTGCCCCGTGCGACGGAACATCTGCGCGATCGGCCGGTGTGATCTCGGTAGGTATTCCGCCATCCATTACGCTTATCGAAAGGCCAGGCGCAATGCGCGACAAATCTGGCGCTCTTCAAATTCCGGACAGATCGGCGTCGTTCCGGAACTTCGGAATTGGATTTGCCGCTCAAATCAATTTACCATCGCCGTCATGAGAATCTTAACCATTATCGCCCGCGTCCTTCTGGGATTGATCTTCGTTTTCTTTGGTTCCAATGGATTACTGCATTTCCTTCCGATGCCGCCTCTGCCGCAAGGCGTGGCCGGTGAATATTTGCATGCGTTTTTTGCCAGCGGCTACGTTTACGTCATTAGCGGCTTCCAACTCATCGGCGGCTTGCTTCTCCTAATTGGTCGGTTCGTTCCACTTGGGCTGACGATTCTCGGCGCGATCATAGTGAACATTTGGGCGTTCCATCTTTTGATGGCTCCCGAGCCTGCGGGGATGGTACCGGCATTCGTCGTCTCGATTCTTGAATTGTTTCTCGTTTGGCGGTATCGCGACGCGTTCGCGGGCATCCTGCGCGCCTGATCTGGAACCATGGCTACACAAAGCAACAACGAAACGGCGGCTGTCGTCGTTCGCGGCGACGCCAGCAGCTTCAAACAGGAAGTTGTTGCAGGTACGCATCGACTTCTCGCTGACGAACCGGCGAGCGCAGGTGGAAGCGATGCCGGTCCTGACCCCTACGACTATCTGCTCGCGGCGCTGGGCGTTTGCACGTCCATGACAATTGGCTTGTACGCGCGCCGGAAAAATTTGCCGCTGCAGACAATCAAGGTCTCGCTTTGGCAGTCACGTATTTACGCGAAAGATTGTGAGGAATGCGAAACGAAAGAGGGAATGCTGGACAGAATTGAAGTGGAGATTGAACTGACCGGTCCATTGAGCACAGAACAGCACGACAAACTGATGGAGATTGCCGCGAAATGCCCAGTCCATCGCACGCTGACATCCGAGATCAACATTCGCTTACGGGCTGCTCAGAAATCACCTGCGTCGTAAGCACCGCTGTAGCCGGTATCGTTGATGCCGGCTTGGTAGTTGCAATCCCTTTGGGCCGGGGTCACCGACCCCGGCTACAGTTGGCTACAGTTGGCTCTCTTGAAAAATACGCGCGCAGCCGCGCCATCACACGAAGAGATAACTGGTTTTCGTCCGTATTTCGAGAGATAGAATTGGTTTTGAAGGAATCAGGCAGACCAACCATTATATCCAACAGATGAAATTCCTGACCGTTCACCCCAGCTGCCTGATGTACTCGAGGATTTATCTTCGGCTCGAACCACTCGGCCTCGAACTGGTTGCCGCTGCCGCGCGGCGCGCCGGTCACACAGTTCGTTTAATTGATTTGCAATGCGAACCGCACCAGAATTTTTTCCACCTGGTCAAACGATGGCAACCGGACGTCATCGCGTTCTGCGTCAATTACCTCGCTAACGTTCCTGAAGTCATCGATCTCGCTCGCTCTGCGCGGGCCGTATTGCCGGAAACATTCATCTGTGTCGGTGGTCACAGTGTTTCGTTTATCCCTGAAGAAATTTTGCGGCACGCTGGCGGCGCCGTGGATTGCGTGCTGACCGGCGAAGGCGAAACGGCGATCACCGGGCTGCTCGATGCACTAGGCAAGAATTCGCCGAACTTAGGCAATGTTTCCGGTTGCGTAACGGTCGATCATCGAGGCCCACCGCCCGCGTTCGTGAAATCGCTCGACGATTTACTGCCCGCCCGCGACCTGCTTCAACATCGTCACAAGTATTTCATCGGCGCGTTGGACCCGGCTGCTTCCATCGAATTTAGCCGGGGCTGCCCCTGGGATTGCGTCTTTTGCAGTGCGTGGACGTTCTACGGACGCAACTACCGCGTAAAGACACCCGAGTTCGCCGTTGAGGAGCTGGCGCAAATACGCGAGCCCGGAATTTTTATCGTGGACGACGTAGCTTTCATTCAAGCCGAGCACGGCATGCAGCTTGGCGAGGCCATTGCCCGTCGCGGGATCCGAAAACGATATTACCTCGAAACACGAGGAGACGTGCTGCTGCGTAACAAAGAGGTCTTCCAGCTGTGGAAGCGGCTCGGCATGAGTACCATGTTCCTCGGCCTTGAAGCGATCGACGAAGATGGACTCAAGCGTTATCGAAAGCGTGTGACACTTTCAAAGAATTTCGAGGCGTTGGAGTTTGCTCGCTCGCTCGATATATCCGTAGCTGTCAATATCATTGCCGATCCCGCTTGGGACCGCGAACGATTCAAAGTCGTACGCGATTGGTGCCTCGAAATTCCGGAGGTCGTTAACATCAGCATTAACACGCCTTATCCTGGGACAGAAACATGGCGCACCGAATCGCGTCGGCTTACTACACGTGACTACCGGCTGTTCGACATCCAACACGCTGTGCTGCCGACCAAGTTGCCACTTCCGGAGTTTTACAAGGAGCTCGTCGACACTCAACGCGTCCTTTCCCGTAAACATCTTGGATGGGCCGCCCTTCGAGACTGTGCGCGCATCGTTGCGCGGCAATTACTTCGCGGACAGACCAATTTCATTCGGATGCTTTGGAAGTTCGACAGCGTCTATCATCCGGAGCTGCAACTCGCAGATCACCGTCAACCGGTGAAATACGAAATCAATCTACCGCCGCCTTCCGTCTCCACCGTGCAGCGAGGCGCGCTTTACATTCACCAAAATCGGGGGCGCGGCGGTCGACAGATCGATCATCCCACGGAAGAGTTTGTTAACGCGACGCGCATGGGGGTCGCTGATTGATCATCTCCTGTTCGTGAACAACACGAGATTCTACGTTCAGCCTTCCGGGTTGCTTGGCTGGCAAGCGAAATGCCCGTTCTACAATGTAATGAATCGATGAGTAAGACGCCGAAAAAATCATCGAAAACTCGCCGATGGTCGGCCCAAGTCACAAAGCGTAGCGACGCACTCGATCTTGAGTCGGATGTCTTCAAGGGGAAAGATCCGCATCGCATTGCGCTATCATTGAAACGTTCTGCCGAGCGGAGCAAAAGACGCAAAGGCACGCCATATCAATCGGCGATGTCGATGTTGAATTTTTACATCAACCGCGCTGGGAAAAATTTACCGCAGAACCGAAAGCGCCTTCTCGAGCGGGCTAAGGATGAACTACGTGATGTTTTTGGCCGAAAATGAACACGAGAAGCTCGATGAATTAAGAGCGGCGGAATACCGCCGCATTCCAAAACTTATCCACCATTGCTGGCCACCGTACGCGCTTGCGTCTTGGAGTGTGGCAGCGCCCTGCCGCTTCAATCCCACTCTTCAGTTAACAGAGCCCGCGTTTCTTCCACCCCTGTGCGCCAGACCTTCATCATCTCTTCGTCGTCGCGCTCATAAAGACCGCCATAGTTGCCGTCCTTTAGATACTCCCGCAGCGATTTTGGATCTAGCCGACGCAACTTATCCAAATCGCTCATCGGTTTCTGCTCACGCGGCATTTCGACCTTTTCCAAACGCGTCCACGGAAAATTTTCCATCCACGAGGCGTGCGACGCGACGGGATCGATTGCCTGCACCTGGGCCCAAACTTTCGGCGCGTTCCACCAGTTGTGAAATTTGATCTGAATGCTCGGATGATCCGCCATCCATTCGCCTATCAGTCCCTGGGCAGGCGTGTTGCCGCCATGTCCGTTGACGATCAGAATTCGCTTGAACCCCTGCTCTGCCATCACGTCGAGAATGTCGCGCAGGAGCGACAGATACGTTTCGACCCGCAGGGTAATGGTTCCTGGAAACGCGCGAAAGTACGGCGTGATCCCGTAGGCCACCACAGGAAAGACTGGTACACCTAACGGTTCCGCTGCTTCGACCGCCAGGCGTTCCGCCAAAATACTGTCGACGCTTAGGCTAAGGTATGCGTGCTGTTCGGTACTGCCGAGCGGCAACAGCGCTCGATCGTCACGCTTCAGATATTCTTCCACCATCATCCAATTCATTTCGCTGATTCGCATGCTGTAAGCTGATCCATTGATTTCATGAATTCACGCACATTTCGCGAACAGGATAGACGCGCACCGATCTCGAATTTCGCATTCGCACTTGAAAGCGTTCGCGGGCGGGCCGTTGCCGGTAGTGGATTCGTTAGCCGATGCGGACAACGCGGGGGTCGTCAGGTCCGCGTGTAGCGAATTCAGGAAATTCTTGTGGATGCAGGATTCCGGCGAGAATCTCGAGGCTGTCGACAATACGCGGCCCTGGGCGGGCGAAATAAGCGCTAGCGTCCACGAGATAAATTTCGCCGTCATGCGCGGCCGGAAGTGACTCGAAATCAGGAAAGCTCTGGAGCAACTCGTAATCGCGTCGCGCGCGACTGATATTGTAGCCGCAGAGAGCCAGCACCATGATTTCGGGACGAGTGTCGATTACTTCCCGCCAATCGATTTGCGCCGAGGGCTGATGCTTGCGCCCTAACGAATCATGGCCACCGGCGATCTCCACGAGCTCCGGTCCCCAATGACCCGAGCAAAATGGCGGATCCACCCACTCCATTAGGAAACAACGCGGCCGATGTGAAATGCGATCCACTCGGAGCTGCACGTCTTCAACCCGCTCCGACAACTTGGCTATGATGCCACGGGCGCGTTCTGGCACACCGCACGCTTTCGCGACGCGTCGAATATCATCGAATATATCCGAGAGGCTTGTTGGTTCGAGGTTCACTAACTGTGGCGGGCCTGGCAGAGTTTCGGCAAGTCGTGCAACCGTGCCATAACTGACGGCGCAGACGTCGCACAATTTTTGGGTGAGAATTACATCCGGTCGTAGCTCACGCAAAAGTTGCTCATCGATCGTGTAAATCGTCCCGTCATTACACAGCGCGCGGCGAACCCATTGATCGACTTCGCCACTCGTCAGGCCCGAATTGTGGACTGGACAATGCGTAATCCGTGGCCGCGCATTTGCTCCTTCCGGAAAATCGCATTCATGCGAAACGCCGATCAGCTGGTCCATTAACCCAAGCGCGGCCGCGATCTCGGTCGCAGCGGGCAAAAGCGAAACGATGCGGGGCACTTCTGATTCTACTCAGTTTCTGGCCCTCAGAACAGGAGAAGACCGAGGGGATGAGCACGGGTAAGAGCAGGAAAACAAAAACGCCGAGGACGCTCGAAGAATTTCAAAAGTCTTGCAAATAGTCAGGCTTGCGGAATGCCCTACAAAATACCAACGGCTCGCGAGATGAGTAACACAACGATACTCAGTGAGATGAAGATTTGACACATCGCGAGAAGCTTTGCCCAGCGCGCCAGCAACGGTGCGTCCGTTGGGCCAAATGTGGAGCTTTGCGTGAAGGCTACAAACAGATAATCGATGAAGTGCGGTCGCCAACGCGTGCACTCAAATCGGCCACGCTCATCATGCGGGATTTGCATCTGCGGAAAGAGAAAACTTGTGCTGCCGAATTTCTTTTGGTTGTGGCGCAAGGACGGCCCACCGCCGTCCAGTCGCCAATACCAGAGTGCGAACACGATCACATTCGTCAGCCAGAGGAGTCCCCCTGAGCGCAGCAGCTGCGACGGCGACTCACGGTGCGTTGGCAGTGCGCGCACAAGAAGGATGACCGAACCGATCAGCGCCAGAGTCGTGATTCCGCTAATAATAATTCCGAGCGTGCGATTCAATGACTGTCGGCCCATACGATGGCTCACGACGGTTGGCACAAGCAGAACGACAATTACAGCCGGCAACAACCAAATTGGACCAACAATGAGATCACGTGGCAGCGCCAAATAAATTGCGCCTACTGCGAGCAACGCAAGAATCGCCTGCCATCGTGGCTCGGGTTTATCAATGTGGTCTGATTGAGCTGCCATGACAGTTCGCTATAGCAACAATTGCGCAGCAAAATTATCTCACAAATAATGCACGTGCCGGCATCACTTTCGCCAGTGAATCTCGTGTAATCATCTACCCTGCTGCATAAACTTTTGAATCCAAAGTGGACAACCGTTGCATCCTAGTTAAGGAGGCGTTCCAACACTGGCGAGCACATGTTTAAGCGAATTTTCAAATGCTTGGGCGCAATAATTACCGTCGTCGCAATCGCGATTGCGGTCTTCCTTGTTAATCTAATTTGGTTCCGGCCATGGAGTCTGAATCTGTTTTACGAGAAGGTCTTTGCCGAAATTCTCTTCGATCACCCGGAGATACTCACCACGCTCGGTCTGGTGGAGCAATTCGGGATCACAGGTCACAATGGAAAGCTCGACGACGAATCGCCCGCGCATCAACAACGCGAATTCGACAGGTGGAAACGCGATCTGGCGCAGCTTCGCCAATATCCGCTCGATCGCCAATCGTCTTCGCAGAAGCTTTCGACACATGTACTCGATTGGTTTTTGCAAATACAAGCCGAAGGCGAGAAGTGGCAATGGCATGATTATCCCGTTAACCAGCTCTTCGGGGTCCAGAACCAGTTTCCGTCTTTCATGGCGAACACGCACCGGCTGCTGAACCGGAAAGATTGTGATTACTACGTCATGCGGCTCGATGCTTTGCAGAAGAAGTTCGATCAAACGCTCGACGGCCTGAAGGTCCGAGAACAAAAACAGATTTTGCCGCCCCGTTTTGTAGTTGAAGAAGTAATCAAGGAGATGACCGAGTTTATCGGCAAACCCGCTTCGGAGAATATTCTGGCGACATCATTCAAAAGCCGGGCTGCGAAGATTGAGAAATTAAGCGAGGCCGATCGCACCGAGCTTCAAGCGCGTGTGGAATCGGCAATAACCAACAAAGTCTATCCGGCGTATCAAAAACTGATCGATTATTTCCAAGCAATCCTGTCAAAAACGACAACAGACGATGGCGTCTGGAAATTGCCGGATGGCGACGCCTTCTACGCCTACAAGTTGCACGAGAACACGACCACCAAACTGAAGCCGGATGAGGTGCATGAACTTGGTCTGCGCGAAGTGGCTCGCATCGAAGGCGAGATGCGAGCAATTCTCGACGCAAACGGCTTTGCAGGTCAACCGATCGGCGAGACAATGGACAAACTCACCAAAGATCAGCGTTTTCTTTATCCAAACGATGACAAAGGCCGTTCTGACGCCCTGGCGAG
>QHQO01000257.1 GCA_003221195.1 Verrucomicrobiota bacterium
TCACCGCGCGATGCAATTCCGCTGCGATCGCGCAGATCTCGATCTTGTTTGCGTTGCGCGACGAATAATTGCGAGGCGCGCCAACAATGAGTCTAACTTTTTGTGGACGCGGCAGACGTCGGCCCTTCGGCCACGCGCGAAAAGCGCCTTGCAAAAAACAGGGAAGAACCGTGACGTCACGCCCGGCGACGAGGGCGCCGATTCCCGATTTGAACTCCCGGGTCTCGCCCGTTTCCGATCGCGTGCCTTCTGGAAAAATGATCAGGATATTTTCGGGATCGTTGAGGAGCTCCGAGCAGATGGAGAGGCTTCGGCGCACGCGAACTCGTCGCGCAAAGGGCAGCGCATTGGTAACCACGGCAGCGACAAGAGTGCGCGGCATGCTTTGGAAAAAATAATCCGCAGCTGCAACCGGGAAAGCGCGATGCAATTTGCGCAGGGGCAACGCGGCGAGAAGGCAGAGCGTGTCGAGATGACTGGAATGATTTGCTACGATAATGAGCGATCGGTTGGTCCGAAGATTCTGATGTCCGATAATTTCGAACCGGTGATAGATGCGCAGCCATCCGCGGATGATCAATGCGATCAGCTCGCGCACTCCGTAAACCAGCATGTCGGGCTCGCGCGGAAATCGGCCCAAGCGATCAACCAATGGTTGGTCGAGCTCGCAGGCGGAATCGTGATGCCAGGTTTTCATCGTAACCGGTAATAATATCCCGCCTTGTGCATGAACAGCGGCACAACATAAATCAAGCTGTCGATGCGATCCAAGATTCCGCCGTGCCCCGGAATCGCCGCGCCCATGTCCTTGGTTCCAATGTCTCGTTTGATCAGGCTGATGGAGAGATCGCCCAGCAGTCCACCGATTCCGACGATCAACCCCGTAAGAATCAATTGTGTCGCACCGAAAAATGGAAACGAAAATCGCAGCACCCACGGCAAAACCATCGAAACCGCGAGCGCGCCAAGCGCGCCTTCCCAGGTTTTGTTCGGGCTGATTTCGCTGCGAAGCGGATGCCGTCCAAACAATCTGCCAAATGTAAACGCGGCGACGTCATTAAATTCGGTCGCGAAGACGATGTAACAAAGAAATCCGTAGGCATTCGTCGCGTTCGCGAGAAAACCCAAATGCCCGAACATCCAACCGATGTAAATAAACCCGATGATGCCCAATGACATTTTTTGCAGTTCGCCCCGGGAGCGGTTGCGCAGGATCGGAATGAGCAGGATCAATGCGATAGCGAAAACCGGCACGGCCATAAACAATCCACACCAGCCTGCACCTGGCTCTTCGCCGCGCGGGTGCGGTATCCAGGATGTAATGCCGACCGCAACGACGCCGGCGTAAACGGCACCCGTCATCCACCAGTCGCGATATAGTCCGGAAGTGCGCGCGAATTCCTTGAACCCAAAGATTGAAAGCAATGTCACCCCAACAATGACCGGGACGCGTCCGGCGAAAACAACCAGCAGCCCGATCGGCGCCATCACCAGCCACGAACGATATGTTTTCCAGATCGCACCCAAATCCTTCTTCAATCCGAAATGGAGGAACCCGACAATCCCGCCACCAATCGCGAGCGAAACAGGAACAATCACGAGGTACGCGCGAAACACTGAGTCGTGCAGC
>QHQO01000258.1 GCA_003221195.1 Verrucomicrobiota bacterium
ATTTTCCGCGCCGATCTTTACCGTGTGTTTCACCGCGTGATTATTTGCCACCGTGAAAACTTCGAACTCGCGCGATTCGTTAGGCAAAACGGCTGACCGCGGCACGACCAGCGCGTCTTTCTCAGTGCGCTGGATTTCGCCTCGGACGTAGCCATCTAATAACAGCTTTGTCGCCTCAGGCAGCGCGACGTAAACATCGACAAGTCGCGTCGTCGCATCGATTCGGCGCGTGACCAGACGAACTGTGCCTTGTACTTTTGCCGCGGTTGGATCGTTCACAGGCACAATCGTAATCGGCGCGCCCTCTTGCGCGGCGGAAAGATCTTCCGCTTCCACGCCCAGTTTTACTTCGATCTCATTTTCGGCAACGATCTCCACCAGCGGACCGCCAGCTGGAACAATCTGTCCATCTTGCGCGTCCACTTTGGCGATCACGCCCGAAATGTCCGAGTGGATGCGCTTATCGCCTCCCGCCCCGGCGCGTTGCAAAGCCGTGAGCTGCGCCTCTGCGTCGCGCGCAGTTTTTTCCGCGGCGCTCAGCTCCTGATTTGTAGCAAGCTTCAAGTTGAAACGCTCCTGAGTCTGCTTGAGTTCCTTGCGCGCAGCTTCTGCTGCGTTTTTTGCTTGTTGAAACTGAACTTGCGCCCCAGGGCTCAATTCAATCTCGATCAATGGATCGTTTTCCTGCACGAACTGGCCCGGCGCGACGAGAATGTGGCGCACGCGCGTTTCAAAGGCGATTGAAATGGAATGCGTCTTGCCGGGCTGCGCGACCACGCTTCCATAAACGATCACTGTTTCGGTGATGGTTTTTCGTTCGACTTTTGAGACCTGCACCTGTGGAACTGGACCAGCTTTTTTTTCTTCTTTTCCGACCTCGAATCGCTGTGCGATCCAGACAAGGCCGCCCAGGACCAGGACGGCCACGAGCGAGCCTATGACGATATGTTTCTTTTTCATCTGGGCTGCAACGCTCTGTTCATCGGGAGATAACGCCCGGAAGCAATCTCCAGCGCCGTGTGCGCTTCGAGCAATTGTTCCTGAAGCTTGATCAATTGAATTCGCTTTTGCAGCAAGTTGCTCCGTGCCGTGTAATAACTGAGCACGTCAGCATTCCGCTGCTCGACCGCCGTTTGCGCGGAGCTAACCAGCTTTTCCAGCAGCGGCAGCGCTTCTTCCGCAGCAGCGATTTGTCGATCTAACGAACGAATATCGGCAATCGCAGCAGCAATATCGGAACGCGCTTCGAATGCGCGCTGATTGTATTCATCGCGCAATCTTTGGCGTGTAGCGCGCTCGGTTGCAATGACGCCCTGATTGCGATCGAAAATCGGCACATCCACCGCGATGTTGAAACCGGTCGTCTGGACGTTGGTTGTATCTGTGGCTTTGGTAAACGCGACCGACATCTTAGGAAATTGTGCGAGAATCGCGGCGCGCACAGTCGCGTCCTGACTCTCGTAACCGCGCTGCAATCCAAGCAGATCGAGCCGGCGCGATTCCAAATCGGAAATCAATTCTCGTTCGGCGGGAGGTTCGAGATGCGCCGGCAAAGTCAGACCGGCGCGCAGCTCGATTTTAATTTCAGGTTCCGCTCCCAGTATTTTGTTGAGGCCGAGACGTTGTTTTTCAAATTCCTGCTCCAGCCCAAGCATTGTCGCGCGCGAATCCTGGCTTGCCGATTCCACCGCCGAGAGATCCAGCACGGTTTTCT
>QHQO01000270.1 GCA_003221195.1 Verrucomicrobiota bacterium
TGCAGCGCGACGAGAGTCCCCTCGAAAGTGCCTTGCCCGTGCAGATTCGTCAGCCCGCCCGTACCCTGCTCGAGAACCCAATTAGCGGAAGCCACGCCTCGGGCGTTAGCGGTGCCTTCGTAGATCATCACCATCGTGCCGGATTGCCCATTCACAACACCAGTGAAAATGCCGCTACCGTGGAACGTCGCGGACCCGTTTCTATAAACAACGTCACGCTCCGTCCCAGTATAGCAGCCATCCAGCGTTCCAGAAAACGTCTCGGTGATGTCCACGGTGATGATTAGGTTGCGGCCAACCTGTTTGAAATCGGTAACAATATTGCAATCAACCCACAGGCCGCTCGCAGCAATGAATTCCGGAGCGCTTGACCCGTTCCCTCTTGATTCACCCGCCTGACTCCTAGGCAATGGGAAGAATGCCGCCAGGATAGCGAGTGCAACAAAGGATTTGCCCAACGCTGCTGTTAGGTGACGAGACTTTGACCGGCTTTTTTTATTATCGCAGTTCATGACCGACCTTTCATATGTTGTGCAAACGGAGACTCCCATTTGCAGTTTCGTGGTGTGCGAGAAGCATGTCAGGTGCGTCGAGAACGAATTGGAGAAATCCTGAGTATGGTCTCGCATTAGAACAGGCAAGACTAGGGACGCGTCTGCCGTTCTGTCAATGAGACCTTGGTCTTATTAAACTTTAGTATAATACGGGAAGGCCAGTAACCGCACGGTTGGGGGGTGGGAGTCGTTTCCGTTTACACGCTTTTCTCTCCATCTACCCAAGATAAGAACCTCGCTGACCAAAACGCCTAACCAATCGATGAAGCCAACCCAGCCACTTGTATTGTACCGGCGACGACCTTCACACTTTGCTTCAAGTGGCAGGGTGGCTTATCTCTTTGACTCATGATCTTCCCAGCTCATTCGCCCTCTCGGGCTTGCCCCGTCTATGTTGCGGCTTCCCAGCTCACTCCATTCTCGTTAGGTATTACGCGCATATGAAAAAATTCCTCATTGTTCTTGGTTCGATCTTTCTTGCAATCGTTGTGTTGGCAGCCATCGGTATCGCCTTCGTCGCAGTGCGCGGCAATGAGCTCGACAAGGAAAGCAAAGCTTATGCTGACACCGCCATTCCTGCCATCATAAACGGGTGGAGCGAGAAGGAGCTCCTCGACCGCGCGAGTCCCGAGTTCAAGCAAGCCGTCACACAACAACAATTAGATCAGATGTTTAACTGGTTTGGCAGCCTCGGTCGATTCCAAAAGTACGACCCGCCACAGGGACAGGCTCTCATGTCCGCTACCACGCAGAACGGCAAAGTCATTTCTGCGCAATACGCGACGAAGGCTACGTTCGAGAAAGGAGAGGCGACGATCACGCTCGGCCTGATTAAGCATGGCGACCAGCGGCAGATTCTGAGATTCAACGTGAACTCAGCACAGCTAATTCCAAAATAGCCAGACCTAACCAATCGCTCCAGTTGACTGCTAGCCATTGTGATAACGAATTTACTTTATGAAACAGTTCTCGATCTTAGCAAAGCTCGCTCTCAGAAGACGACATTCGCGCCCTCATTGTGCACACCGATAAAGTCGCTGAGATCCAGAACACTGTTAGAGCGTCGACGCCCGTCCTCAAGAGTATCGAGGCAATCACCGTATGAATGAATTGATCAACAAACTGTCACTTGCATTGGTCGCGATAAGCTTCGCACTGGTCGCGTTGAAAGCCGCGCAGCCAGAGATCAATCCCTCCCACATTGATGCGTACGTCACGCCCTATTACGATTCGAAAGGCCCAGAGGTCAAACTCGGCCGGTTTAGTTCTGGTCTGGCGTCGGCGAAGGAAGATGACTTTCTTGCCACCATCGCCCAGATGAAGAAAGATTGGGACCGGCTCACGTTTCCTGAACTCTATGTCGCCGCGATCCGGCTGTACGACCTAGGCTATCGAAAAGAATCGGTTTACTGGTTTTATTCTGCTCAGTATCGCGGTCGGCAGTTTGGCGTTCTCCTGGATCAAACCAAGATGGGAAGCATCGGTAGTCCTGGCTTTGAGCTGTTGCACGCCCAGAACGCTTTTTATCAGCTCGTGGGGCCTTACATCAATGGTTACGCCTTCGGAGATATGGACGGGCTTGTGAAGATTGTGGAAAGAGTCCAGAAAGAAGGCCGTCGCATACCTGATTTAGAGGCTGCCTACCCGGGCGTTACATTCAGAAATAAAAGCGAATGGCCGTCGGCTAATGCTGATCTCGCTGATGGGATGAACCAGCTGATATCGATGCTGAAAGAGAAGAAGGACGACATAAAGCGCCAGCGCATCGAGCGAGGAGTCGAGGAAAAGTTCTCGAAACTAACAAGCAAGGAGCTAACCAGCCACTAGAGCCAGCACTGCCATCGAG
>QHQO01000015.1 GCA_003221195.1 Verrucomicrobiota bacterium
CTTGATCATTCGCAGTGCCCCGTGCTTGCGCCAGCTACCCTAGCTGCGTTGCCGTCTACCCGCGCGATTGAAACTCGTTCGCTTCCCAGCTCCCTCGCCGCTACCTACCGCGGCTTTGCCTTGATCACTCGCAACGTTCGGTGCTTGCGCCAGCTACCCTAGCTGCGTTGCCGTCTACCCGCGCGATTGAAACTCACTCGTTGCCCACGCTCGTTCGCTGCTACCCTTGCAGCTTTACCTTCTATGTCACTGATCCCTCAGCTCCATTCCCTCACTGGCGACGTGTTCTATGTTGCTTTCCCCAAAAGCTCCATTCCCTTCGTCGCGACGTGTTCTATGTTGCGCGTCCCGGGGCACTCACTTCTCACTTTTCAGTCGTTACTTGTTACTCGTTGTGCGCGCAACGCTGACAAATCTGGAGACAAGTAGAGTAACAAGAAATTGTTTCACGGGAACACCCTCTTCGCACGAGGACTCAGCATTGCGCAAGCGTCAGTTCTAATTCTTAAGTCTTTCTTTTCCAGTAGGCCGAATGTAGCGGCACCAGAACGGCCATTGAAAAATAAACCCAGCCGCTCCACGCGAGCTGCTCCCTCGGCAGAACCAGCGCCAGGATCAGCGAAATGATTCCGACAACCACCGGGATGCTCCAGCCCGCGATGTCACCGCGGGTCGCCAATTTTTCTAGTTCATTCAGTCGTAACGGGTCGCGCAATTGCCAGGCACGCAGATTCAGAAGCACGATCTCCAGTGCGATGGCCGTAAATCCAATAGCAAAGGTTGCGAAAAGGGCGCGCGCTTGCGCATCGCTCCGGGCCCCGAGTGCCTGGCCTACTCGACCGTCGCTGAGAAGAAACCACATCGACCCGAAAACCGCTCTCAAGGGATAGATATAGATCAGGATGGTGGCGAGCATCGCCCAACTGATGAAAATCGAGACGCCGTCTTCGAGCCCGTAACGCCGGCTCCATTTCCAATGGCCGCGCCAAAAAATTCCAAGGACAACGACGCTTGCCACGAAGGCGGGTACATGCCTGAAGGCGCCCAGTAATTCTTCAATATTATCCGGGACCTGGTTCGCGGCGATTACCAGCATCGAGATCGCGAACGCAAACGCCGCGTCGATAAAAGTTTCCAGCCGCGTCATCTCCATCCCGCGCAAGCGAAATCCGCGTAACCGGGGCAATGCATCCAAATCGGCGGGCACTGCTGACGCAATCTCGTCGTAGCGTCCGTTCATCTGCCGGGGATCCTATGCAAAACAGCACTACGTTTGTAAGGATTTTTCTCGGGTTTCGCCATCGACTCTCAACTCTCGCGCGTAGGCGGATCAACGATTCACTAATCTCCGATCACCAATCACTAATCACGAATCACTGATCACTGATCCTTTGCTGTCCCCTCCCTCTGCGCGTGGCATCCATAAGCGCGCAGAAATTCGAAGCGATCTAAAAAGGAAGATAAAACGGGAGCCCAGGGGTCCCGCCATAATTCAAGGGAAAATTATGAATTTATCCGTTGAAACGAAGGTCGCTATCGCGGTCGCGACGAGCTTGGTCGCGTTAATCATGGGCGCGATGGCTCAAGGGTAGTAAAAGCGGAACCGGCAGCAGAATCAGCCTCCGTCTTCTTATCCGCCAACGGACGGATTGACTTACTCCTTTCGGCCTCCTCGGCTTAACCCATCTATGTCACTCGCGTCCCTGCGGCTCCATTCGCCGTGGCGAAACTTCTTAACCGTGTCCTTAGCGCTTCCGATCCCTTGGACGTCGTGGCTCGGTGATCACCCTCTTCAACTCTCAACAATCAACTATCACCCCTCAACTCTTCCCTCTGATCACCATTCACCAGCGCCTTTGGCGCTTCTTCCTTTCAGGCAGCTCTTTTAGCTTTTTTGCTAGCCGTGACACCGGGGAACAGCACGACCTTGGCGGGCGCCTCAGCGGTTCCATTCTGACCGAAGGTCGACTCGAACGTCAGTTTTCCGTTAGCGATCTCGGTTAGCGCGATATCGGCTTCACGAAGTCCCGGAGCGTATTCCACAAGGGGACGATGACCGAGGGAAAGCTGTCGCACGCGGCGTGAGACCATGTTCACCAGGATTTGCTGATTAGTGATTACTTCGGAGGCAGCTGCAATGAGATCGGCTTTCATAATAATTGATTCTGACTTTCTACCAGGCACCAACGTCGCACCGACTTTGGCGCGCACCGGAGGCTGACTTTCCTCCTTAGTACTTCTTGACCTCCGACTATCGCCCAGAAACCCGATTCCGCAACACGGCGGGGGGTGGGACGCCGTCGACCTGCTTGCCATGCCGTAATCTGATGAAGGCAGTTCACGCGGACTTGTCACGTCGTAGCGAATTGAAATTGACTCATGTGCTCCCGCCCAGTTGAAACTCGGTCGCGTCCCGCTTCCTCACCGCCACCCCTCGCGACTTTGCCTTGATCACTCGCACCGCCCGATGCTTGCGCCAGCTACCCTAGCTGCGTTGCCGTCTACCCGCGCGATTGAAACTCGTTCGCTTCCCAGCTCCCTCGCCGCTACCCGTCGCGGCTTAGCCTTCTATGTCGCTTTCCCCAAAAGCTCCATTCCCTTTGTCGCGACGTGTTCTATGTCACTGACCCCATTCGCCCGCCAACCGCCGCAACGAAGACAACGGAGCGAAATGGGATGAGCGACATGACCGGTAACGCCGCGAGGTAGCGGAGAACTGGAAAGTAAGCGAAGACAATGATTGCACGCGGTCTGCGGGATCGCTCTAATTAACGACGTGCAGCTGCGCACCCGTCGGGACTTCATTTCACTCGCCGGCAAAAGCTTTGGTCTGGCCGCGCTTTCTTCGGGAACAGTCGCGTCGTTATTCAGAAATGTTGAGGCAGCGTCGAAGAACGTCGCGCATCTGACGCCGGAAGAAGCGGCCATGGACGACGACTACTGGGCCACCATCCAAAACTCGTTCAGCGTTACACGCGGCATCATCAACCTGAACAACGGCGGCGTTTCGCCCAGCCCGCGGATCGTGACCGAGGCGCTCGTCCGTTACATCTGGGAACAGGAAGACGCCACCGCTTACACGATGTGGCAAATCCTCGAGCCGCAATCGGAAACGATTCGCACCGGCCTGGCGGAGTTATTCGGCTGCGACCGCGAAGAAGTCGCGATCACGCGCAACGCGTCGGAATCACTGGAGACTCTGCTCATGGGCATGGACTTCAAACCCGGCGACGAAATTCTTACCACCACCCAAGACTACCCGCGCATGCTCACCACTTTGCGTCAGCGTGAAAAACGGGAAAACCTCAAGCTCAAGCTTATTCAGGTTCCGATTCCGCCGAAGAACCTTAACGAGATCACCGCTGCGTTTGAAAAAGGAATCACCGACCGCACTCGCCTCGTCCTGATCTCACACATGATCAACATCACCGGCCAAATCACTCCCGTTAAAGCAGTGTGCGACATTGCGCGCGCCCGCGGCATTGAGACCATCGTCGACGGCGCCCATTCCTTTGCCCAGTTCTATTTCAAACAAAGCGACCTCGGTTGCGATTACTTCGGCACCAGTCTCCACAAATGGCTGTACGCCCCGAAAGGCACGGGCATGCTTTACGTGAAACGCGACAAGATTGACAAACTCTGGCCGCTCATGGCTGCGGAAGCGAAGCAGGCCTCCGACATTCGCAAATTCGAAGAGATCGGCACCCACTCGGCCGCGCCGAAGCTTGCCATCGGTGAAGCGCTGCTCTTTCACAACGGCATCGGCGGCAAACGCAAGGAAGCGCGGTTGCGTTACCTGTCCCGTTACTGGATGAACCGGCTCAAAGACGTCCCCAAAACTCGGTTCAACACTTCGTTCGATTCCAATCAATCGTGCGCAATAGGAAATGTTCACATCGACGGCACCGATCCGAACGCTGTGGCGAAATACTTGTTCGATAAACACCACATCTTCACCGTGCCGATCGTGCACGAAGAATTCCAGGGAATTCGAATCACGCCGAACCTCTACACCACGCTGGGAGAACTCGATCGCTTTTGCGAGCAGATGGAATTGATCGCAAAGAAGGGATTACCTTCCTAGCGATTGAGTGAGCGAAATGAGTATCCATGCTGTGACGTTGCCGGACAGATTGCATTGGTCGCATGGTGAGACGAGCGAGCGATGGGACGCACCGCATTCCATTTGCCTTCGGCGACGAGTTGAGCGCAATTCGTTGCGGAGACGTTTCTCAATCCAGCGCGGAAATTTGCTGCACAGCAATTATTAAGAGCTGACATGAAAAACTGGCGGACGAAGTTGATTTCGATTCTACGCACGAAACTGACTCTGGAAAACTGGCGCGCAAAGCTGATCTCGCTCTTGCTCGCGACAATGCTCTGGTACCTGATCAAAAAGAACCTAACGACGACATCCTCACCGTCTGAAGGTCCATCTCCGGCACCAGTTACCGAAACTCACTGACGGGCGACTTAATGGCCCTGGTTCGCCGCCCACCCGATGCAGACAACGGGGGCGCCGCGGCCGCTTTCAGTTTGGCGCAAGGACTGGGAAGCTATTGAGAAGCGATAACAAGGCAGGCTTTCGGTGAAATTGGAGGAAAGAATGGCTCGGCTGGTTCTGATTTGCGGCGAAGATGATCTCGTCGCTCACAAGTTACGCAACGTTACCACGATAGGCCGCGCTTCATTGAACCACATAGTTATTGACGATCCGACGGTATCAGCGCAGCACGCAATCATCGCGAGATCAGCCGACTCCTATCGACTGCAAGATTTGCATTCAACAAACGGGACACGGGTCAATGGCCTCCCCGTTACCGAGGTTGATTTAAAGGATGGCGACAAAATTCTGTTTGGTTCCGTCGTAGCGGTTTTTGCGGGATATCGCCGTGAAGGTTGATGCAGGCTGCCGAAGGCTGCGATAATTGCCGTCGAGCAAAACCCATGCCCGACAAAATCTATACCTGAAGAAGTCATCGAAACCGTTAATCGCGCTGCAAGATAACCTCCACGAGCAACCGCTCATCGAGGCACCGGGCCCGGCATCATGCCGACGGGTCGGCCCCGGACGCGACCAGCTCGTCGAGGAGCATCGCGCGTTCTTCCATCGACAGCGAGTTCGCCTCGCCATTGGTGCCGAACACGGCGAACCTTTTGCCGAGGACCACAGCCGGGGCAACGAATCCTGCGCTTTCGATTCCGCTTTAGCTTCTTCGCTGCTTACCGTGCGTTTGGTTGAATTGCCGCGTATGCGCGTCGCGAATTAGCCGGGCAAACGCGCTGTGTACATTCTTGCGTGCCGTAACCAATCTACGCCACTCGTGGCCGATTGTTCTCTGAATACGCCGTGCCGGAGCGACCTGATGCTGTGGCCGTGCCCGGCGCGCCCCCCTTTAACAATCACTCGCGACGCATTCCTAACCTTCCGACTTTCCACCGGTGGCGATGGATCTCTCAAATCGAAGCTGACGTTCGTTGTCTCCGCCAAAGCTGGTGCGACAAACGACGTAGCGAACACCGAATTGGCGATAACCTT
The DNA here is from genome assembly GCA_003221195.1 of Verrucomicrobiota bacterium. Classification (GTDB taxonomy): domain Bacteria; phylum Verrucomicrobiota; class Verrucomicrobiia; order Chthoniobacterales; family UBA10450; genus Udaeobacter. Next base: position 5,540 of record QHQO01000015.1, read on the forward strand.
CCCAGCCAGCTCACCGCCCTGCTCAGCCAGCTCTCCTGCCCGCTGAGTTACCTTGTCCGGCTGGCACAAAGCTAAAACGAGAGTAATCAGAGCAACCGTAGCGTGCTTAACGCGCGCAAACAGGCTACAAGCCCTCTCCAGCAGCCAGCCTTGGAATTGAACGCCGGTCGTGCTCACCAGTGATAAGAGCTGCAAAGGACACTTGAAGGCGGCTTTGGTACCGAAACGACGGAAGATTTTAGCGATCTTAGAATCGCGCGCGATCGCCGTTGCCCACCAATCGAGCATTCGACATCGATTCTCTTCGACTGACCACATCGAATCGGTCTTAGTGCCCTCGAGTAGATTCGCGGCTACCTCGGACCTCACGTTGTCCTGTAACCACGCATCCAGCAAGGCACTACGCTCCTGGCGATCCAGGACTCTAAGATACGCAGCGAGGTGCTGCGGACGGATAGGGCGGTTGCCACTGAGATGCGCGGAAATAACGCTCGGCAGGATTCCAGATACTTCGGCAAGCTTGAGCTCATCCCACTTTCGCCAGTCCAAGAGTCGATATAGGAGCTGCGAAGCTAGTCTGTTGTGAACAATTCGCGAATTACGGGAACTCATCTACTGACTTAAAAATTACGTTCGAACGCGCTCCGTGGCCGTAATTATTTTGGAAAATGTTCTCTGAAGTTTGCTGAGTTGCGTCCCATCCACAATCCAGCAAAGCTAGATCGCTCTACCAACAGAACATATGGAGCCGGCTGGGTGCGGTGTGATGGCGCTTGGCTGATTCCCTGATTTAAGCTTATTCGTACGTTGAGCTAGACGTCATCGCATCGCGATCAGGATAAAATAACCAAGCAGTCATCTTCTCGATGGGCACAAGTCTTTGCACGTTTAGCTTGCCTGAAGCCCAGTCGAATAGTTGCACAAGATACCAGCCGGGATGCGGTTCTCCAATCACCACGCCCTACCATTCGACCTTGTTATTCTCGTTAGCGCCGTGGAAGTATTTTCCGACTAACTTCTCTGTTTTCGTTACCGTTTCGGCTTCCATCGAACGAGAATTCCAATCTGATCCGTAACGAGCCGTGAGAGGTGTGTTTGTACTCACATCAAATGGCACCGGTGAATAGCTTCCGCTTGGAGCCACGATCGCAATTCAAAGCTGTTTAGCTGCTCATCCAGGAAGACAATCGGGATAAAACCTTCGACAGCTTTTCCATTTTCGAATTTCCGCCATGCTTCGTCAGCATCGGAAAAACCTATCGGCCGCGAATGCACCGCAACAAGCTCGTCCGCCGAGGCTCCCTCCTCTCGAATCCATGCGATGCCGAATTGTTCGGTGATTTTCATGATACGAACATCCTTATTCCTGTGCTTTCTACCCGGTGAAATGGTAATAATGATGACGGGTGCAGAGGTTCACGGTGACTCCCTCCGCCGGTGTCAAGTGTGCTAAGCACGGGAAGCCCAGAACCCGCCTCAACCGCACCGTAAAATCCCGTCATCACCACAACCCAGAATTCGTCCCTCGGTTTCAGCAAAGATCTACACGCACGGTAATTGGAATAAACTCCCATTCCGGGATAGGATTTGCGCTTAGGGATCATCTTGGCGGACCGGTACGGTAGCGAAAACTCACGGCGCAAGGCGTAATCCTACGAAGGCGGATCAACTAACGATCTTCTAATCTGCTGCCCGCCACTGATCACCGATCACGGATCACTGTCCACTTGCTCGCGCCTCCGTCTATCAACTCTCAACTCTCAGCCATCAACTTTCCCGTTCCCGTTTTTGCTTTCTTACTTCTTAGCGTTATTGCCACCAAAATTGCGATCGCAATGGGCCAGATCAGATTCAGACGCAACGTGCCGGTGAACGCCGCCGCGAATGACTCGTGAAACGCCTGGCGGACCAGTTCGACCTGACTTGTGATCAGGCCGGCATCGATCTTTCCGATTCGTTCGGCCGCGCCGGGCTGTTCCAAGAGCTTCTGTTGTGCGAATGACAATGGCGTCTCAGATAATCTGAAAGCGAGATGGCGCTGGAAAAAGGCACCGTGAAGTTCGCTCGCGGCGGCGACGCCAATCGCACCTCCGCCGAATCGAAACATGTAGATCATTCCCGTTGCCTGACCGAACCGTTCCGGCGAAACCGCGGCGAGACCAACGGTGTTTAGCAATGTAAATCCGGGCCCGGCACCGGCGGCAATCAGGAGAAATGGAATCACCATCCCACTGTATC
>QHQO01000254.1 GCA_003221195.1 Verrucomicrobiota bacterium
TGGAGTGATAGGGAATTGTTTTCGTCATCGGGATCTTATTGATTGCCATAACGAAACGGTTGTTCGGGGCCAGGGTGTCCACGCTGTTGGGAAGACGCTTCAACTTCAGCGCCGAGGGATCGGCAGTGAGGCTTTCACGCACGGTCTGGCCGATTGCGATCAGTTTCGATGGCGTTTTCACAATCATCGAGCCGATGCGGCCAATCCAATTGCTGGCCAGGTCACTGCCACGATGCGGCGTGGACATGAAGACCACGCGCCCAATATCGCGCCTGTGCTCGAAGATTAAAACCTCCTCGAGCATGTGTTTGCTCTTAGCGTCCATCGGAGTTTGGGCCGGAGAATGTCCGAAAGCTTCGAGCCAGAGAGTCGAGCCGGCGTCGGTAAGCAAAGTGTGGGTGATGGATCCGCCCATGCTATGAGCCACTACCACCATCGGTTTGCGCAGCGGATATTTTTTTTCAATCGCATCGAGTTCCTGCCGGAGGATCATTGCGGAATAAGGATAAGGGTAGCCACTGGGATAGCTGTAGAACCAAATTTGATAGTTGCGCCGGAAATCCACATCGCCGCGCAGATCATTCAACATCGGCACCCACGTGACCGGTGTGTCCATAAGCCCATGGATGAAAAGGACGACCGTCTTGTTTGGATTGTAAGGTTCAAAGCGGATGATCCGGGCGGTGGCGGCGTATTCCTGCGGCCGGAGGAGACGAGCTAATCCAAGCTTCTGGGGCTTTTCACGGGCAAGCTGGAGGGCATATGCCGCCGTGAAGTTTGCCGCCAACTGATAGGTGTGTCCGTCCACGCGCACGGTCTCCGTGGCGAGCGGATCGTTAATCGTGATGACGCAGCGGGAACCTTCGAACTGCGCCGTCGCGGTAACGCTATAGAAGATGTTTGGCGCACAGAAGAGTGCACTGGCTTGTTGCGCTGTGAGGGTTCGCTCCGCAACGAGCGGCGCGCCGATTCCGTCCTTCTTCACGTGGTCCTTCACATAGGTGCCTTTGAAATTGAGCTGATCGGCCGGAACCAAGTCGTAGAGCGCAAGGTTCCACTCCGGCCGCGGATCGCGCTTCCACGTGAGAGTGTACTCGCCATTCGCGCCGACACTCATGGGATTTGTCCACGGATCCAATTTCGCATCCCGGATGACAGTGAAGATGCGTGCGACCGCGAAGTTGTAATCGCGCAGTGCTTCTGCATTCTCCGGGTTACGATCGAGCTGGCGTAAAGCGTCTCGCGCAGCGGCTACGAACGCGCCGAGCGCGACGATTGGCTGCTGCTTTTCCTCGGCTAACGCGCTATCGATTGTTTGCGTTACGACCTGGTTTGCGCCTGAGCTGGGCGGCAATGGGGCCGGACGTTTTTCCGACACGGTGGCGATTTGTGCGCAGCCGGCAAAGAACGCAAGGCATGTTCCGGCTGTGATGACGCGAATATAGCTAGATGTTTTTGAATGTTTGGGATTCATAGGACTTACCGATGTTGACCAGAGTCGTAGGTAATCATGTGAACAATGTTGCCATGCCTGCAGCCATGTCTCCATAGGACTTTAGGGCTGTATCCTCTCGAGCCGGTAAGCCCGAATCGCATCCCGCAAGACGGGGCCCGGGCGTTTCCAGCGAATACCACGGTTTCCGTACCGGCGACGCGGGCTGCGCACAGAGCGGAAAGCCAATCTTGGTTACTACCGCCGCAGGCCAACCCCGCGAGCCCCGGCCCCTGCTCCGTGAAAGCCGACGCCAACATCACCGCCAGCACCGATCCAATCGATAAATAAGGCGCTTGCGCCACCGGCCTTG
>QHQO01000255.1 GCA_003221195.1 Verrucomicrobiota bacterium
TCTCGATCAACTGACGGAGAGTATCGGAATCGTCTTACACACAATTGAAGCAAACACGCGGACCGAAAACCTCCTGAAGCAATCGCAGTCACTCGCGTCAGAGCTTCAGAATCGTCAGGAAGAGTTGCAAAAAACTAACCTGGAATTGGCAGAAAAAGCGCGCTCCAATCTGGCGAAGGATCAATTTCTCGCGATGCTCAGCCACGAGTTGCGCACCCCTCTTACGCCGGTGCTGGCGTCCGCCCTCGCGCTTGAGAGCGAGCCAGCGTTGCCACCGGAAGTGCACGAATCGCTACATATGATCCGTCGCAACGTGGAATTGGAGGCGCGGCTGATCGATGATTTGCTCGACTTAACTCGCATCGATCGAGGGAAAGTACAGCTTAATTTTGAAGTGGTTGACGCTCATACCTTGTTGCAGAATGCGCTCGAGATTTGTCAGGCGGAAATTGATCGAAAGCATCTGAGGCGTTCCCTCAATCTCGGCGCACGGAAAGTTCATTTGCGAGCGGATCCGGCGCGCCTCCAGCAGATCTTTTGGAACCTGATCAATAACGCGGTTAAGTTCACACCCAGCGACGGGCAAATTTCCATTTCGACGGGCAACACTTCCAAGGGAGAATTGCGCGTCGAAATCGCAGACACCGGCTTGGGAATTGAGTCTCAAGAACTTCCGAAAATTTTCGATGCTTTCGAACAAGGCGGCCGGACACAACTTGGAGGACTGGGTCTTGGCCTGGCTATCAGCAAAGCACTTGTCGAGGCGCACAAAGGAACAATCACTGCGCAAAGCGCCGGTCGAAACAAAGGCTCCACGTTTACGCTGGTTTTTCCGACCAGCGAAAGAGCTGCGGTTCAAATTACGCCGGCGGTTTCGCCCAAATTGCCGGAACATCAAGCCATGCGGATTCTGCTTGTCGAAGATCATGAGGATTCGAACCGATCGCTTACGAACTTGCTTCGACGGCGCGGGTATCACGTGCAGTCAGCTCTGAATTTCCAGTCTGCGCTCGATCTCGGCACAAAGCACGAATTTGACGTACTCATCAGCGATCTGGCTTTGCCCGATGGCAATGGCACTGATCTGATGCAAACGCTGCACTCCACCCGCCCGCTTCTTGGGATTGCTCTCACGGGTTTCGGAATGGAAGATGACATCCGCAAGTGTCGGGAGGCAGGATTCCAGCACCATCTCGTCAAGCCGATTGATTTGAACAAGCTCGATTTACTTATTCAAGAAAGTGCAGCCGCGCCGGCAAGCGCATAAAACTCCATTCGCTGCTGGGTCGTATTGTAATCCGCTCTGATGCGACCCTGCCTCCGGCCAGTATAAAGACTCGTGAGAACTGCTGGGCCTATGGCGTAAACGTATAAACCACAGTGTGCACGGCTCTTCTTGTGCCCTTGACCACACTGTGGCCGACATTCTTGGCCGTGTGCACAGAACTTTTCGCGACGTTTTTCGCTGTTCTCACAGGTCCCGCCTCAATCGTGCCAATGGAAATGGCAAACGCGAGAATTATCGAAACGAACGCTTTCATAGTACTAAATAATTCGTTTCTGACGGCCTGCATGGGCCTACCCCAAGGATGCCGCGTGGGAACTGTCGCTTTTTCGCTGCGCCCCAAAGCGAATATCAAAGATGACGCCGAGCGAACTCTCGACCAGATCCGCTCTTTAAATATTTTTCGAACGTGCGCGCTTTGCTCTCGATTTGAATACAACGGCAGTTTCAATTCGCCATGGCCGGTGTTGCGAGGTGTGTGGACAATTGGCCGATTGTGTTCGAGCAGGCGTTGTTCAAGATCACGTGTAATGCCAGTGTAGTGAATCGCTTGGTTTGCGTGGCTCACCAGAATATAAACGTAAACGAAATCTTTCATTTAGCTGGCCTGCCAAGCCGTAGTCTTTGGAGCGCAGAGAAGGAAGTCAAAAGAGCCCGCCCGCCTTCACTTTGTTACGGCGTGGCAGCCTTCGCTTCCTCGCGGTACTCCAAAGCGAAGGCTG
>QHQO01000016.1 GCA_003221195.1 Verrucomicrobiota bacterium
TGCATTTTACTTTCTTGGATGTGCAATTCCAGGTGGGTCACCCTGACTGTAGGTTTTAAACCCGCACGAGGGTCACTCGCCGAAGCGAGCGCCACGATCCGAAACTAAAACCTAAAATCCAAGGTGATTACTGCACCTGGAACTGCTGGTTATCTTTTGTTTTTAATTTGGTTACGGCTTCGAGCAGTTCAAACAGTTGGGCGCGAACGTGGGGGTCCGCGTTATTTGCGCAGGTTCAGTTTGTCGATCAGTTTTTTATAACGATCGGCTTTTGTTTTGCTCAAATAATCGAGCAAACTCCGGCGATGCGCGACCATTTTAAGCAGGCCGCGTCGCGAAGAGTGATCCTTCCGGTTGATCTTAAGGTGTTCGGTTAAATGCTCGATCCGGCTGGTAAGAAGTGCGACCTGCACATCCGCGCTGCCGGTATCTTTTTCATGCAACTGAAACTCCTTGAGATTCGACGTTTGGTTGCTCTCTGCCATAACGAAGGCGCTAATGTAGATGAAGACTGCATTTTGGCAACCAATGCGTTGAAGGCTGGCACCGAGGCATCTATATCAATCAGGCGGCGCCTGTTTCGCGTTTGCCGTCGTACCACAAACGTAATCTGGCGCGCGACCGCGTCATGCGGGGCCCGCCGAGGATCATAATAAAGAGTGTGCCAAGAATTTCTTTGGCTGGGTACATGCGCAACTTCCGGCCCGAGGTGAGAACGGGTTCCCTGATTACCTTGAAACGGCCAAGTTTCCTTAGCGCGAGACTGAAATAAACTTCCTCCGCAGCAAAGTATTGCTCGTCAAAACCGCCAGTTGCCTCGAAATTGCTTCGTGTAGTGAAGAGAAATGCGCCTGCGCCCAGATTGAGGCCAAAATAAAGGGTGCAGAACGCGTGTAACAGAATGCGGCTCCACAATGGGATGAATCCATCCATGACTCCGCGCGCGCTGCCGCCAGTGTAACCCACCTCGAGCAGAGCCATCGCTTCGGTCACGTGGGTGTTGTTGATTCGCGTATCGGCGTCAACAAAAAACAGATATTCACCCTGCGCCGCGCGCGCGCCGGCGTTTCGGGCAGCACCAATTTGGCGTCGATGGATCGACACGACCCGGGCACCAGCTTGCTCTGCGATTTCTGGCGTAGCATCCGTCGATGCATCATCGACCACGATGATTTCGACCGACTGAGACAAACCAGAAGTTGCAGCGCGAATCGCGCCGAGCGTAGAGGGGAGCTCTGTCTCTTCGTTGTACGCGGGAACGATAAATGAGATCATTTATTCCTACTCTCGGAAATTCACTGGCAGGGTAATCCAATCGTTTTTGATCATCGAACTTATTCCTCATTTATCCATTTCCCTGCCGACGTGCAATTGAAAGCAGGCAATTGGCGAGAGTCGTTAGGGGCCTGGATCAGCTGGTCCCCGCTACAGATTGACTTGCTTATGACGAAGATCGAGATGGGAACCGTGCTTGCGCGAGGGTTTGTAATTTTCATTTCGGTCTGGTCGTTCCTTTCAGGCTGCGCGGACACAAAACAGACTGCGCAAGCAGACCCTAATTCCCTCCTTCAAAAACCGGAGAGCGACCCACGAGGTCCACGGTGAAGTGGGCGTGATGTACGGTCATAGCGCGAGATAAGCCTGCGGATATTCACCACAGGCACTACGACTTCAACTTCTACCTCGTCGTCGCGTAGAGTAGTGAATCGAGAAGCTTTCCGCGAGCTGCATCGACTATTTGGTGTCGAATTTAATGCCGGCTTTCTGGACTTCGCCGTAAGGGAGGAGCCAGACGAGCGATTCATCGTGAAGATCGACTACCTGAATTCGGTTTCCCCACGGATCGCGAAAATCACACCGAAACGGCGGCTGCAGTTTTAGTTTGTATTTTTCTTGGAGTTTCTTTCGAACTTCCGCCAGCTGCGCTTCATCGCGCACCATGATCCCGAAATGCCGCATGTTCGCCAGTTGCACCTCATCCACCTCGAAAATTGCAAGGAACTGATGTTCGCCCAATTTGAAAAACGCATCGCCTTCGCCGCCACGCATCTGTTCGAGATTGAAAACGTCCTTGTAAAACGCCACCGCCTTTTCGATGTCATCGACCTCGATGGCCACATGATTGCATCCATAAACTTGCACGCTCATATCTTAGCCTACCGTCAAAAATGAAAGTGCGCGCCGCGCTTTTTTAGGCTAATCACTCGCGCTGTCATGTTGAGCGAAGCGAAACATCTCTGACTATTGCTTTCGTGGGCGCCGATAAAGAAATGACCCGAGATTCTTCGCTCCGCTCAGAATGACATCATGAGGCGCTTTGCAGGCCAAACTCATTGATCGAGTCCAAACTTCGTTGATCATGCGCGAGCTAATTCCAGCAGCGACCCAAAAACGCTCGGGTTCCGAGTTAACGTTAATAATTCTCTTCAGCGTCGTAGCGCTCGTGGTCCATCTCCTGACAATCGGGCGCTACGGTTATTTTCGTGACGAGCTCTACTACATCGCCTGCGGTCGGCATCTCGCTTTCGGATATGTGGACCAACCTCCGTTGTCGATCCTGCTGCTGCGCCTGAGCCAGATCCTTCTCGGCAACTCATTGTTTACGATTCGTCTTCTCCCGGCGTTAGCGGGCGCGGCGACGGTTGCAATCACAGGTTTGATCGCACGTGAACTGGGCGGACGCGGGTGGGCGGTTGCGCTCGCCTGCGCGGGCTCGCTCTGTGCGCTGTTCAGTTTGGCGGTCGGCAATTTTTTCTCCATGAACGCGTTTGAGCCGCTGTTCTGGATGGGATGCATTTATCTGCTCGTTCGGATTATCAACGGTGGTTCACCGATCCTTTGGCTTTGGTTCGGCGCTCTTCTGGGGCTCAGTCTCGAAAACAAACATTCCACGGCGTTTTTCGCCGGTGGCATTTTCGTCGCGCTGCTGCTCACGTCGGAGCGCCGCCATTTCGGTGAGAAATGGATCTGGTTCGATGGTCTGATCGCGTTCGCCATCGCGTTACCGAACGTTCTATGGCAGCTGCAAAATCATTGGCCCACGTACGAGCTATTGAGCAACATTGCTCACAGCGACAAAAACATCGCCCTAAGCCCGGCACAATTCATCGTACAGCAGATTGTTTTCATGAATCCGGGAACTCTTCCGCTGTGGCTCGCTGGATTGTGCTGGGTGTTCGGTTCCCGCGAAGGCCGGCGCTATATGGCGCTTGGAGTCATATATCTGGTCATGCTCGCCGAGTTCATCATCTTGCATGGCAAAAGCTACTACCTCGCACCCGCGTATCCGATGCTTCTTGCAGCGGGAGGCGTGGCATTAGAGCGTGTTTTTGCTAACCGATTGAGATGGTTTAAGCTGGCATTGCTGGTTGTAATCGTCCTGACCGGCGCGCTATTTGCGCCATTGGCCATACCAATTTTGCCGCCCGGCAAACTGGTCGCGTACATGCGAGCCATCCACCAAGAGCCGCCACGCACTGAAACTTCGCATACCGCTCCGCTGCCACAGCTTTTCGCCGATCAATTTGGCTGGCAAGAAATGGTCGCATCGGTCGCACACGTTTATCATCACTTGCGGCCCGAAGATGAGAAGCGCGCTGCCATCTTCTGCCAAAACTATGGCGAGGCTGGAGCAATTGATTTCTTTGGTCCCAAGTTTGGGCTGCCACCGGCGATTTCTGGCCATCAGAATTATTTTCTCTGGGGACCGCGAGATTGGAGTGGTGAAGTTGCTTTGGTGCTCGACACGCGGGATGACAATGAGCGCGAGCAATTCGCCTCAGTCGAAGATTTGGCCAAATCGTGAGTAGTCCGTGGGCGATGCCTTTTGAACGCCGGACGCATATTTATCTCTGTAAAGATTTAAGGGTTAACGTGCGGGAATGCTGGCCACATGTAAAAAAGTGGCTTTAAGCCCGGAACACTTTCGAAGCTAATCACGGACCGCGTTCATCCCCTGCCGCACGATCCGGTCGATCAATTGCGAGTAAGGCAAACCCGCTTTTCCCGCCGCAAGGGCGAAGTCTTCATCGTTGGCGAGGATGGGATTGGGATTGGCTTCGATGAAATAAACTTCGTTGGCCTCTGTCAGCCGGAGGTCAATGCGCGCATACCCGTCAATGGTTAGCAGACGATAGATGCGTTTGCACGTCTCCTCGATGTGGCTCACAAGTTGCGGATCGAGGTCTTCGGCGAATCGATTTTCCAATCCCCAGCGTTTGCGATATTCCTCATCCCATTTCGCCTTGAACGTCGCAATCTTTGGTTCGTTAGGCGGCACTTCGCGAAAGACCAGTTCGCGAACCGGAAGCACCGTTAGCCGCACGTTGCCCATCAAACTTACGTAGAGTTCGCGGCCATCGATGTATTCCTCGGCGATCGCATCGCTGTTATATTTCTCGTGAATAAAAGCCACGCGCTCGCGGAACTGCTCGTCGGTATCGACGAATGACGCCTGCGAGATCCCATATGATGCCTCTTCCTTCACCGGCTTCACCAGGATTGGGAATCTGAGCTGCTTGCGCCGGGCGATGCGCTGACCGCGTGGAATGACGACGAAATGCGGGACATGGATGCCGTGATAATGCAGGATCTTTTTGGAAATGCCTTTGTGCTTGCAAAGAGTAAGGCCCGTTGAACCGCAGCCGGTAAACGGCAGGCCCTGCATTTCGAAAAACGACACGATGTTTTGATCGAAGCCGGGATTGTTCCTGAATTGTTCGACGAGGTTGAAAAGAATGTCGGGGGCGAAAGTCTCTAGTTTTTGACGCACAAGATCGACATCGTCGTAGATCGCGAGATGCTCTGCGGTGTGACCGAGCGTGCCGAGCGCGGCCATGACGTCCGCCTCGGTTTTCCAATCCTTTGTTTTCAGCTCCTTTGTGAAATCCTGATCGACGGTTGTTGGACTTGTGCCGTCGAAAAGCACGAGGACTTTAAGTTTCTTTTTCACGTCGTTTTGTCGCCTTTGTCATTTCGTGCGCTTGAATTTTCCGGTGAAAAGATAATTCATCACCAGCGTGGTGATAAATGCCGAGACGCGAAAATCCTGTTGCGGATCGTCATTGAGCACGTGGAGCCCGAGCTGATCGCAGCGGCGGGTCAGCCGGGCGAGCAGCTGGTTCACCCGGAACTTGTTCTCATTCGTCCATTGACAGATAGCGTTCAATAATCGTCGCCGCCGCCGTTGCAGATAGACGCTTGCTTTGATGCCCGCCGGGGCTGCGAAAAGTTGCCGCAGATCGGCGTCGTAGAAATCTGGGTATGTATCTTCGTAGAGCTTTCGTTTGCGCGCGTAATAAGTCTTGAGCTTGACGTTCAAACAATCGTAATCAGCGAAGCGATACTCGGGCATGTGAACTGGTGGCTTGCCAACCAACGAGCGCATTAACTCATCGACGTATTCCAGTTTTTGGAGCGCCCGCCAGCGTGCGTAACGCTTGCGCCAGTCGAGCCCGGGAGTAAGCCAGACCGCGAAGGTTTCGGCGAAATCTTCATCGGGATGGCTCTGTGCGTACCAATCCTCGAGATGCATGACATAGCTACGGCTGAACGGTCGGGGGCGGTAACTGTCCGGCGTCTCTTCACGTGAAGTTTGCCCGAAAAGCTCCTGCCATTTCTTCTTCCGGGTGAGACGATATGCGTACATGTAAGCGTGACCGGCTTCATGTCGCATCAATTTCATGAACCACTCGGGTGTCCCTCCCTCGACCTCGAGCATCATCGTCCGCTCCAGCGCTCGCAATCGATCATGCACGAGGAAAAACGGAATGAAAATGGCCGGGATACCGATTGGCACAAACCATTCATCGCCCACGTGACACGGTGGGTGAAATACCAGCGCACGCGCCGACAGTTCATCATATAATTGTTGGATGAGCGGTTCCAATACCGTGCCCTCAAGGCGCAGACCAAGCGCGGAGATGCGACGCTCGAGAAGTTCCTCGTCACTCAGCGACGCCCAATCGGCAGTTTCCATTTCGCGCATGGTATCATCGAGCGATGCCCTGTCACGCCTTGCCAAGTTCTGAGTTCGGCGTTGGGTGTGAAGGGCTGCGCGCTAAATATTGAATCGCGAACCTCAGGGAAAAGATAGACTGAATGCAAAGAGCTGAAGAAAAGGAGCATTGCAGACATTCGGATCGTTATCCGGTGGCACGAGCTGCCTCCGACTCTTTTAAGATTCGTCGCGCTACTCTGCCGGATGCGGACGTCATCGCGTGGCATCGAGCACGAATGTTTCAGGATATGGGAGACGTTTCCGATGACGCCTTTGAGATTCTGCGCACTAAATCGCGGGCACGACTGGAGCAGTGGATCGATAGCGGTGACTACATCGGCTGGCTTGCAACTCCGGCCGACAATCCGGAGACGATTGTTGGAGGCGCTGGTGTTCAGTTACAACCGATCCTGCCACGCCCAGTCGACACATTTACAATTGGCGAAGGCCGGCAGGCGACAATTGTGAATGTTTTCACCGAACCGCAGTGGCGTCGACACGGAATCGCCAGCCTCCTCGTCAAAGAGATCGTTACTTGGTCCAAAAATCAGCGGATCGATCGTCTCTTGCTTCATGCTTCGGACGAAGGCCGCTCGCTTTATGAGAAGTCCGGATTCGTCGCCAGCAACGAGATGCGCCTCTCGGGCGGCCAGTAAATTCTTTTTTTACAATTCTCCAAAATCCCGCAGTTCACTTTTCTCGCGTCGACCGTTTGACAATTCCGCTAACTCCTCTATAGGAGGGCCGGCTCGCCGCGGCGAGTCGTCGTCAAGTCCGCGCGTCGCCCAGAAGGGCTAGCACGCCGGGGTTATTCCGAACCCGAGGTCAAGCTGCGTTCCTGCGGCTCTTGGCATCGAGAATGGCTTGCTCTACCCGAGACTCGACAACATCGAAGCAACGCTTGGACATTATGAA
>QHQO01000017.1 GCA_003221195.1 Verrucomicrobiota bacterium
GTACCCGATCCGCAATTGCGGCTCGACGAGCTGGAAACCGTTCAAAACGAAGTGGCGGACCTGCTCCAGACTGCGGCACATGGTTAAAAAATCGACATGCTTCTTCCCTGGTTTTTCGAACAATTTCCTCTTTACCTCGCGCCGATGGCCGGGGTGTCGGACAAAATTTTCCGGCAGCTCTGCAAAGAATACGGCGCTGACGTTCTCACGACCGAATTCGTTTCTGCAGAAGGAATTTTCCGCCGCAATGCGCGGACGCGTGAGTACCTGGATTTTGATGAGATCGAACGGCCACTCGGTGTGCAACTCTTCGGTGCCGACGGCAAGCACATGGCGGAAGCGGCGTGCCAGGTCGTTGATTGGGTGCGTCCAGATTTCATTGATCTGAACTTCGGTTGTCCTGTCAACAAAGTAGTCTCCAGAAATGGCGGCTCCGCATTGTTGAAAGATTGTCCGACTTTGGCCAGTGTCGCGACGGCGGTAGTTCGAGCGATCGCGCCAGTGCCGGTGACGGCCAAGATTCGCATTGGGTGGGATGCCAATTCGATCAACGCCACGCGGGTAGCACGCCTGCTCGTTGATGCAGGAATCGCGGCGATAACTGTGCACGGTCGCACACGCGCGCAAGGTTATGCGGGCGCCGCGGATTGGGATGTCATCGGCGAAGTTGCCGCTGCTGTTCCGATTCCGGTTATCGGGAACGGCGACCTATCCAGCGCTGCCGACGTCGCGAACCGACGGCGTGAGAACGGAGTCGCCGGCGCGATGATCGGTCGCGCGGCCATGAGCGCCCCATGGATCTTCAATCAGATCAAAGAGTATCTCGCCAGCGGACGGATGGTGGATGCACCCAGCCTATCGGAAAAATGGAACCTGGTTCTGCGCCACTGCCAGCTCGCGGTTCGTGAATGGGGCGCGGAGGAACCCGCAATTCGATCGATGCGCGCGCGCCTGATGGCTTATTCGCGGACGATGCCCAATGCGAAACGGTTGCGTGAAAACTTTGCACATGTGGCGACACTCGCCGAAGTTAAGGCAATCGCGGAAGAAAATATTTTGAATCAAGAAAGTAACAGTGCGGACCAGGAAAAAGTTGAAAATGCGATTCCCGCGTTGCTGCTCTCCTAATCTTTTTCGATGACGACGGAATCTACGGCTATCAATTACAAAATCGGTAATGAACGCCTCATCAGCGTCACCGAGAAGGCAGCGCGCAAACTGGAGTCGCTGCTGGAGGAAAAGGGCAAGCCAGAGGGTGCGCTACGTCTCGCCGTGATAGGCGGCGGCTGCTCCGGTCTGCAATATGTGATGGACTTGGTAGAGGGTCCGAAGGAGCGGGATATCCTCGTTCCCACCTCAAATGTTCGCTTGGTTGTCGATCCGAAGAGCGCACTTTTCGTCAGCGGCTCAGTGCTCGATTACAGCGAAGATCTCCAGAAAGGCGGCTTCAAAGTCACCAACCCCAACGCCGTCGCGCACTGCTCGTGCGGCGAAAGTTTCGCGGTCTGACTAGGAAAATGGAAGACGCGTGGTACCAGATCCTGTAGGGCCAAGCCCGATTTTTCGCAAACCGAACGAGATGATCTGGCCTTCCTCTTCCGCTTAATCTTTCTCTCGGCTTTTCTTGCTAACGAATGGGCAAGTAGGACAAAGATTCGGAGCAAGAGGTAAAGGAAGATCGATCACACCTTCATGATCTCCGCTTCTTTATGCTTGAGATGATCATCGATGGATTTAACGAAACGGTCGGTAAGCTTTTGCACTTCATCCTCCACATCGCGCAAGCCATCCTCGGTCAATTCACCGGCGGCCTTGAGTTTCTTCGCCTCGTCGAGTGCAGCGCGGCGATTGGCGCGCACACGCACACGCGCTTCTTCGGCCATTTTGCTTAGCGAACGCGCAAGCTCTTTTCGCCGCTCTTCTGAGAGCTCTGGGATCGGCAGCCGAATGATTTTCCCATCAACGGCGGGCATGATGCCGATCTTCGATTCCTTGAGCGCTCGCTCAATGTCTTGCACGGTGCCTGCATCAAACGGCTGAACAACGAGCAACCGCGCCTCGGGTGTGGTGATCAAAGCAAGCTGCTTCAGCTTCATGCTCGATCCGTAGGCGTGGACGTCCACGTTTTCGACTAACCCGGGTGAAGCTTTGCCGGTTCGCACCGCGGTGAATTCGTGCACCATGTAATCGACGCTTTTCTCCATCGACATCTCGGCCTCCAAAAGAATGTCATCCTTACTCATGTCGGTGAAGTGTTACTTCGATGGAAGCTCATCGCAAACCAGTGTCCCGACTTTTCGCCCAAGCACGGCGTCGCGAATATTGGTGGGATTGTTCATGTCGAAAACGACAATCGGTATTTTGTTGTCCATGCACAGGCTGAACGCGGTGGAATCCATCACCTGCAGACGTTTCGAAAGAGCTTCCGAGAAAGTGAGCTGGTCGAACCGTTGCGCGTCTGGGTACTTGTTTGGGTCGCGATCATAGACTCCGTCAACCTTGGTCGCTTTCAGGATCACATCGGCGCGAATCTCGCTTGCACGCAGGGCCGCCGTTGTGTCGGTGGAGAAGTAGGGGTTGCCGGTGCCGGCGGCGAAAATCACGATCCGACCCAGTTCAAGATGCCGAATGGCGCGTCCCAGGATAAATGGCTCTGCCACGTTTCTCATGTCGATCGCCGACTGGACACGCGTCTCGACACCCATTTGATCAAGCGTACTGCGTAACGCCAATGCGTTAATCACGGTAGCAAGCATGCCCATGTAATCCGCTGTGGTGCGGTCCATGCCGCGATGCGACGCTGATACGCCCCGCCAGATGTTTCCGCCCCCGATGACGACTGATACCTGCACACTCAGATCGCGGACTTCTTTTATCCGTTCAGCAATCTCGCGCACGACTGTTGGCGAAATGTTGTCGCGCCCGCCACGTTCTTGCACGGCTTCACCGCTCAGCTTCAGAACGATGCGTTTATACGCTGGCTTTTCGGTTTGCATGAGTGACTTACAATGATCAACAGAAGATATCGATCTTGGAAAGCACAAACACACAGGTCATCCCGAGCCGGAGAAGACAGTCAGCGAGCTCGCTTCGCTCAGGATGACCAGGTACGGTGTCCGCGCAGAAATTCCGCCGCGCTCATGCGTCGCTTTCCTTCCGGTTGCACTTCGCCAAGCGATAGCGCGCCTTCGCCAGCGGCAACCACAAGCTCTTTTTCGCTGAGCAAAATTTCCCCGGGCATTCCGCACAGGCCGACGATGACTGCGGAAAACACTTTCAGCTTGCGCCCATCGAATTCCATAAATGCGCCCGGCCAGGGATCGAACGCTCGAATTTTTCTCTCAATCGCTTCAGCCGGATCGGTCCAATCAATTTTGCCGTCTTCGCGTCTCAGCTTCGAGGCATAAGTCGCAAGTGCGTTGTCTTGCGGAATGCGCGGCGCTCCCTCTTCCGCAAGCAATTCCAAGGATTCGAGTAGCGCTTCGGGCGCAATCTTCGCCAGTCGATCATGCAATGATCCACCTGTGTCGGCGGGTAGAATGTCGATTCTGCGCTGCAAGAGGATGTCGCCAGTATCGAGTCCTTCATCGATATACATCACAGTAATGCCGCTCTCGATATCGCCCGCCGCGATCGCGGCCTGGATCGGCGCGGCACCGCGCCAACGCGGCAAGAGCGAGGCGTGCAGATT
The DNA here is from genome assembly GCA_003221195.1 of Verrucomicrobiota bacterium. Lineage (GTDB taxonomy): Bacteria > Verrucomicrobiota > Verrucomicrobiia > Chthoniobacterales > UBA10450 > Udaeobacter. The sequence goes on from QHQO01000017.1 coordinate 3,692, forward strand.
CAAGCTGGCAATTTTTGGAATTTCGAGAACCTCACGTGGCAGGATTTGCCCATAAGCCATTACGACGATCACATCTGGCTTAAAGGCACGAATTTCTTCGATTGCTTGTCGATCCTTGATCCGCGCCGGTTGCAAAACCGGTATCCCGGTGGCGGAGAGTGCTTTCTTAATCGGCGGCGGCTCTACCAACTGAGCCCGTCCGACTGGTTTGTCGGGTTGCGTCACAACGCCAACGACTTCGTGTTCCGATTTCAGCGACGCTTGCAGTGTCGGCACCCCGATATCGCCGGTGCCGATGAAAACGATTCGCATGCCGGGTTACGGCGTCAATCGATGCATCGCGCCGGAGCGGCGCGGGCGCCGCTTGGCCACCGCTTGTGCCAGGAGTTTTTCGCCGGCCGTAATCTCGCGCCGACCTACCGACGACCCGCAGCCGGTGCACAGATAATCGAAAATCTCCTTGTCGGGCAGGACTAAAAGCAATCGCTCGCGCACAGGCATCGCGGCCTTGCACTTTTCACAGTAGAGACTGGAAGCTGTGAAATTCTCAAACTGCTGCTGGCTCATACACGCCGTTCAGGCTCTTTAGAATATCGAGCAGAACTTTGGCGGGCGGCTGAGTCGCGTCAACCACGGTCACCAGCTCATTCGAATAATACGAAAGCACTGGCTTCGATTCCTTTTCGTAAATGTCGAGGCGTCGTTGGATTACCCGCTCGTTTGCATCGTCGAGACGGTTGTCCTTCAGGGCGCGCTTTTTAAGCCGATAAAAAAGCGTCTCTCGACTTGGACACGCGAGATGAAACAGTTTTTTTACGTCGATCATCTCCCCCATAATCTTGGCCTGCCCAACATTTCGCGGAATACCGTCTAACACCAGCGTGTCGATGTCCGGTTTAAATTTGTGCGCTTCCACAGCCGCATCGATCGCCTCTCGCCAAAGCTCTACCGTGATGTCGTCCGGAACCAACTGACCCTTGCTCGAGTATTCAAGAAACGCTTTGCCGACTTTCGTGCGAGTGTCGATGGAGCGGAATACATCGCCGCATGCGCAATGATAAAAGCGTGGGATCGTTCCAAGCGTTTTGCCCTGAGTGCCTTTGCCGCTGCCAGGCGCGCCGAAAAGAATAAAAGTGTTATATCTCACGAGCGGAACGTCTTTATACCAGAGGCTGCTGGCGCGGGGAAGTAGAATCGACCGGACTAATTCCCGGTCACCGATGGATCCACATTAACGCGGCGCCCAGAACGGTCGAAGCGCACGCTTCCGTCAATCAGCGCAAAAATCGTGTAATCCCGGCCGAGTCCGACGTTTTTTCCGGGCAAGAATTTTGTCCCGCGCTGGCGTACGATGATATTGCCGGCGATGACCATTTCGCTGCCGAATTTTTTCACACCCAGCCGTTTGCTGACGCTGTCACGGCCATTCTTAACGCTGCCTTGTCCTTTTTTATGAGCCATTGAAAAAAGTCGTTGGTTGAGAGTTGATAGCTAATAGGTTGTGATCCGCCTTTATTCCTCGGTCTTCTTCGCCGCAGCCTTTTTAGCTCCTACACTGATGCTCTTAATCTTCACGCGCGTCAATTTGCGGCGATGTCCAACCGTGCGGTGATAACCTTTGCGCCGCCTGTACTTAAATGCGATCACCTTCTTGTCCTTGCGCTGTTCGAGAACTTCAGCGGTGACCTTCGCTCCGGAGATGAGCGGGCTCCCGTGTGTCACGTCTTTTCCATCGGCAAACATCAACACCTCGCTGAAGGTCGCGGTCTTGCCAGGATCGACATCCAAAAGGTCGACGTCGATCGTGTCGCCTTCCGCGATGCGAAACTGCCTGCCACCGGTCTTGATAATTGCGTAAGCCATGAGCGAGCGAAAAAGCCGCCCAAAGTTCCATAGATGGGTCCGTTTGACAAGCGGAAAGCTAAATGGCGCGCCACGCCGAGGCTAGGCTGCCGCTTTGTCGGCGGCGCCAATCAGTTCTTTGTATAAAACTTCATATCGCTGCGCAGACGCGTCCCAAGAAAAATTGCGCGCCATTGCCCGCTTCATCAGCTTGGTCCAAAGCTCCCGATCACGGAAGATTTGCCGCGCGCGCTTCATCGCATCCCAGAAGGCTTCGCTTGAATATTCGTAGCAGAGAAAACCGTACCCGCTGTCGGAGCTCGGATCGTAGCCCTCGATGATTTCGTGAATTCCGCCGGTCGCGCGCGCAATCGGAAGAGCACCGTACTTTAAGTTATACATCGCACCGAGACCAGCTGGCTCGAACTGTGATGGAATCAGGCTGATGTCCATACCTGCCTCGATCAAGTGCGCCAGTTTTGCGTCATAATCTTTTTTATATGCGAACCTCGTCGAGAATTTTCTGGCTGCGACTGCGAGGCCAGTTTCATAGGCGGGATCGCCTTGCCCGAGGATGATCAGGCGCACATCATCCCACAAAAGTCGATCGAGAAGCGGCACGAGAATTTCGAAGCCTTTTTCCTGAACGACTCGAGTCACCATGCCGAATACGGGACCCCGCGCCCCGGGTGCAAGTTTCATCTCCTTGAGCAATGCATCACGACAGACCTGCTTTCCGCGAAGCTTTTTCTCATCGTAGCGTGCCGGTAGCAAACGGTCCGACGCCGGATTCCAGACGTTGTAATCTGCGCCGTCCAAAATGGCGGTCAGACGATGCGCATTTTCGCCCAAGACCCCATCCAGGCCGCAGCCGCCGGACGGCGTCAGGATTTCGCGGCGATAATGTTCGCTTACGGTCGTGATCCTGTCGGTATACAGAATTCCGCCTTTGAGAACATTAAGGCGCCCGAAGAACTCGACTCCATTCAAGGTGAAAAATCGCTCCGGCAGATTTGTAAGCCCGAAATCGAGTCCCCAAAAACTGCCTTGGTCAGCCACATGATGAATGGTCAACACGGTCTTGAATGGCGGTCCTTGCGCACGCACAAACACTGGCACCAGCGCGGCAGCCCAATCGTGGGCATGCAGAACCTGCAATTGCGGGGTCAGTCGGCGAGATAATTCCAGCGTGGCCTTGCAAAAAAAGATAAACCGCGAAGCGTTATCCTCATAAGGCTTGCCGTGTTCGCCGTAAATTCCGTCGCGATCGAAAAATTCATCGCAGCGAATCAAGAGCAACTGCACGCCACTGGCACTTCGTCCCTCGAGGTACCGCGCGACATAAACTTTTTCGCCGACCTGTATATCGACAGCGATCCCCGTATCCTTTTTCTTAAACGCGCGGTTCTCCCGAATCTCCCGGTAAAATGGAAGAGCCACGCAAACCTCGTGTCCTCGGGAACGCAGTGCAGCAGGCAGCCCATCCATGACATCGATAACCGCTCCGGTCCGCTGGAGCGGCGGGCCTTCTGCGCTAATCATGAGAATTCTCATTCTACGATTGGTGTTTTCGTCAGTCGTTCATGCCTAACGAATACTCATGTTTCACCCACTCGAGTGCTTCCTCCCTCGTGCGCAAACTTCCCTCGAGTTGTCGTGTCTCAACCGCCTCGAGAATCTCGCTAAATTTTGGGC
>QHQO01000256.1 GCA_003221195.1 Verrucomicrobiota bacterium
CAGAGAGCAGGCCATTCTGGGGCCGCGAACGACCCGGTGGCCCTTCCCATGAGATAGGCGCGTGGTTCGACATCCGTTCCCCCGCGTCACAGGACTCTGATTATCAGACACGCGCATGCCACGGAAGCCGTAACGAGAGTGACGGATGGAATTGGGTGCGGGCTTGGATTACCATGTGACAGATACGTTACTTAGGAGGAGCAAGAGGGTAATCGCGGAAATAATGGCGTGGGAGGGCATACTACGAAAGTCTAATAGTTTTTACTTAGACAACTGTCATGATCTGCTCAACTGTGACGGCTAGTTTTTGCTCAAGACCAATTGATACAACGTGAGACCACAAGATTCCACCATCCTATCCACCGATAGCCCGCGACGGCCTCGTGGCGGACGGTTCGTTCTGTTCATTGCTTTAACGTTCCTGGCACTACCGTCGCGTGCCCACGCCTCCATGTTCCACGGCGAAACGCTCGATTCAGTCGCGAACGTCATTGCGTGGTTCGCGCTCATCATCGCCCCGATCGTCTTGATCACGGTTTTCCTGATGCTCCATATCCTCCCCGAAAAGGTTGCCCATAAGCGGGGCCATCCGCAGCTCGGGGCTATCAAGTGCCTGTGTTTACTCTCGCTTGTCTTCGGCGGACTCCTCTGGCCAATTGCGTGGCTTTGGGCTTACACCAAGCCGGTTTTACACAAGATGGCCTACGGCACGGATGTCGATCACCCGCACGAGCCGACGGGTGGGGAAGAATCCGCCACCACTGAACTCGAACAACTCCGCGCCCGCGTCGCGGAACTCGAAGCGCAGATCAAAGGAAGGAAGGTGTAATGGAAATCATCCTGCTTGGTATCTACGCGTTCTTCGCCTGGCTCGTTTTCTTTAAATTCAAATGGCTGCCCTGGAACTTTACTACCCAGGTCATCACCGTCACGCTGCCCATCGTGGGACTCATGGTTCTTTTCCTTCTTCTGAACATTGCCGCGCCCGCGACAAATGACGTGCGGGCAATGAACTACGTGATCCCGATAGTTCCGCGCATAACCGGTCAGGTGACCGAGGTGCCGATTCAACCAAACCGGCCGATTAAGAAAGGCGACGTGCTTTTCAAGATTGACCCGGTGCCGTTCGAGGCGGCGGTGAAGGCTGCCGAGGCCACCCTGCGTGGACTGGAAGATCAGCTCAAAAACGCGACGGCCAAAAAAGCGGCGCTGACCCCGCGGATCGACCTGGCGAAAAAGCGCGTCGAGCAATTCACGGCGCTGGCCGCAAGCGGGGCCGGAAGGCGGGCCGACCTCGAGCAGGCGCAAAGCGACCTCGGAAATCTCGAAAGTGAATTCCTCGCCGCCGACGCTACGGAAGCGCAGGCCAGGGCGCAGATCATCAAGTCGGAAGCCGATCTCCGCGGTGCGAAGTACGACCTCGAAGGCT
>QHQO01000264.1 GCA_003221195.1 Verrucomicrobiota bacterium
AGCCGCTTCCTGTTGTTCGAGAAGCGCTTTATAAGAGTCAGGCTTAATTTTCACCAGCAGGTCGCCTTTCTTGACCCGCATCCCGTCCTCGACGGGCAATTCAATAATTTCGCCAGCGACTTCGGGTGAAATTTTGACTTCAACCTCAGGCTGTATTTTTCCCGTCGCAGAAACGGTTTGCACGATCGTCTTACGAATGGCGGTCTCCGTTGTGACCGGAATAGGCTTCTCGCGCTTGTTCCAGATGATCGACGCGACGACCCAAAGCGCGAGCAGGGCGATCGATCCGTAAATGATTTGCTTTTTGCGCCTGGCGCGGCGCTGCTTCGCCGTCAAAGGCGAAGGTGCAGGTGTGCTCACGGCTTGGTGCATCGGGGGAGCGGTTCTCCGGGTGAAGGCGTCAGAATTAGTCGCTTGTTTGACTCTTGCAAACGAAATCCCGTTCATAACAATTCTACGATGCGCCGAGGAACGGCCTTGGATTCAGTTAATTACCTCCCTGAATGAGCTTGATCTTGTCCCCTGGGTGCGTCGGGCTGATGCCTTGCCGAGACCGAATTTGGTGAATCGCCCATTTAGCGTGCTCGACGATTAACCATTCGTGGTCGGCTGTGGCGCGCTCAAGCGCGGGCAAATCCGACGAATCTCCAACGTTGCCCAATGCGACACAGACATTACGCAAGAGACCGCGCCGTTTGATCCGTTTAATCGGCGAATTTCTAAAAAGCGAGCGAAACTCATCATCGTTCAAGGTGAGATAATCGCGCAACGGCATGCCCACTGTTGCCGGACGGGCAGAGAACGCGGTTTCGCGCGATAGCTGGGCAAAACGATTCCACGGGCAAGCATCAAGACAATCGTCGCAACCAAAAATTCTGTTTCCGACAAGCGGTCGAAGCTCGAGAGGGATGGAACCTTTAAGTTCGATTGTCAGATAAGAAATGCAGCGGCGCGCATCCAGATGGTGAGGTGCCGTGATTGCGCCTGTGGGACAGGCTTTGATACAGCGCTCGCAGGTTCCGCAGCGAGCTGGCACAGGCTCATCCGGCGGCAGTTCAAGAGTCGTCAAAACTTCTGCGAGAAAAAACCAGGTCCCGAGTCGTTCGTCGATGAGCATCGTGCTTTTGCTATGCCAGCCAATGCCGGCCTGCGCCGCATGATCGCGTTCCAAAACTGGCCCAGTATCGACATAACATTTCTGGTGGCCACCGAATTCGCGAAGAAACTCGTCGATCTTGTTAAGCTTAGTCCTGATTAAATCGTGATAGTCATCGCCCCAGGCGTAGCGCGCGATTCTGCCTGCAGCGGCAGGCGTGTCGCCTGCTTGGGGGTCTCCTTGGAAATAATTCAGCGCAAATACAACGATCGAGCGCGCGTCCGGTAAAACCTTCTGAGGATCACCGCGTTTTTCTTCCCCGCGCTCCATGTAACCCATTTCACCGTGTTCGCCTTCAGCCAGCCAATTTCGAAATGCCTTTCCGTGCGGCGCGGAACCGCCGGGTGCGATGCGGCAGGAGTCAAAACCAATCTCGAGCGCAAATGAGACCAGTTGTTGCTTCAATTCCGTTCGGGAGATTTCGCGATCAGTCATCTGTGCGGTTGTTTCAGTTATCACGCGGTTGCTAGCAGCGTCGCTGCCGGCACTGACTTGCGATAATACCTGCTAAACTTACTCAAAATTGCAACCGCGACTTCTTCATCTGTAAGCACCGATGTATCGACGCGGATATCAGCAATCTTTGCATAAAGCGGCACGCGGGCTCGTAACATTTTGGTGAACGCTTTTTTCGGATTTTTACATTGCAGCAACGGTCGACTGCCAGCTCGTGAAGCCCGTTTAAAAAGTGTTTCTTTGTCTGCCTCCAGCCACGCCACTACGCCAAGCCGTTTCAAAAGATGGATATTCTCTTCGCGCAATACAATTCCGCCGCCGGTCACGATAACTGCCGGCTCTCTGGTTGCGAGC
>QHQO01000265.1 GCA_003221195.1 Verrucomicrobiota bacterium
TCGGTGGTGAAGTCTTGAGCGAGGCCCTCGGAGTGCTCTCGTTGGGAGGAAGCCTCACAACACTGGGGTACGCAGCAAGCCGCAAGACAACCATTGACGTTACAAATCTCATCGTGCCACAGGCCAGCATCCGGGGTCTCAACATGTTCGCTCAGCCGAAGGCGAGCATCGGGGCTGCCTGGAAAGTTATTGTCTCTTTACTTAAATCCGGCGCGATCAAACCGATCGTCGCTAAGACCTTTCCCCTGGTGGAAGCGGTTGATGCTCTTCGTTACCTAATTGAGGGCCGTCCGTTCGGCAGAGTCGTCCTAAAAATCTGAGGAGTTCCAAAAGAAAAACAAAACATGAAAGAAAAACAGATTAAGATTCCAGGTTCAGATCACCCGATCTCCATCCAGCCGAATCCCGATCGCGTCGTAGTATCGGTCGCAGGCCGGGTAGTGGCCGATACGGGCAATGCCTTGACGCTTCGGGAAGCGGACTATCCGGCCGTTCAATACATTCCACGCGAGGACGTGGATTTTTCGCAGTTGGAAAGGACAGATCACACGACCTACTGTCCGTACAAAGGCGACTGCAATTACTACAGCGTTCTCGCTGGAGGAAGGAAGTCCGTCAATGCCGTGTGGTCGTATGAGGATCCGTTTCCTGCTGTTGCGCAGATCAAGGGGCATGTCGCGTTCTATTCCGACCGGGTCGATGAGATAGCAGAGCAACTTCCAACTACGCGCGAACCGTCAAAGAGCAGAGGCGATAACAAAGGATGAAAAAATTATTATGAGTCAGACGAAAGAAGAGAAAAACAAAGCGCTGGTGCTCGACGCCTTCGACACATTGTTTAACAAGCGGGACTACGCCGCCGCTGAGAAGTATTGGTCCCCTGACTATATCCAGCACAGCGCGCACATCGAACCGGGTCGCGATGGACTCTTCAATTTGATCCGGAGCGCACCTGATACGCTGCGTTACGAACATCAGCTCATCGTTGCGGAGGGCGACTACGTCATTGCGCACGGACGCTTCTCAGGAATCGGCCGGCCTGTTGCCTGGGTGGCCGCGGATATTGTCAGGATCGAGAACGGCCGCCTTGCCGAACACTGGGACGTCTTGCAAGACGAAGCGACAAAAGCCGAATCGAAGAGCGGCCTACCGATGTTTGGCGACCGCTTCACTGCCTGAACCAACTCATCCAATCGCCGAGCATTACGCGACTTCCTGAGAAAAATCCGTCCGCGGGCGAATGCGGCGCTCCAAGCGCACGGGCGAGCCAGAGTCAATGACAAAAGTCATAGGTCAGAGATGTGAGACAGTTAACGTTTTGACAATTCGGTGCGGTACTTGGGCGCGAGCTCTTGCGCCTTCCTGATGAACTCAGATTGCGCGGCTTCATCGAGCTTGGGTGCACGAGTTGTCCGGGACGCCACGGTAATGCCGATTTCTGCGAAGAACTTCTCCTGTCCGGCTGGTGCGCAAATGCATAGCAGCCGCACGGGATCCTGAGACGCGTTCCTAAAAGAATGGGGCGCGTTCGCCGGAATGTTAACGGTTTCCCCCGCGCGCACAACGGATTGCTTGCCGCGGAAGTTGGTTTCGATCTCGCCTTCGAGGATTGTGAACGATTCCTCAAAGTCATGCCGATGCGGGCCTGGCCCTCCGCCCGGCGGAATCATCATATCGATAAGGCAATAGCGCCCATTGGTGTCATCGCCCGACAAAAGAATCGTGTAGGTGTCTCCCATCAGTGCGATGTGAGGCAAACTCTGGTCCTCGTTAGGCCGCGCGAGCACCAAGTTTCGCT
>QHQO01000266.1 GCA_003221195.1 Verrucomicrobiota bacterium
GCTTATATTGCTTCGCGTTCGCCACTGCCACTGATTTCCGTGGCGGCAGGACGCGCCAGCATTCAACGTCACAGAGTTGACTGGGCATGAGCAGCCTGTTCGTTGTCATCTTGCGCTGCCGCACGTTCGTCGGGGCTGGCAGCCACACCAGTTGCGGCTGCGGCTTTAATGAGGGCGCGAGCAAGCTTTACTAGTGCTTTTTCGGTTTGGCACCGCAGCTTGATCGAGCGGCTTCCGATACAATCTTACCTTTCTCCTGCCGGCTAATGCAGCCCTGATTTGCCAAGCGCTGTGCCGCGTGCGCGACGGAGGACACATACTGGCCGTGATTTTTCCATGTCCCACCCGAGGCTGGACCACTGCACGGAACGAGTCCATTGATGATGGATTCCACACCCGTCACACCGGACAGGGAAAAACTTGCATTAAATGGCCCCTGATGAGTGATGTCGGTCCCGATACGCGACCAGTCCGGGGCAAGATTGTCATTGCGTATCCAGCTTTGCAGGTCGCCTGCGAACAGCGGAGGGGCAACAGGCTTGGGCGCCGAAAGCCACAGAAAATTGCCGCTGCTTAACTCCACTTCGGGCCGGAAGAAATAAGGATCGGCCGGAAGCAAAATTGGTGGGTTAAAAGTGACGGTAATCGTCACCTCCTCACCGGTAACGGAACCTTCGCCCCCGGTAAATTGACTCGGGCTCGGAAAGATTCCGTTTACGACGGAATTCAGGGCGGTAAAAGAGGAGTTTACCAGCGTCGTGCTAGCGCTCAGGCTGTTGTTGAGGCTATCCCGCGTGGCATCACTTATCTCCACGTCGCTTGGTGAATTGGTTCGCGTCACCACGGCGGGCGTGCGGCTTTGGTCAGAGTCAACGGGGAAAACGTGATAGATCTCGACTTCAACATCGGTAATGCTCGACAGCGGCGCTCCCGAGGGAAGCAAGCCCGTGAAGGTCGCTTGAGTAATGAGCACGCACTCGGTGAGAACAAAGTCATCGGCTGTCTCCGTCTGAACCATCCCGGCGCTGGCAGGACGTGATAGCGTCCCGATCAAACCATCAGGATCGCCTGTGGAAAAAGTAAACGACTGGGCGGAAGCTCGAGACGCGGTCAGGACCAACACAGTGAAAGTCAAAGTCAGCGCCAAAAGCGCGGCGAGAGTGACTTGGCCGATTGATTTTCTTAAGTGTGGAGTTGTCATATTTTTGCGTTGAAACGTCGGGTCACGTAATCGAGAATACTTTAATCAGCACTCCCGATCGCGGTATATAGGACTTTAGGCCAATGCGTTTAGGGGCCGCAAAGACGCAAGGGAATGGGCGAAATCGCCTACTACGCTTTCGTCTGCATCCAGCCTATTGGTTCTCTGCTCAGCACGATCGCGATGACTATTTTAACCGTATGGATTGCACGGAATGTCTAACCAATCGCTGGAGCGCACCGTTGGCCGGCATGAAAAGTAGAATGTCGAAATTAGAAAGTAAAAACTGGAGGCGAAAGCTCGCTCCCGCCAGCGGTGGCTGATCTTCTCTTCGTTAGGCTTTTGAAAGAAAAGCAAATCTGAGCTAAGCCAATGGAAGTCGCCATGGAAAAGATCATCCTGCCTATCGCAATCGCTGCCTGTGCGCTCGCGGCGCAATTCGCGCCGGCCGCTCCACCTCCCGACGTAAAAGAAATCATGTCCAAACCCCTGACGGACATTCCCGGCAAAGAAGGTCTCGTACTTACGGTCACCTACCCGCCTGGCGGCGCTGACCAAATCCATCGACACGATGCGCACGCCTTCGTCTACGTGCTCGAGGGTTCGATCGTGATGCAGTTGCGAGGCGCCGAGCCCGTCACGCTCAAAGCCGGCGAAGGATTCTATGAAGGCCCGGATGACGTTCACATCGTCGGCCGCAACGCGAGCGACAGCAAACCGGCGAAGTTCGTCGTGTTCCTGGTGAAAAAACAGGGTGTGCCGGCACTGCTTCCGGCCAAATAACGCAAGTAGCCTTTTTTGAGCGCCCGCTATGGGCAACACAGGAGATTCAAAACATGAAAATCGTAGTGATCGGCGGAAGCGGACTCATCGGGAAAAAGGTCGTGACGAACCTTCGTCAGCACGGCCATGAGGTGGTGGCGGCATCACCCTCATCGGGTGTCAACACCGTCACTGGCGAGGGACTGGCGCGAGCGCTCGCTGGCGCTCAGGTGGTCGTCGATGTCGCGAATGCGCCCTCGTGGGAGGACAACGCGGTCCTGGCGTTTTTCGAGACATCAGGTCGCAACCTCCTCGCCGGCGAAGCTGCCGCGGGCGTCGGCCATCATGTGGCGTTGTCGGTTGTCGGCACCGACCGCCTGCTCGCGAGTGGTTACTTCCGCGCGAAGATGGCCCAGGAAAAACTAATTAAGGCT
>QHQO01000200.1 GCA_003221195.1 Verrucomicrobiota bacterium
TGCGGCATCCACTTCAAGATCTTTTCCGCTTTCGCGGATTAGCTGTCGCGCATCGTGCACCATGGCATCGATCATTGCGTCATCGTGACTTGGATCATGATGAAAAAGCAGAAGCCTGCGGACTTCCGCATCAAGCGCCAGCGAAACCGCGCTGGAAACCGAACCGTGTCCCCATCCGACGTGACTCTCGTACTCAGTGTCGGTGTATTGCGCGTCGAGAATCAGAATATCGCTGCCGCGAAGAAACTCGACGAGGGCGATTCGCTCTTCTGGCGCAGTCTTTTTCGCCTGTTCCGGACTCATGCCGTTGGTTCGTGCTGAATGCAGGAATCGATAGGGCTCATGGTCCGGCAGGAAAGCAATTGAGCCGGCGCTGGTGAACAGACGATAACCCGCGCAAATACCAGGATGATTTACGAATCTGGCGCGGACTTGCACTTTTCCTACGCAGAACTCCATCTCCGTTAGTTTTTTAATTTCGACCCTGGCGGAAAGTTCGCGCATAGCGATGGGAAAAAATGGCGCCTTCATCGGTTCAGCCATAATTTCACCAAAGCTCATATCGACGCCGTCGTAGCCGCGTACACGGATTTCATTTTTCTTTTCGTATGCTGGGGCGAAGAAGGGCAATCCCTGGATATGATCCCAATGAGCGTGTGTGATCAATAGCGAGAGCCGGATCGGTTGCGACTGGAATTCTTTTTCCAAAGCGATCCCAAGGGAGCGAATCCCGGAACCCGCATCGAGCGCAATAATCTCGCCATCCGCGCGGACCTCGATGCACGTGGAGTTGCCACCGTAACGCAGTGTGCCAGTCCCCGGTACGGAAATGGAACCGCGCGTCCCCCAAAATTTGAGTCGTGTGGGCAATGCTGAAACGCTAGACATGGCGCGAGAGCGCCCGACTTTGCCACGCACTTTTGACGAAACCAAGCGTTTTTAGCCCACAATAGCAGGGCACTCGCGCCGGCCAGGCTTTAGAAGAAAATCGGGATTATCAAGATCGCCAGAATATTGACGACTTTGATCATCGGATTGATCGCGGGCCCGGCGGTATCTTTGTATGGGTCGCCCACGGTATCGCCTGTTACCGCTGCGGCGTGAGCGAACGACCCTTTGCCGCCGAGATTTCCTTCCTCGATAAATTTCTTCGCGTTATCCCACGCCGCACCGCCGGAAGTCATTGCGATCGCAATAAATAATCCTGTCACGATTGTGCCGACCAGCAAACCACCGAGGGCCACCGCGCCGAGCGGCTTGATCATAGCGACCGCGACGACTGCAACCAAGGGCAACAACGCCGGAACAATCATCTCGCGCAAAGCCGCTTTCGTCACGATATCCACGCAGGTTCCATATTCCGGTCGGTCCTCACCGGTCAAAATTCCTGGTTTCGCTTGCAATTGCCGGCGCACCTCGCGCACGACTGCGCCGGCTGCCTTGCCTACAGCGTCCATGCTGAACGCCGTGAAAGTGAACGGCAGCAATCCGCCGAGGAAAAGTCCAATAATTACTTTTGGTTCCGTCAGCGAGAATTGATACGAAAAGACGCCGCCATGAGCAGTGACGTGCCCGCTTAGCTCTTGCACGTAGGAGCCGAATAAAACGAGCGCTGCCAGTCCGGCCGAAGCGATGGCGTAACCTTTGGTGACGGCCTTCATGGTGTTACCAACCGCATCCAGGTCGTCCGTTACGGCGCGAACTTCCTTCGGCAGGTTGGCCATCACCGCTATGCCGCCGGCGTTATCGGTGATTGGGCCGAATGAATCGAGCGAGATGATGATGCCAGCCATTGATAACATCGACATCACGGCGATCGCGATTCCGTACAGCCCGGCGAAATGGAAAGTGAGAAGGATCGCCAACCCAATGAAGAGGACCGGCAGTGCGGTGGCATGTTCTCCCGCTGCGAGTCCGGCGATGATATTCGTGGCGTGACCGGTCTCGGATGCGTGCGCAATTTTTTTTACCGGCCGGTAATGCGACGAAGTGTAGTAGTTTGTGATTGCAACGATGACCGGAGTCATGATGAGACCAACCAGTGAAGCAAAATAGAGCTGGGCCGGCGATCGTAACACGCCGTCGATGGTTACGCCGGCCGGGAAGAGGCTACGCGTGACCGGCCAAAATAGAATTGCGGAGATCAGCGCGTTAGTCATCACAGCCCCCATCAGCACCGCTGCCGGTTTGCCTCGCGCGACATTTACAAACAAAACTCCGCAGATCGCTCCGACCACGGAAATTCCGCCAAGCACGAATGGATAGACAATAGCCGCTGGATTTCCGGCAAGTGTCAAGAGTCCCGCCAGGATCGCGCCCACCAGACTGACGGCGTATGTTTCGAAAACATCCGCAGCCATGCCTGCGCAATCGCCAACGTTATCTCCGACATTATCAGCGATCACCGCGGGGTTACGTGGATCGTCTTCCTCGAGACCGCTCTCGATCTTGCCCACCAGATCCGCGCCTACATCGGCGGCCTTGGTGTAAATGCCGCCACCCAACCGTGCGAAGACGCTAATGAGACTACCGCCAAGCGCGAGTCCCACCAGACTCCGTATCGCCGCGTCATTTCCAATGATCTTTGCCGCGATCGTGTAAAAGATGGACACGGAAAGCAACGCAAGCCCAACCACGAGCAAACCCGTTACCGAGCCGCCGTTAAACCCCATCCGTAATGCATTGAGCCGCGCGATGCTGGCGGCCTGCGCTGTGCGGACATTCGCCAGCACGGCTACGCGCATGCCGATGAAGCCTGCTGCGAGCGAACAGAATGCGCCGATTACAAATCCAATCGCCGTTGCATGATCTTTGAAAACAAAGAGCAAAATGAAAATAACAACCGCGATCACGCTGATGGTCTTAACTTGCCGGTTCAAATACGCCCTGGCGCCTTCCTGCACGGCCGCTGAGATCTCTCGCATCCGTTCATTTCCCGACGGCGCTCGGATCACCGCCGCGACCAAAAAAAACGCAAATGCCAGCCCAATAAGCGCGCACACCATAGACAGCGGCACACCTGAATTGAGAATCGTTAGGCCAAATAAAATACTCATGAACGTTCCGGCTGAAAGTTCGGGACTTTAGTGGGTTTTCATCGACTGGCAATTCGTTATTTGCGAACGCCCGTTGCCGTGTTTCGCGTGGGCACCTGCGCCTTATGCTGCCTTTACCGTGTCATCCCGAACGAAGTGAGGGACCTCCCATTTGCTGAGGCATCCCACAAATTAAGCGTGACGTGATTCGCAGTTGTGAGATGCCTCGCCGTCTGCGCGGCTCGGGATGACCACGTGTTATAGCTCGAAAAATGTCCGCAAACGGTGCAGGAAGGTTGCTTTATATTCGCGCTCTTTTCTCTCGTTCTGGCTGTGGGAAATCGCCTCTTTCAGTAAACCTTCAGTTTCCATTTTCCGTTGGGCGAGCAGTTCGCTGAGCCGCTCCAGGCAATCGGGCGAAGCGCGGAGCAACTCTGCCATTACTGGCTTGCCAATTTCCATGACCTGGCAATCGGTCTCCGCGCGCACCGTTGCTGTTCGACGTTCGCCGGTGAGAAGAGACATTTCGCCGAAACAATCGGGTGCCTTCAAGGTGGCTACGGGAATCGAAGCACCATTTTTCGAAATTGAAACTTCTGCTGATCCCCTCAACAAAACGAACATGGATTCCCCCTCGGCGCCTTCCCGGATAACACGCTCGCCGCGTCCGAAATGACTGACGCGGGATTGCTGCACGAGGTTGTCAATTTGCTGATCTGACAAGCACTCAAACAAAGCTTCGTCGCGCAAAATGGCGCGTGCCTCCTGGTGTTCTTCATGCATTGACGGGACCGCTTTGCGCTCCACGTGCAGTGTTCGAATTGGAAAGGGAATGGTGATGCCCTGACGCTTGAGCTCATACCAGACGTTGGTTCGCACAGCGTCGTTGATCTCGTTGATCCTGGAATGATTGCCCATGGAATACTTGATCTCGTAGATCACGGCGGACTCGGCAAAATCGACCAAGAAAACTCTTATCTTTGGTTCTGCCAGGACGCCATCTGCCGTCGAGGCCGCCCGAAATAGAGCATCCTTCACGCGGTTGGGCGGATTCTTATACTCGACCCCGACGCGGATTCGCATTGAGTGGACTTCCGTTGGGTAGTGAAGATTGATGATCGGTTTGCTCACCATCTCGTTATTGGGGATATCGAGATAAATGTTGTCGTTCGTGCGCAACCGCGTTGAACGCCAGTTGATCTCCATTACTTCGGCAAAGTGCTCGCCCACCTGTAACCAGTCCCCGACCTTGTAAGGCCGGTTAATTTGAATCGAAATGCCGCCGATGATCCCGGCAAAGAGGTTCTGTCCGGCGAAGCCGACGATGATTGCGACCACACCTGAGCCAGCAAGCAGTCCTGTTAATTGCGCTTCAGCATGGTAGCCGTAACTCAGGACAAAAAGCAGTACGACCAAGAAAATGATTCCACTGACAACCTCACGAAGAAAATGCGGAATCAGTGTCTGCCGTTTCTTTTCGAAATAGAGATCCCAAATGTAGCGATTAATCAGCGCGACAACCAACGCCGTGCTCAACAGAATTGCTGCTGCACCAACATGCCGACGCCACGGTGCATGGACTCCGTACACAACGATGGCGGCGTAAAACGCGAGTGCCAAAGAGAAGAGCCGAAACACCAGCCCGAGTCGCACACCGGCGCGACGTTTTAAGAATCGGCCAACGCCCACAGCGACAAAAAATGTTCCAATGAATACGACCGCTGTGATCGCATCTCGCTCTGCCTCCGACACTGCGTTAAACATCGAGGCCGTAGTATATCAGAAGGAGACCCTTGGAACAGCATTCTTGTACCCAATGCCAAAGATGCATCGGCTTCTTCCTTGGCACGCGATAGCTTTACGCGAAGGCGGCTGAAGACGAAGCCGGAAGTCAGCTGCGCAGAAAGTATTAAGTGTTAACGCGGCGCGATCACCAGCCACGCCCAACCCGCAAGAAAACAAAGACCGCCGATGGGCGTAATTGCTCCGAGCCAGTGAAGATTTGTCAGCGCCATCACATACAGACTGCCACTAAAAATGAAGATACCAGCAAAGAGTAACCACCACGCGCTGCGATTCGCGGTACCACAAAGCGCAAGCACCAGGAGGGCAAGCGCGTGAATGAAATGATAAAGCACCGCCTTGTTCCAGACGTCCAGCATGCCGTGGGTTTCGAGTGTTTGCTTGAGGCTGTGTGCCCCGAAAGCGCCCAATGCGACGGCAAGAAAACAAAGCGCAGCTGCAATCCGAAAAAGTAGAATCGACATTGCCGTTAATATGTCATTCCGATTGAAGTCGACAGGTCTTATCAGGTAAGTGCGGGTTCGAACTTCGGTGCTGACCGTTCGGCTCGTTTGTCCGCCGGTTTTCCTTCGCGTTCGAACCAAGCGTACAAGACAGGTAAAACGATCAAGGTGAGAAATGTCGAGCTGAGAATGCCGCCGATGACAACAGTCGCGAGCGGTCGTTGCACTTCGGCGCCGGTGCCGGTGGCGATAGCCATCGGTACAAAACCGAAACTCGCCACGAGCGCTGTCATCAGCACCGGCCGAAGACGAGTCAGCGAGCCCTCGATGACGGTTTCGCGAACGCTACGGCCTTGCTCGCGAAGCTGATTGAAATAACTGATCATGACCAAGCCGTTCAGCACGGCTACGCCGCTGAGCGCGATAAATCCAATCGCGGCGGTGATACTGAATGGCATTCCTCGCAACCAAAGCGAGAGCACACCGCCCGTCACAGCAAGCGGAATCCCGGTATAAACCAACAGCGCCTGTCGAATGCTGCCGAAGGCGAGATAGATCAGAATGAAAATCAATGCGAGCGCCGCTGGCACGACGACCATCAGACGTGTCCGGGCTTGCTGCAGGTTTTTATATGCGCCTCCAAATTCAACAGTGTAACCTTCGGGCATCTTCACCTCTTGTCTGATTCGTTCTTCGGCGTTGTGGACGAATCCTTCAACGTCGCGCGTGTCCAAGTTGACCAGAAGCGCAGCACGGCGGTGTCCATCGTCGCGCAAAATCGGTTCAACAACTTCGACAGTTTTCAGCTCGGCCACGTCACCCAACTTGATCAGGCCATGATCGCCGACGCGCAGAGGTAATTGCCGAATCTGCTCATCGCTTCCGCGAAATTGGTCAGGCATGCGGACAACGATTTGGTATCGCTTTTCTCCGTCGATCGCAGTGCCGACAACTTTTCCGGCGAGCGCGGCAGAAACGGCTTTGTTCACTTCGCCCGCGGATAGGCTGTAGCGTTGCAGTTGGTCGTGTTTGGCCTCGATCAAGAGCTGAGGAGTACGGCCTTCAGTTTCGTGTTCGACTTCCTCGGCACCGGGCGTGTGCTCGACAATGTCTTTGATTTGATCGGCGAGTTTGTCGAGCTCCTCATAGTCGTCGCCGAAAATCTTGACCGCGAGTTCGGCCTTTGTGCCTTCGAGCATCTCATCGAATCGCTCCTTGATCGGTTGCGAAAGAATAATGTTCGAGTTCGGGCTCAACCGCTTGGCTACCTCGGCGATTTGAGCGTTGAGTTCCGCTTTGTTGCGGGGACGGCCGCGCGTCTTGGGCCATTCGCGGATAGGCTTGTAGAAAATGAAAACGTCGCTCTCACTGGCCGGCATTGGATCGGTGGCGATGTCGCTTGTGCCGGTGCGCGCGAACACCTGCGTAATTTCGGCGAACTCACGCCGCAAAGTGTTTTCCAGTTCGATGTCGATCCGCACCGATTCGTCCAAGCTTGTCCCAACCGGTTTATGAAAAACCGCGGTGATCGACCCTTCATCGAGATTCGGCACAAATTCGGCGCCCAGACGAGTAAACAACCAGATGGAGCCAATGAATATCGCGATCGCCGCAATCACGATGATCCAACGCGAGGCGAGCGCGATGCGCAACACCGGCTGGTAAGTCGCCTTAGCGGCGCGGATAGGGAGATTGTCGCATTCGCCAATTTGGCCGCGCAGCAGGAACGAGCAAAGAACCGGCATCAATGTCAAAGCGAGAACGAGCGCACCGGTGAGGGCGAGCATCACCGTCACCGCCATCGGGTGAAACATTTTTCCTTCGACGCCAGTGAGGGCGAGGATCGGGATGTAAACGATGGTGATAATGACAACGCCGAAAAACATCGGGTGCGCGACCTGTTTGCTGGCAGCAAGCACAACCTGCAGTCGCTCCTCGTTCGTGAGCCTGCGCCCGAGTTCGTGTTGCCGGATTCCGAGCTGGCGCACCACGTTTTCGACGACCACCACCGCTCCGTCGATGATCAGGCCGAAATCCACCGCGCCAAGGCTCATCAGGTTACCTGACACGCCGAGCCTCAACATTCCGGTCAAGGCAAACAGAAATGAAAGTGGAATAGCTGCGGTAACGATGAGAGCCGCGCGCCAATTTCCGAGCAGTGCAAAAAGGACCGCAATGACGAGGATGGCGCCTTCAAAAAGATTGTTGCGCACAGTGTGAATGGTCTTGTTGATCAATATCGAGCGATCGTACTGCGCCTGAAGTTGAATATTGTCCGGCAGCTTCTGCTGAATCTCGGCCAAACGCGCTTTCATTCGCTCAGCGACTTCGCGGCTGTTTTCACCGGCAAGCAGCATCGCTGTGCCGCTGACTGTTTCCTGACCGTCGATTGTCGCTGCCCCCGTTCGGATACGTGAGCCATAACTCACGTCGGCGAGATCTTTCACAAGCAACGGCTTTACGCCGGCGGCGAATTTCACAGGCAAATTCGCAATGTCTTCAAGACTGTTCGCGCGAGACACCGCACGGATGCTCAGTTGATTGCCGCCGCGATTGATGATGCCGCCGCCGGCGTTTTCGACATTCGTTGCAATGACATCGGCAAGCTCGCTGAAGGTCATTCCGCTTCGCGCCAAATCTTCCGGGCGCGGCTGAATTACAAATTGCCTTTCGTATCCCCCGCTCTCATTAATGTCCGCTACCCCGGGCACAATTCGCAACAACGGCTTGATCGTATATTCGTGAAGCTCGCGAAGTTGGAACAACTGTTCCTGGGGCGAATCGGGTTTTTTCTCGCCCGGTTTGTAGGAGACGTTGTAGAAAAAAATTTCGCCCAACCCGGTGCTGATGGGCGCGAGTTTCGGCGCGACGTCATGCGGTAGACGCTCCACCGCCGCTTGCAACCGCTCGGTCACGAGCTGCCGCGCGCGGTATATGTCGGTGCTGTCATCAAACTGGAGCGTGACTTGCGACAAACCGAACTTCGTCAGCGAACGCATTTCCTGTAAGCCCGGAAGTCCGGCCATCTGAATTTCGATCGGCCAGGTGACGAAGCGTTCCGATTCCTCCGCCGCCAGCGTTCGCACTTCGGTATTGCCTCTCCGAGTCTAACCGCATTGCCGTGAGCTGTTCCAATTGCTGGCGCGCTTCAATTCCCGCCGCTTGTGCCGCAGTGAATGCATCGATCGAATCGAGATACTGCTTTTGCAATTCGGTATAAGTGGAAACTGGAATCGCTCCATCCCGGTAATTGCGGTCGCCCGTTTCCGCGGCTTCGCGCATTTGCGGCAGGACGGACTTCTGCAAATCATCCGCCTCTTCGCGCCGCGAGCGATAGACGAACTCAGCGTCTGCGACCTTGCGTTCTACGTCGCGGATGAGTGTTGCTAGCTCGGCCTCAACCTTGATGGCCCGGGCTTTTTCAGATTCGATCTTGCCCGCGTTTGTATTCCAAAGCGGCAGTGGTAGCGAGGCGCTGATTCCAAACAAGTATTCATTAGTGTCGGCGCGTTCATTGTGGGCAACCGGACCGACGCGTACCGCCGGCCAGCGTTCATTGAGCGCTAGCCTGACTTTGTAGCCCTGCTGCTCCAACTCGAGCACGCGCGTGCGCACGTCGTAATTGTGGTCGCGCGCCCTGAACAGCAGCGTCGTAACCGGCGGAAGCGGTCGCAGCGTTAGATCGAGAGGCGGAATCGCGAGCGGTGAATCAACCCTGGCCCCGCGCAATTGATTGAGTTCATAAATCGCAGTTTGCATTTCGCGCTGCGCCTCCAATGGTCTGCGTTTGAGCACGATCGCGTTTGCTTCGATGATTCGCACATCAGCCTGTTGCGCGACGCCAGCCGTCGGGCGCTGCGACAACACCGTGGCAAGATCGTCGAGCCGTTTTGCGATCTCATCAGCAGCGCCGGCCTTGGTTTTGCCCAATGCTGCGCGGAATGCCGCGGCCCGTACTCGCGCCGCCAGAGCGGTCCGAAATCCTTCCAAACCCAGCTCCGCCAGTGCGACCTGGTGGTTGGAAATTGCTTTCCGAAGAGTAACACGCCCGGGATATTCGAAAGTTTGCGTTGCTCCTAGCGTCCACATGATCCCGTCACCTAACGTATTGTCGTGATAATCACGGACGATTTTCGCGCCAGTCTCAGTCGACGCTTCTGGATTCTGCCATTCACCGGCTCTGCGCCGTTCGCCCCTAGCGGCCGCGATTTCCGCGGTGTAAACCCTGATTTCCGGGTTCCGCGAAAGCGCTTCCGCGACCAACCTGTCCAGAGAGCTTGTACCGGCGCCGCTGCAAACAATCGGCGCGAACGCGATTGCAAAGCTAGCTGTGATTGGGGCTTTCAAAGGTACAGCCAGAGAGGCCTGAGTTGCTGCATTTCACGACGCCAAGCAAGCTCCGCAACCCGCCGCAGCCGTCAATCGGCATAGCTATTGTTTTTCGACAATAGAGAAAGAGGGCTGTCCGATTTGTGTGTCAGCTTCAAGATGCGCCCTTCAGCTGGATCGATTAGATATGCTGTTTCGCCTTTGCCAGCGACAACACCGCGCGCGCCTTTCACAGTTGGTACCGTTGCTTTGAGATGGAATTTTCCGTCGTCGCCCACCTCGGCGACAGTCAATGTCCCAGCTTGCGAAGCTGCGGCATGAAGAATTTTTGCATCCGGCGAGTAATCGATGTTGTCCAAGCCGGCGCCGGTTTGCAGCGAATCAAGAATTTTTCCGTCATGCGCGGCATCGAGACTCACGACGTGATCGCCGCACGCGACGAAAAGAAAACGCCGGGCATTATCGAGCGCTAATCCTTGGAGATCACTACTACCGGGATTCCATTTGGCGACAATTTTGTGCATCCGAACATCAATGGCCACCGTAGAACCGGTGTCCTCGATGTTGGTGTAAAAGAGCCCGCGCTGGTTATCGACAGCGTAGCCCTCGGCCAGACTTTCCAGGGGAATTCCGGTTTTCTGTTTGAGATGATGCGGATCAGAAGCATCGAAGACTTCGAGTGATTTGGCTGGCGCGTTATCGCCTGCCTTCACCCGAAGCGTAACCCAAACTTCGCGCGTAGCTGCGACGTAAACCACTCCGTCCGGTGTCACGGTGCGATCCACTGAGACCGGCACACATTTGCCGAGCGCAAGCGTTTTCGCATCGACCACGCAAAGTGTCCCATTCCCACGGTCCCCAATGTAAACGACTCCGTCTCCAATGCTCGCGGCCGTCGGCCCAACCGTAATTTTGCGTCCACGCCGCTCAATTTCACCAGTCGGAAACCCTGTGATCTGAGACACGGCGTCCGTTTTCTCGTCAATCACGTCCACACTGCCGGTATTGCTCGCCGGCACCCAGACTTTTCCTGTTGCGCGATCGTAAGCGAAATAGTCCAGCGCCACCGGCCCGTTAGCCCGCGGCAGGTTAATCCGCTTCAGCTCGTAATCGGTATCGGCTGCGCTGGCTTCGATTGCTGTCGCTGAGACCAAAGCGATTTGCATGAATGCCATCGCGGCAAACTTCACAAATTTCGAATTGCGGCTCATTCAATGTTGTTATTCCAACGAGTTCGACGTATCTCCAGCTGCTCTTTCAAACTATTCAAGGCTAATTGTCGGGTCTGGCGAATTGTTTTCACATAGAAAATCGTTCCAACCGCTCCGAACGCTGCGGCTCCAAGAAAATTCAGAGCCGGACCGAGTTTCCACAAGTATGCGCCAAGGATCGCGGCCGCACTGACTATCAAATCACGAACAAGATAGTACGCGCCGATCATTTGCCCGCGTTTTTGAGATTCAGAATAGCCGATGATCAGCGCTTTGCGCGATGTATCTCCAAACTCTTTAAAGCCGCGAATCACAAATGCGACGACCAGCGTTGAAAAACTGCTCGACATCAGCAGACTGATGGGGAAAAGGGTGAACATGATGAAAGTCACGATCACGAACGGCTCGCGCCTACGTCGGTCCGCGAAATGCGAAGCGGGAATAATGCACAAGGAGGCGACGAGCGTTTCTATGGCGGTTAAGAAGCCCACCTGTCGAGCAGTGACACCGATGTAATCCATGGCAAAAATCACGACCCATGCATAGGGAACTCGCTCGCAAAAACGGATCAGGGTATCGCTTAAGAGCAAGCGCCTCATCGGCGAATTGAATTCGCGCAAGCTTCGCCAAAAATTCCAACGATCGGTCTTCTCCAGTTGTACTTTTGCCTCTTCACGTAATTGGCCTTGTACAAAGATTGTGACGACAGAGAGGAAGATTGACATTGTCAGTGCGACGCGCACGCCGTTGATGATCCCGAACCGATCAATAAGCATCCCGCCGATGATTGGCGCGATCATGATCGGTAGCCGCTTGATCACCGACTGAATGCCCACGCCCATGGCGTGACGATTTGCTTCGAGTGTAGCTCCGATCAGAGAAAACGTTGCAGGCAAGGAAAAACAAGTCCACGACAGGAAAAGAAACATTCCAGCGATTACGCCGGCCCAATGCGGAACCAGCAGCACCAGCGCGTAGCCCGTGATTGAGACCAGGTTGAATATGATAAAAGCCCGACGATGTCCCCAAAGATCGACAAATACTCCGCCGGGGTACGCGTAGATCGCACCGAGCAAGGTGCGCAGTGCATCGTAGAGACCGATAATGAAAACCGTCGCGCCGACCGCTTGCAGGTACTTCGGCACAAAACGCATCCAAAGTTCTTCGCCTGCGCCAATGATAAAGATGGCGACGAGCAGGATAACCAGATTGCGCTTAAGACCGAAAAAATCCGCTAGCCTGCCGAAGCGATTCAAGTGCGGCTGACTCGGCGTCTGCATTCTGCGTAAAGCGCGTCGTAAACGACAAATTCGCGCTCAAGGATTTCATGATCGCTCAATCCTAGAGCGCTGAAGCCGCCGGCAATCCAGCGCAACCCTTCTCCCGCTGGATGGGGATTGTGCGGGTGCGAGTCGGCAGCGCGAACAATTTCACCAAGTAAAACAAGCGCTGGATCGGTCAGCTTGTATTTTTTCAGGATCGAATTGAACGAAACATCTTCGCCGTGGTGCCCGAGCTCGCAGTTCGGAACGTCGAAGACGATTTCGTCGTCGATTTGTGTCCACTCAGTATCGTGCGGAAGGAAAACAAACTCAGCTGCGGGGTCAACAAAATGCTGGATCAGCCACGGACATGCGACCCGGTCGACCTTGATTTTTTCACGGGTAATCCATTTCATGGACCCACTACGCGGCGATCATGTCCGTCGCCTGCATCTTATTGTTCCGCAAAGCACCGTCACGGCAGAGAATTGTTGTCGTTGCGTTTGCGATCGTCGGCTTGTTTTTGCTGCCTGAATAGAATCAGTTTCGTGCTCAATCGAGCTGGAATTGTTGCTCATTGTTCGATGTGGTAAGCGCGGACCTCGGTCGGTTGCGATCCGCGATGTGGAACAGCTACGAATAGGGTGTCGCGTTCCGAAACGAAAAGCCCAGTTCGAGCGCCATCTGCTGTGTCGACTTTGCTTGAGGCTGCATAGGTATTCGGATCAGTCTGCTCGACGATGTCGATCATACCCGCGCCACAGATCGCGTATATGCGGCGTCGTTTGTTATCGTAGAAAACGTCGTCGGGATCACCGGAGATGTCGACTTTTGCAACAACCTCCCCCGTTTCGGTGTTGAGCACGACAAGCTTTGGGGGCAGGCGGCATCCGATAAATAATCGATGATTCGCGTCATCAAGCGCCATTGGAAAATTTCCAAATGCTAGGTCTGTCTTCCATGTGGCGACAACTTCGCCTTTCTCACGATCGATTACTGCCACGTGGCGGGAATTGGGAACATTTACAAAAATTCGTTTCCCGTTCTTCTCCAGCTCGAACGCTTCAGGATGAGCTGAAAGTTTAATTGAACCGATCTGCTTCCCGTCGGGTGCGTTAACAACCGCGATCCCACCGCTGCCGAAGCCGACATAAATCTTTCTTGTCGCGTCATCGTAACGAACATTGTCAGCATCATCCTCGAAATTTAGTTCACTAATCTGCTGGAACGATTTCCCATCGTAGATTTTGAAAATCCCACCTTTGTCATTCGCAACAAAGAGGCGATCCAGTTCAGGGATGTAAATGACTCCTTGCGGTGCACCGAGGCCCGTAATCGAGCGCATTCGCTCGCCTTTACGCAAATCCATTACTTCGACGGTATTGTTCCCAAGTGCGCAGACGAATAATCTTTCATCCGAAGGATCGAGTGCGAAATGATCGATCCGGCCTTCGACTCCTGGCAGTCGTATCGTTTGCTCGAGTTTAAACGCCTCCTTTTCGGCGTGGGCAGCAGTAATGCAACCGCAATAGGCGATGAGAAGGATGCACTGGAGGAGAAAGAAGTTCATCTGCTCCCGTAAGTGAAATTGTCGAACGCTGTAACGCTGTCGGCTTTGGTCCAGACGCCAACTTTGCCGGCATCTTTAAATGTCTCGTCGTCCCATTCGATCGCTTTTTTCCCATCAAACATGACTGTGAAATGATTGCCGTTGAAGTCGACACGTAACGTGTGCCACTGGCCGGACACGACCTTCATGTCGGTTCGCTTCTTCTCGGTGCGTTTACCTTTGATGGTGTGGTAGATCGTCACGTTGTTCTCGAGGCCATTGGCGCGCGCGATGTAGTAGTTGTAAGCGTCCTGCAACCGCCAGATAACGCCGCCCGCCTGATCTTCCTTACCGGCAATCGGCTTGAATTTCACTTGGACGAATCCATTTTTGATATTCGTGTCCGTCTTGAAGCAAACCGGAAAAGTCGCCTGACCTGATTGCTTCAACACATTTGGCTTGCTTGGAGCGGAATTGTCTTTCTCAACGGACCATTTCGCTGCGCCGCTGCCGGTTTGTGTCGCCGTCCAACTTGGAGGCGGCGCACCTGCTTTCATGTCGTCGAAGTTTACCGTCTCAGCGGCAGCCAACGCCGTTGCCATTGTTGTCATAATCATGACGCAAGGGTTCACCCATAATTTCCGGTATAAATCTGAGGGTCACGGCAGTGGAGAGGTGACCTTTAGCAATCCCCCAATTAAAAAACCGCCTTTGACGGCATTCGCCAAATCCTTCGCCGAACCGCGTCCCCAATAGTGGAAGAACATGATACGTGGCTCCTCGTGGGTCATGTGCTGATGTATGGCAACGATGTTAATCTTGTTCTTGAGAAGCGATTTAAGGACAGGCTGCAATTCGTCTTCCGTGACTGCAAAATCTCCATCAACAACGGCGTTGTCATCGCTGCCGGCAAACGCGGCCCACGTGTTGACGCCCATCTCCTTGTCGATGGTCACGCCGTGCATTTTTGCCGGGCGACCAATTGTGAATTTTACCATTCCATCCTTGCCTTCACCCTGTACACCAAAGATCTCGTTAAGAAAGGCAGCAGTGATCGAACTTTTGTCTGGTAACGATGTTTGTCCAACGACCGAGAACGATTCTGCCGGTTTTGGATCTGGACTGCGGATTGCCTTCGTCGTGTCGTAAACTTTCTTAACCGCGCTGGCTAATTTCTCGAGCGGGCCTTCGCCTTCGATATGCATAAAGAAGACTTTGGGCCGATCGAAGAAGAAATGATTATGCAGTGCAGTAACGCTGAGGCCGTTGTCGAGCGCAGCGGACATGGCGGCGTTGACTTCATCTTCAAACAGAACGGTGTCGCCCATCACCATTGCGCCGTCTTTTGTGGCAGTGAATGCAGCCCAGGTGCCAAGACCCATAAACGACGGCATGCTCCATCCGTCGACAACAACCTTCACGTCACCCCGCGGAAAAGTAACTTTATAAACACCTTCCTTTTCGTTCATTTTTCCCTTAAGCCCGGTTAATTCGTCGATGCGTGCTGTATTGAGATCGGCTGCCACCGATGCGTAAATGAACGCGCCAAAGATTATCGCGGTAGTAAGAATTTGTTTCATAATCGTGATAGTAACTCGCACAGATTCGGGAAGCTGGATGTAAGACCAAGGACGACGTGTTATACGTATTTCATTCTAGGCATTGATCGCATGGGCGCAACCTCCTGGCTTCTCCTTCTCTACAGCCTTCCGACTCGGCAAAAGACCGAGCGAGTGGCCGTCTGGCGCAGGTTAAAGAGAATCGGGGCTGTCCAGATTAAAACATCCACGTATCTGCTGCCGGATAATCCGCCGCAGTACGAACATTTCCAATGGTTGACGCAGCAGATTCGAGATTTTGGCGGGGATGCTACTCTCGTGCGCGCCCAAGAAATCGAGGGATTATCGAATGAGAAGTTAATTGCGCTTTTTAATCGCGCCCGCGATGAAGAATATGGCGCAATAAAAAAGGCGCTGCAGGGCTTCCTCGTCCGCGGGAAAAAGGTTGATCCTGAGACAAAAGCGGCAGAATTAGAACGCCTCACGCGGCAGTTTCGCGACGTTCGGGAGATTGATTTTTTTCAGAGCCCGCGGGGACAGGATGTGCAGATGCTTCTGCGTCGCGCGGAGGGTTCGCCGAAGAAAACGCTCCCACGACTCGATACGAAAAATTACGTAGACAGGACCTGGTTAACACGGCCGCGCCCTGAAATCGACCGGGTTGGATCGGCGTGGTTGATTCGACGATTCATCGACCCGCGAGGGAAGTTTGTTTTCGCTGCGGCAGTTCCTTCAAATCGCGAAAGTATTCCATTCGATATGGTGGACGTTGAGTTCTCCCATCACGGGGATTACTGCACGTTCGAAACGTTAACGCGTCGTTTTGGTATCGAAGACAAAGTGCTCAAAAAGATTGCGGAAATGATTCACGATGCGGATTTGGAAGACGCGAAGTTTCAGCGCCCGGAATGCATCGGGATTGATCGAGTGCTCAAGGGCTGGGCGAAAGAGGGAGTGACCGACGACGAGATCTTGCGTCGCGGCTTCGACTGCTTTGATGCGCTCTATTCTTTTCTGCAGCGGCGATGATAACGAAGGAGCCAGAGCAAAATAACTCCGCCGCAGATCATCAGATGCCGTCGTGGCGCGAAGTGTTTCTCTATTTTCTTTTTCTCGGCTTTGTCAATATCGGCGGACCAGTGGCGCAGATCACCATGATGTTTAATCACATGGTAGAAAAGCGCCGGTGGTTAACCAAGGACCGCTTTGTGAAGATTATGGCGTTCTGCCACATGCTTCCCGGACCTGAGGCTCTCCAGCTGGCCATTTACGTCGGTTATTTGAAACGAAAAATCTGGGGCGGTATCCTAGCTGGTCTGACTTTCATTCTGCCAGGCGCAGTCGTGATGATCATACTGAGCTGGCTTTACGTGAAGTATGGACAACTGCCCCAGGTCAGTAATGCCCTTTACGTGCTCAAACCCGCGGTGCTGGGCATCATCGCCGCTGGCATCATCAAACTCGGTGGTGCTGCCATTCGGAATTTTTTTCTGGCAGTCCTGCTCATAGGCGCATTCGTAGGAATGCGATTCGCCGGAATTAACTTCCTGCTGATTCTTTTAATAGCCGGCGTTTTGAACCTAATCGTTGATCAAGGCTGGCCGCTGCTTAGAAAAACTGCGCCGACGTTACCGGCAACGATCGGCGGAATTGGCCTCCTACTTCCTTTTGGCGATTCGCGATTATTTCAAGTTGCGTGGCTGTTTCTCAAAACAGGGCTACTGAGTTTTGGCGGCGCCTATGCGTCGCTTGTTTTCGTGCAGCGCGGCGCAGTTGCAGAATATCATTGGCTTTCCGACGGCCAGTTGCTGGACGGTGTCGCCCTTAGCGTCGCAACGCCCGGCCCGTTCATGTTGTTTACCACGTTCGTTGGATATATCGCGAGCGGGATTAGTGGAGCAGTCCTGGCCACGTTCTTCGTTTTCCTGCCGTCATTCATTTTCGTGATTGTCGGTGTGCATTATATCGAAAAAGTTCGCGAGAATCGGAAGATTCAGGCATTTCTTGCCGGGGTCAGTGCCGCAGTTGTGGGCGTCATCGCCGTCGTATCGCTGGATCTAATTCCCGAGGCACTTGTCGACTGGCCCACTGTCGGTATCGCGGTGATTTCCTTTCTTCTGATCGCTTTGCTAAAGCGCGACGTTGCTTTCGTCGCTATTGGAGCAATGCTTGGTGGAATAATCTACTCGAGTATTCGCGGGTTGGCTTGAAAACTGCACACGGCAGCGAGCATATATTCCTTTCACAACGGCCGGGCTCAGCAATCCCAGCTACAGTCGCCTAGAGGCGCGAAGGCGGCGAAGACGATGTCAAAGACAACCATCTTCGCCGCGCTTCCACCCCAAATCGCGTTTAAGACAACGCGATCCACCCATGATTAGTACTTCTCGCCTTTTTCTTTGTGCTCTTTAGCTTCGTTGTGTTTGCTCAGCACTTTGCCGTTAGCATTCATTTCGACGCCAATTTGCTTGCCGTTCTTGTCGATCACCGCTTCAAAGTTGGCCCCCTCTTTCTCCCAGCGAACAATCGTTCCGCCTTTGGCTTCCGCCTGCGCAGCCTGCTGCACAGCGGCAGGGACTTCAGCAGTGTTGATAGTTTGTTCTTCGTGCTTTTCTTCCTTCGCTTGTGTGGTCACGCCGAATGCGAGACCGGCGCTGATCACTGCTACTGCGAATAGGTTTTTCGTTTTCATGTCTGTTAAGTTTTGACTGTCAGGTTTAAGGATTGTTCGAAACTGAGTGCCCATTGGCGCGCAAAAAGATTGCGCGAAAGAATCGAAGTCTTCTGGATCAGCAGTGCGCGTCAGGCGGAGCCGGACAAACGCGCACACTCCGATTCGTAGTCTTCAATCAGCTTCAAGATCTTGGATTGAAATGCGTCCTGCGCGGAATAAACGGCGCCGATCGCCTCAGCGAACGCCTTTTGCTTGAGCTCCTCCTCAATGGTCAAACTGAGTTCAGCTAGCTTTTCGATATTCGCACGTGAATGAAACTCCAGCTCCTTAAGTTTGGAGAGGACTACAAGCGATTTCTCCAGTTGCGTCGGCTCTGCTGGTTGAGTTGGCTGCGGAACTTCCGCCTGCGGCGCAGTGCTCTTGGCGGCAGGCTTCGTTTCGGTTTGGGCGGTCTTGCGCCCTGTCGGAGCAGGGCCAGCCTTTGGAGGAGCATGCTTTTCCTTATGATGCTTCTCCTGGCTGACTTTCTTGGCGTGCGCGACGTTTCGTGGATCTCCCATCAACTTACTTGACGGCTCTCAAAGGCTGGCCGGTCGTATATCGCAACCCGATTACTTACGAGTTCGAACGTAGACCGTCCCTTCGCGCCTGTACGATTTCTCGAACAGGCGACTGGATCCATTAGTCCGCTACCGGGAAAAGTCGACCCGCCTAGGGCAGGCAATACCGACCCGATTTGCACTGATCAGTATCCCTTGGTCTTTGCCTTCTGCTCAGTCTTCTCCGGATGAGTGCCCATGAACTTACCGTTGGAATCCACTCGGATAGCCACTTCTTTCCCGTTCTTGTTCACGACCGCGTCATAGCATTCCTTGCCTTTGCGAGTCTCCTTTGCGACCCGAAGAATCTGATCGTTCCCGGCTTTTTCCTTGATAGTGGTTTGCGCCGGCGATGGCAGGTCCTTCATGTCAACGGGAGTCTCTTCTTGCGCCAACGCGGCCGGTCCGAGGATCAGGCCGGCACTGACGGTTATTGCGGCAATTAGCCTTTTTGTCTTCATGGTTTTCTCCCTTTTTTTTGATGAATAGCTATCAAAGTACGGTTCGAAAACGAACAGTGGTTTGCGCGTAAAGAAATGTTCGTGCAAAACCGCCACGGAAGATGCATTGCCGTTAGCGAGGGTATTTGACACTGAAGACCTCACGCAATGCTGCGCGGGCTGCGTGATGCCCGCACATCCCGTGAACGCCACCTCCGGGTGGAGTCGAAGCCGAGCATAGGTAAACGCCCTCAAGCGGAGTGCGGTAAGGCCTGGGACTGAAAATCGGCCGGGCAATCAACTGTGCCAGATTCGCTGCGCCGCCGTTGATGTCGCCGCCGGTTAAATTAGAGTTCGATTTCTCAAGCGCGGCCGCGTTCATCTTGTGACGAGCGAGAACACAATCGCGAAAACCCGGAGCGAATCGCTCGATTTGGGCTTCAATTCGATCCGACACATCAACGCTGCAGTTGAATGGAACGTGGCAGTAGACCCAGAGCGTATGTTGTTCGGCTGGAGCTCGAGTTTCGTCAAACAAACTCTGTTGCGCGACGAGTACAAATGGTCGCTCCGGAATCTTCCCTTGCGACACGTCGCTTTCCGCCGCTGCAATTTCATCGATCGTGCCACCGAGATGAATCGTGCCGGCGTGGCGGCAGGCTTCCGCTTTCCACGGAACCGGCTCACTCGTTTAGATCATCGACCCTGTGTTCAGTCTCGATTTTGCCGCCGATCTGACGAAGATAAGCAGCGAGCGCGTTTGTAATTTGCTGCGAACCGCCGCGAGGGATCGGCCAGCCGACAACGTGCCCAGCAAGCCCGAGCACCAAACCAAACGCGGAGGAGACCGGCGCTTCCAAAGGAAGAAATGAATGCGCAGCGATTCCAGCGAAAAGCGCGCGGGCTGGTTCGTTTTTAAACAAGAACTTCGCCAGCAACGTTGTCGGGCAAAGTCCCAAAATCCCGAAGTGCGCCAATATCAGCGGGTGTCGCGGCAGATGGAGCATCGGCTGCAGAAATTCGTTCGCCAAATTTTCCCAATGAGGAACGAACGGCTTCATTA
>QHQO01000031.1 GCA_003221195.1 Verrucomicrobiota bacterium
AATCGAGTGCGTTTTATCGCTGGCGAGAAGGGAAACGCGCCGAAGCGAATTTAGAAATGTTTCGCGCTCGAGTTTTATCCGCTCTTTTGCCTCTGATGGAATGACCTGGCGATAGTTTGGGTAATTGCCTTCGATCAATTTCGAGACGAGCAGCGTTTTATTGAGATCGAATGCGATCTGCCCGCTGCCCATGCTGACCTTGATTTCGCCATCATCAGCAAGCAGGCGTTGTAATTCTGTCACCGCTTTCGTCGGGATAATTAAGTCAGCTTCATGGCTGCGCGGGAATTCCAGTTCGATTTCGCCCATAGCGAGCCGACGCCCATCCGTCGCCACCAGCGTCAGCTTGTTGTCCTTAAAACTGAAAAGAACCCCGTTGAGGACGTAGCGAGTTTCGTCCGTCGAGATTGCGTACGAAGTCTTGCGCAGTCCGTCGCGCAAATCTTTCTGCCGGATGGTGACAACTTTCGCATCCTCGAATTTTGGCAGCGGCGGAAATTCTTCTTCGGGCAGCCCGAGGATTTTGAAAAAGCTTTGGCCGCTCCGGATGGAAGCAGCGTTCTTTCCGTTAACATCTACCTGAATTTCACTCGAAGGCAGTTCACGGACGATGTTGAAGAGGCGGCGGGCAGGGAGTGTGGTCGCCCCTTCTTTTTCTACATCCGCCTCGCAACTGCCGCGAACACCGACATCGAGATCAGTTGTCGTGAGATGGATTTCGTCGCCGTGCGCCTGAAGCAGAACGTTGGAAAGGATGGGAAGAGTGGTGCGCGTGCTGACCACGTTTTGGACCTGCTGCAGGCCTTCGAGCAGTTTTTCTTTCGCGACACTAAATTTCATTATGACGGTCTAAGATGTAAAGCTTTGGGTTTTGTTCGGCAACAGCAATCTCTCCAATGCCGGGCAAGTCCTCCACGGCGGATTGGTCCGGCGGCAAGTCCGCCAGTCGGACGGACTCGTCCCGTGGCGACTTTGTAGCTGCGGTAGCCGGAATCGCAAGCTGGAAACGCACCACTTGAAGCTCAACGCTGAAGGGAACTGTCAATGAAGGATATGGTCTGGCGGAGGTTGTCTTGTTCGGCCATCCGTTTCTTCACCAGTTTGCATGCATGCAATACCGTGCCGTGATCGCGTCCTCCGAATGCGTCGCCAATTTCATTCAACGACGCCTTGGTAAGTTCGCGTGCAAGAAACATCGCCACCTGCCGCGGAAAGGCGATGCTGGCGGGACGCCGCTTGCTTGTCATGTCGGCCACGCGCACATCAAAATGCTCAGCCACGCGTCGCTGAATTTGTTCGATCGTGATCGAATGGCGTCCTTCCTCCTGCAAAATATCCTTTAGCAAATGTTCCACGACTTCCTGTGTGAGTTCCTTGCCGCTGAGTGACGCAAACGAGGCGACGCGCATGAGTGCGCCCTCCAGCCGACGCACATTTGTGCGAATACGGCTGGCGAGAAATTGAAAAACTTCGTCCCGCAGTTGGATCTGCATGCCGCGCGCTTTTTTCCGCAAGATCGCCATGCGCGTCTCGATGTCTGGCGGTTGAAGCTCGGCGGTGAGTCCCCATTCAAAGCGTGAGACTAGCCGGTGCTCCAGATTTGCAATCTCGGAAGCAGGTCGATCGCTGGAGAGGACGATCTGTTTATGCCCATCGAAGAGCGTATTGAACGTGTGAAAGAATTCTTCCTGAGAACGCTCTTTGCCTCCGAGAAATTGGATATCGTCGATCAAGAGGAGATCGACCTGGCGATAACGCTTCCGGAATTTGACCAGATTACTGTGCTGGATCGCGTCGATGAACTCGTTGATGAACAGTTCGCTCGAGACATAAATCACCTTCACGTTTTTCTTCTTGGCCCAGACGTATTGGCCAATAGCCTGCATCAGGTGGGTCTTACCAAGACCGACACCGCCATAAACGAACAGCGGGTTGTACGTGCGCGCGGGCGCCTGCGCCACGGCGAGAGCGGCAGCATGCGCAATTTCATTGTTCGGACCGACCACGAAAGATTCGAACGTGTTCCGTGGATTGAGCCCAGGGACGGTTGCGCCTGGTTTTGTGTTCGCGGACGGTTCGGGTAAAATTTTCTCCAGCGGCGCGGCATCCTCGACGGGCATCTGCACGCTGGTTCCCGACGGAGAGCAGAATTTTACCGGACGCGGGCCACCGAGCGTCGTTACAATGGCAGTCTGCAACGCGGGCATATAATTACTTTCTATCCAAAACTGATAGATGTTGTTTGGAACGCGAAGAGTGAGCGATTTGTCTTTCGCCTCGACAAGTTCGACGGCGGAAAACCAGCGTTTAAAGCTGTCAGCGCTGATCTGTGGTTTAAGCGCAGCTGATAATTGCTGCCACAGCTGTGCGCATTTCTTGTCCATAGCAGACTTGTTAACAGTGTTACACAATCGCCACACTCGCTGATCGCGCGGAAAATCGCTGGGTAAAACCCAGGCAAAGTCGAGCTAATCGCCAGCGTAACTTCCGGGAGGAATCCTGAAGAAAACGGTCAAAAGTTCGTAAATACGAGGGAAAATGGACTGCGCTGAGCGTTAGCGATTGATTCGATGCCCTAAGGTGGCGTTGCATATTCTGTCGTTGTTCCGGTGCCTTCTGCGCGTCGTTCATTCTCGCTGCTAAGAGTTTCTCAGAAATGTTCACAACTTATTCACATGCGGTCTTGTTCTGCCTCGCCAGCGGGCTTGAGACTAGAAATCGCTTTCAAAATCGACAAGAAAAAAATGAACTTTATTTGAAATTTTATTTTCATCGCGGCCAAAAATTTTCTTGACTAGAAAAAGAAGCGCGCGTGTTGGGAGAGAAAACAAAAAGAACACCCCGCTGCTGATTTTTGGCGCGCGCTCGTCCGTAACATTAGAGCAATGGCCATGGGGAAGCGATCAATCGATCCGCGTCGCCCTGATGGCATTCCGATTTGACCGAATCGACTCGAGCACGCAATTTTCTCGCCTCCAAAGTGTCACGGGACCTTTGAAAGATCGAAAATGCGGGCGACGCACACGAAGATAGGGAACTGCGAGGCAAATTGCACCTCTAATTGGAACAGTAGAGCGATACGCCGAATTCTGTCGACCGGCGTTATTGGCCTTTTTCTTTCTACTGCGCAGGCGTATTCGGTCGATGAGTTGTTGCCGCCGTTCGGCTTTCGTTGGAACGACTCGATGGCGCATGTGGAAGCGGTGCTGCACGGTGCGAAAGCGAAGATCACCTCGCGAGAAAAAAAGGAGAACCGGAACGTCTGGACAGTGGAAGGACTGCTTCATCCCGGGTTAAAGCGCACACTGTTTACTTTTAAGCAGAGAGCGCTTGTTGCCGTGGAGCTGCAATATGAATACCCGGATTGGTCAATCGAGCGATATAACCAGCGAATGGGAGAAATTCGCAAATACTTCGATGAGAAGTACGGGACGGGAAAACTGGTGTCACGTTCGCGCGATACTGATACCGACGTCGTCCAGACGCTGGTTGGCTATCAATGGATGGTCGGTGCGACGATGCTCGAGCTTTTTTATTTTTCTGCGCAACACGGCCCGCTGCTTTACCGAACCATTACGGTTGACTATAAGGCGATGTAATCGCCTTTGTCGCCACGAATGGCGCGTTTCGCCATCGCTGCTGTTAGCTTTTTTCTAGTCTTCGAAGACCGGACAGGTTATCAGGTCTTCCGCCAAATGAGCCGAGGAGTTGTTCATGTCAGCCTCTGACCTTGCCGAATCCGCCAGTCCCAGCGTCGTCGGCATTCTGGGGAAGCTTGGGACCGACCCGAAGACCGGTCTGAATTCTGTCGAACTACAAGAGCGCCTGAGCAAGTACGGACCGAATGCGCTGCCGGAAGACAAGAAGAGTGTGCTTTCCGGTTTGCTCGCTTATTTTTGGGGACCCATACCGTGGATGATCGAGGCTGCGGCCCTCATGGCCTTGATTGTTGGAGACTGGGGTGACCTTACGATTATTACCTCGCTTCTGTTATTCAACGCCTTGTTAGGGTTTTGGGAGGAACACGAAGCTTCCAATGCGCTCGACGCTCTGAAGAATTCTCTGGCCTTAAAGGCGCGCGTGCTTCGGAGTGGAAAATGGGAGCAAGTCGATGCTCAAACGCTCGTCCCCGGAGATATTGTTCGCTTGTACCTCGGCGACGTAGTTCCGGCGGATTGTAAGCTCATCCGGGGCGATTACATCAGCATCGACCAATCCGCGCTCACGGGAGAATCGCTGCCGGTCAGTAAGAAATCGGGCGATGACGCATACTCGGGGTCTGTCGTCAAAGAGGGAGAAATGGTTGCAGTGATTACTGCAACCGGAGCGAACACCTTTTTTGGCCGCACTGCAAAACTGGTGGCAGGCGCCGGAAACGTTTCGCACTTCCAACGGGCGGTGATGAAGATCGGCAACTTCCTGATTATCCTGGCGCTGGTTTTGGTGGTGATCCTGGTAGCCAGCCGCCTTTTCGATATGCGCGGCCACTACGATCGCGTGGTTTTGTTAAGGCTCGCCGAAATCGTTCTTATCCTTTTGGTGGCATCAGTGCCAGTGGCCATGTCTGCCGTACTCTCGGTAACGATGGCTCTGGGCGCCCGGATGCTAGCCAGAAGCAAAGCAATCGTTTCTCGACTCGAGTCAATCGAGGAATTGGCGGGTGTTGATGTGCTTTGCTCCGATAAGACCGGCACGTTGACTCAGAACAAGCTGACGCTTGGTGATCCAGAGTCTTGGGCCGGAACTGACGCGGCAACTTTGATTCTCATGGCATCGTTAGCTTCGCGCGCGGCAGACAACGATCCCATCGATCTTGCAATATTGGCCGGTTTGAAAGATTCCAACACACTTAAGGACTATCACCAGGAA
The DNA here is from genome assembly GCA_003221195.1 of Verrucomicrobiota bacterium. Classification (GTDB taxonomy): domain Bacteria; phylum Verrucomicrobiota; class Verrucomicrobiia; order Chthoniobacterales; family UBA10450; genus Udaeobacter. The sequence goes on from QHQO01000031.1 coordinate 4,870, forward strand.
AAGTATCTCCCGTTCGATCCGGTGAACAAGCGAACGGAAGCAACGATCAAGGACTCCTCGGGTAAAATTTTTCGAGTTACCAAAGGTGCGCCGCAAGTGATCCTCGCGCTCGCAAATCTCTCCGACAGTGACCTCCAGAAAGCCAGCCGGACGGTAGATAGTTTAGCAAGTCATGGCTATCGCACTATTGGTGTTGCTGTCGCGGAAGGCGATAGTCCCTGGGCGTTCCAGGGAATTCTTCCGCTGCTGGATCCGCCTCGACCGGATTCCAAGAGCACCATAGCAAGGGCTCGCGCCTACGGAGTGAAGGTAAAGATGGTTACCGGTGACAACGTCGCCATTGCACGGCAGATCGCTTCGGAACTGGATATGGGCACAAATATCCAGCCGGCAACGGAGCTCTTCCCCGGCGACATTACAAAAGGACAGATCCCATTGGATGCAGCTGAGAAAATCGACGAGGCCGATGGATTCGCTCAGGTTTTCCCGGAACACAAATACGCCATTGTAAAAATACTGCAGGAAAACGGCCACATCGTAGGAATGACCGGTGACGGCGTGAATGACGCTCCTGCCCTCAAGCAAGCGGATGTAGGCATTGCCGTTTCCGGAGCAACCGAAGCAGCCCGAGCTGCGGCAGCATTAATTCTAACTGCACCCGGTCTTTCAGTCATCATCGAAGGGATCGCCGAAGCCAGGCGCATCTTCGAGCGAATGATGAGTTACGTGTTATATCGAATCGCGATGACAATCGCCATCATGGTATTTGTAGTGCTGGCATCGATCTACTATCACTTCTTTCCTCTGACCGCGATTATGCTTATCGCGCTCGCTCTTCTGGACGATGTCCCTATTATGACCATCGCCTTCGATAACGCCAGTGTGCCACCCCAACCTGTCAAGTGGGAGTTAGATCGTGTGTTAGTCATCTCTTCGGTTCTGGGTTTGCTTGGAGTTATTCAAAGCTTTGGTCTGCTGTACCTGGGCGACACTCTTCATCACTTAGATCATCCACAACTGCAAACTATGATGTTCCTGCAACTCGTAGCAGGTGGTCATCTCTTGTTATTCGTGACCCGCACTCGAAGAGCCTTTTGGAAGCCACCGTATCCGAATACCAAGCTTTTCTTTGCTATTGTCGTTACCCAAATCGCCGCGGTATTCATGTGCAGTCAAGGTTGGCTAGTGCCACCGCTTCCCTGGACAATCATCGGTTTTGTTTGGGCCTACAACCTGGTATGGATGATAGTCCAAGACATAGTAAAGCTGGCGATCTATGGAATGCTGGACCCGGTCCGTTCGTGGAAAACATCGCTTTTCCAGCCCCTTCGAGTTCCTATGACACGTGGGCCGGAGGCGGTTCGCTAACCTAAGAATCGAGACCTAACATGTCCAACTACCGAAAAAAATTTGTCGTCAACCCGGGCTCCAAGATCCGGCTAAAACACTTCGACCCCGACTATCATGGCAAACATGAATCACACAAATCGGCTTTGCCGGAGATTCAGGAGAACCTGAAGAAGATGGATGAACTTCAATACCGGATGTATGCGGAGAACAAGCATTCGCTTCTCATTGTGTTGCAGGGGTTGGACGCAGCTGGCAAGGACGGCGTAGTCCGCCACGTCTTGACTGGCCTGAATCCATCGGGCTGCGTTTCTACTAACTTCAAGGAACCGACGAAGGTGGAGGTAGCGCACGATTTTCTCTGGCGTGTGCATCCGCATGTGCCGGCTAAGGGGTCAATCGCAATTTTCAATCGCTCCCACTACGAAGATGTGCTGGTAGTAAGAGTTCACGGCCTGGCGCCGGAAAAGGTGTGGTCAAAACGTTACGACCAAATAAACGATTTTGAACGGCTGATTGTCACTGAAAACAACACAACGATTCTCAAATTTTTCCTGCACATTTCAAAAGACGAACAGCTTTCCCGGTTCAAGAAGCGATTGGATGACCCGGAGCGTCAGTGGAAAATCAGCGACTCCGACTATAAGGAACGCGAATATTGGGATGATTACATCAAGACTTTCGAGGACGTGCTTACTAAAACGAGCACCGAGCAGGCGCCTTGGTTTATCATTCCCTCGAATCATAAGTGGTTTCGGGATTTGGCTATCTCACAGATCATTGTCCGACAGATGGACGACATGAACATGCAGCTGCCCAAATCGACTGTGAACCTGGCTGAAATTCGTCGTGAATACCATCAGGCGAAGGATGGCGAGAACGCGCATCGTCGCAAGAAGCGGTAGCATTGGCTGAAATCACACCATCGCAACGTCTGACAGTACTGTTAGATGAGTCGCCGCTAAGGCCGATTCAGCGATGGCTGTGGCTGCTGTCGACCGGAGGCACGTTACTTGATGGTTTCGTAATTTTTGTTCTTGGCGTGGCGATGCCACTGATCGTCGCTGAGTTTCATCTCACGCCCGAGGTAGTGGGTCTCATCGGCGCAAGTCTGGTGTTTGGTGCTGTCTTTGGGGCCGGACTCGGCGGGCCGATGGCAGATCATCTTGGCCGAAAGAAGTTGATGCTTGCCGACATGATAATCATCGCTGTCGGCGCCGCGACCAGCGCGCTGGCCAATGGATTTCCAATGCTCTTTATCGGCCAACTTCTCGTTGGGGTGGGAGTCGGCATCGATTTCCCCGCGAGTAGCAGTTACGTTTCGGAAGTGCTGCCGAAACGCAGTCGCGCGCGGACGATGGTCGCAACAATTGCCTGCCAATCAGTCGGTATGTTGCTTGCCGCCGTGATTGCGCTGTTGCTGCTAAAAATTGTGCACAGCGCTCAGACTTGGCGGCTTTTTTTGGCGACCGAAGCCGTTATTGCGCTTCTTTTTTCTTGCTGCGTCTTTCGGAACCGGACAGTCCGCACTGGTTGATGACTCGAGGCAGATTCGCCGAGGCAGCGCCGGCCTTCCTTCGGATCATGCCCGACCAGCGCGAAGCAGTGTTACAAATTACGAGCAATGCCGCAGATCCAAAAGTTGCAAATTCGGTCTCGCCTTCGAAAGCACCCGGAATAGCGATTCTTTTCTCTCGCGCTTATCGAGCTCGTACGGTGCTCGTCGCGGTTCCCTGGTTCTTGATGGATATCGCGACCTACGGCGTAGGACTTTTCACTCCAATTATTCTCGGCGCGATTGATGTCTCCACTAAGAGGGTCGGCGTCATCGCCCATGACTTCGCAGACGCGAGACGAAGCGCTGCAATCGATCTATTTCTGCTGTTCGGTTTTCTTGTAGGGATTTGGGCAGTCCCGCGATTCGGACGCATCCGAATGCAGGTCACCGGTTTCGCGGGTATGACTTTTGGCATGTTGCTGCTTATGATCGCCGTTCGGCTGTCGAACTCTTCCGCAGGCGCAGGACACATTCCGCTGGTTTTCGCCGGGTCCATTCTGTTCAACTTGTCAATGAACACCGGACCTAATTCTACCACGTTCACGCTTGCGCCCATCTTGTTTCCGACGCAATTGCGTGCCACGGCCAGCGGTTTCGCTGCTGGCGTCGCCAAAATTGGAGCGACTCTTGGCGTGTTTGTTCTGCCAATCTTAAAAGGTAAATGTGGCGTCCCCGCAGTCCTCGGAATGATGGCGGCAGTCAGTGTTTTGGGTCTGGTCGTTACCCTGGTCTTTGGGCACGAGGATACGGAATAGCCGTGGTGCTGCTCATTCCAACCGGCTCTCCGAGTCAGATTTTGATCGGTAGTGCAAAACGCGATAGCCAAGCAGCCAATATGAAGATGTCGAGCTCAGCGAAGTCCATTGCCGGACTTGGTTCGTTCATTGCATCAGGTTTGCTCTTTGAGGCCGGAGCTGGAGATTGCGAAGTTCACTGTGACAGTCGAAAAGGCAGCGGACGGAAATTTTCGCTTCGCCGGGGAGGCCGGTCGGCGGAAGGATCGAATCGCGTGATGAGGAAAGAACTGTGCGAGTCGAGCAGCTATCTAATCCCAGACGCCAGCCGATAGTCGCCACGCCTGTTAGTCTCATGGTTCTCTTCGCGGTCGCCCGGGTTTTGCAACGCCGTGCCGTGGCATCTTAGTCGACCTGCAGCGACTGTCGCGAGACCCCGCGCGACGAAATCCTCAACCGCATCATGGATGGCATGATCCATCGAAGAGGTAGGAATGTAACCGAGCTCCTTTTCTGCTTTTGCATTGCTTGAAAAATGTGGACGGCGCGACATTTGCACGGATTCGCGTGTCACAAACGGAGTCCGGTTCGGCGAAAGCTTGGCGGCAGTTTCGCTGGCGCAAGCGGTGAGAAAGCTGAGCCAATGAGGCGCATAAAAACGTGGCGTGTGGTGGCGCGCGTAGGGTTCGACAAGTTTCAGAAAATCGCACAACCACAGGTTGATTCCGCCTAACAAGTAACGCTCACCGGACTTGGCCCGTGCCATTGCCAGAAGATGACCAAGTGCGCAATCGCGTACATCGACGAAGTTGAGTCCGGTGCGGGCAAGCAACGGGATCCGTCCGTTTAAAAATGCGACCACGATCATTCCCGTTGGCGTCGGTCTCACGTCGTGTGGGCCGATCGGCGCGGTGGGCAGCGTGGTCACGATGGGCCAGCCTGCGTCCGCCCTTTGTTTTACTTCGAGATAACTCCGAAACTTGGAGCGTTTGTAGGGTCCTTTGAATTGAGAGGGCGAAGCGAGACGCTCTTCAGTTGCCAGCCGGTCCAACGTTCCTGGTTCGAGGATTCCGATCGTGCTCGTGCACACGATTTTCTCAACCCCGCTGCGCTTCGCTGCTTCCAAAAGATTGATTGTTCCCTGCACGTTGTTAGCAAAAATCTCACGCGGATCGCGCGCCCAGAACCGATAGTCGCCAGCAACGTGAAAAACGTATCGGCAATCTTTCATGGCCGCTTCAATCGAATCCCGACGGAGAAGATCGCCCTCCACCCAATCGATCGCATTACGGCGGCGCCCTTTTATCGATCTCGTGAACGCCCGAACATGAGCGCCCGTCTGAACCAACAACGACGCCACATGGCTGCCGATAAAACCGGACGCGCCTGTGACGAAGACTTGTTGTCCGCCGAAAAAATGATGGAGATCATGCGGGATCATGCGGAGCGAACGATCATTGGAACCAATTGGTGTCGAGCACGGATGACGTCCGCCGGAAAATCGATCTCGATCCACCGCAGTCCGGTCACGTCTTCGTATCCGAATCGTCCGGCAAGCACTAGCGTCCTTAAGACATCATCGTAGGAATCCGCGCAACTGGAGCCACGGCTTCGCGCCTCTGTCTCCTTTATCAGGAGCGGAAAATCAGTCGGAGCGATCTTGAAGAAGCCGATTGATTCGCCCACGAAATCGGCCTCACCTCTCCAGTGCTTGCGAAAGTCGATCGGTCGCCCATTTTTTACCGGCACGAGCATGGGATCGTCGTCATTGGTGGAAAATTCACGATCCAGCAGTAACGCGGTGCCGTGCACTGATTCGGTCAGACGGTCGAGCATCCCGGTCGGATAAAACACATCGGCGTCCATCAACAGAAGAGGCTCGGAACTCTCTTCGATTTCTGGAAGCGAGACTTTCAGGCTAAGCAAACTACCCTCGTGAAAGCGCGGATTCACAATCTCGCGTAACGCAACGTCATGCCGGGCGCAAATGTCGGGAAGCACTTCTGCAACCTGCTCGCGAAGGTGGCCGGTCACCAGCACGATTTCACGCACGCCGGCCTCGCGCAGTCGCAACGCGTGCCACTCCAGTAGCGTTTTGCCTCCGAATTCGAGAAGGATTTTCGGCGAGTCCGATTGCAATCGAGTTCCGCGTCCCGCCGCGTAGATAATGGCTTTCATGCCGGCGCCTCGACTTCTCGCGCGACGCGCTGCGCGAAACCGCGGAGCGCCGGTTCCTCGGCATAGAGAAGCGCGCCACCGATCAGTGCGAACGTCAGATCGCGCGCACGGCGGATGATGGCGTAGGGAACTGCAAGCGCGGGCGGGAAACCGAAAAGGTAAGAGAGGAAAATAATACCACTTTCCTGCACTCCGAGCGCGGCGGGGGCAAAAACCCCGAGTGCCTTTGCTACGCCGATGAATGCCTCGAAGGCCACTGCTTGACTCCAATCCAACGGCATCCCAAGCAAGCGCGAGACGAGCAAAATTTCCAATGAATCGGCGATCCACCCGAGCAGATAAAATGTCACACTGGAAAGAAAGCGCCGCCGATCGTTGCGATAGAAATCGAAAATTCGCCGATCGAGTTGGCGCAAACTTTCAGCTCGCGACGTAAGCGCGCGAATGCGCAACCGCAATCGCCCGGTCAACGCCAGGAGTGTGCTGAACATTCCTCGATGCTGGAGCCAGAAGAGCATCGCGATGAGGGCGGTTGCCGCGCCGCTAATTGCGAACATACCGGCGCGGGCGGGCGAATTGGCCGGCAGAATGGAAGAGCCGGCCACGGCTCCAAGCGCGATATAAATCACTTCAGCCAGAACTTGCGCTGTCTTTCCGATAACCACGCTTGATGCCCCCTCGACAACCGGGAGGCCGCGTTTATGGAGGAAATAGACTTTCACGGCTTCGCCCCCGAGATAAGCGGAAGGGACAACGTTATTGAGCGATTCCCCAGCCCACCGAATGCGGAATAGCGTTCCGAAGCTGATCGCCTTCGAAAGCGTGCGGCCAAAACACAAACGCCACCCAACAGTATCGAGAAGATAAACAAGAGCGTAAGGCAGAAGAATAAGAGGAGCCGACCAGCCGAGCGTGGTGAAGGCGCGCGAGATCGTATTCACGCCGGTTCGGTGTACGAACCACGCAAACAGCACCAGGCCTGCCCCGGCGATAATCAGTCTTAACGTCAATTTCACGCGGATTTCTCCAAGATCGATGGCGCACGTCCGGCGTCTTGCCACTGCGAGCAAAGCGCAATGATCCAGAAGAGATGAACACCTATTCCGGCCATCCAGAGGAATAGATCGAGCTGGCCGGCTATGGCGAACAACAACACCAGCAACGAGAAGTCGCGGTTGGTCGTAGCATCAATCAATTTTTCGAGACTTGAGGCTTTGCCACGGCTCTTGCGTTGCATGACGCGCACGATCACGGCGAAGGAGGCGATTGTCCCGAGCACCGCGCTGATTCCGAGCGCGAGCGCGGGCGATGCCGGATCGCTCCGGGCCAAGCCGAAGCCGATCCCAGCGAAAACAGCGACGTGCACCAACTGGTCACCCACAAGGTCGAGCCATTTACCCAAGCGCGATTCTTTATAAAGTACCCGCGCAAGATCACCATCCACGCAATCGATGATGGCGGAAAGCTGCAGTAGAAGCGCACCTGAGATGAAATATCCACTGGCGAAAGACCACCCCGACAAAATGCCAACAAGCATTGATACGATCGAAACTTGGTTGGGCGAAAATGGAGCACGGATAAGGATTTTCGACAGGTACCGGCCGAGTGGACGATTAAGAAATCGATCGACGATTCCATCCGCACTGCTACCGAGCGATGCCCAAAGGCGGCGCTCGGCCTCGCGTACCGAAGTGGAGTCAGTAACTGGCGTGGCGACTTTTCCTGCGCTCACCGGTCCGGCGCCACCCGCCGTCATCGCAACCGGCAGACGAACATAATCAGTCGAAAACAGCTGCCCGCCACTTTTTATTACTTGCTGAAGATCCGCGGTCTCGACCAACACACCTCCGTTAATGAGGAGGGCGGGTTCATCGAGTTCTGGTATTGCTGAAGCAAGGGTTATATTGATTCCGAGGGCGCGGGCACGGGGAGTCGCCGGACCCGTTTCTGTAATGAGGCAGATGGGAGCGCAACCCGCGCGATGGACGGTTACGATTAAGCGATCGAGCAGGCTCAATCCCGCGATCTGTACGTCATTCGTTTCAGCGACACAGTCGAGGATGGCGGTGACTTTGCTCACCGCACTTTGCCTTTGCCGACCGCATCTTTCATTTCGGAGACCGACGGCGCTAGCGCGTTAAGTTCTGGTAGGCGGCGCTGCCGCCCTTTCTTGTGTCCGGGAAGATAATTGCGATGCACGTGCGGCTTGAGTGTTTCCACTTCCATCTCGTTATCATTTTCAGAGGCATGAAATCGTCCACGCTTACGAATTCATCGTGCTCGGAATACTTTCTTCGCAGGTTCGCTTCATCTGTTTCTCAATGAATCAGAAATCAATTCGTTGATTGTTGCGGTGGCAGTTGTGAGCATGGAACGAAGAAGGACTGAAAGCACGCCTTTGCGAAGAACAGAAAACAAGCGTGGAAACTAATTACTGGTATTAAGTAGCCAGAAAGTCAATTGTTCTCATCTTAGACTGCTGTGCATCATGACATCCTCCACCAACGGCGAAATCAGTAAGACGCAGCAATTCAAACGGATCCTGCAATCCAAACGGCTTGAGTTTTTGATGGAGGCTCACAATGGATTGAGCGCCCGTATCGTCGAGGAAACCGGGTTTCACGGAATCTGGGCCAGCGGGCTTTCGATCTCCGCTGCCCTCGGCGTACGCGACAACAATGAAGCGAGCTGGACGCAAGTACTGGAAGTCCTCGAATTCATGAGCGACGCCACTCACATTCCAATCCTGCTTGATGGTGATACTGGCTACGGAAATTTCAACAACATGCGACGGCTTGTGAAAAAACTGGAGCAACGCGGGGTGGCAGCCGTCTGCATTGAAGATAAACTTTTCCCCAAGACCAATTCATTCATCACGAGCGAACGTCAGCCGCTCGCCACAATCGATGAATTCACTGGTAAGATTAAAGCAGTCAAGGATGCTCAAAGGGATTCAGACTTTTGTCTGGTGGCACGACTCGAGGGATTTATAGCGGGTTGGGGGATCGATGAAATGCTCCTCCGCGCCGAAGCCTATCATCTCGCGGGAGCGGACGCGCTTCTGGTTCACAGCAAAAAAGTGACGCCAGATGAGGTGCTCACGTTCGCGAAAGCGTGGGCCAATAAGTGTCCGCTCGTGATTGCTCCCACCACTTATTACAGTACGCCGGTCGAAGTGTTTGAGCAGGTGGGCATCAGAATCGTGATCTGGGCAAATCAAAATGTCCGTAGCGCAATCGCGGCGATGCAAGAAACGACCCGCCGTATTTTCACTGAGCGCACGGTTCAAAACGTCGAAGATGGAATTGCTCCGGTGAAAGAAGTTTTCCGGCTTCAGAATGCGGAAGAATTGTTGCTTGCCGAGGAGCGTTATTTGCCAAAAAGGCGGGCCTGGACGCGCGCGATTATTCTCGCTGCGAGTCGCGGCAACGAACTGGGAGAGGTCACGACCGGCGTCCCCAAAGCAATGGTTCCCGTTTCCGGCATACCTCTGCTGCACAAGCTCGTCTCCCAGTTTCGCGCGGCCGGGGTTCGTGCAATTACGGTAGTGCGGGGTTATGCGGCCGAGAAGGTGCACGCCCCCAACGTGGAATTCGTAGAGAACGAGGATTTCGAAGGCACTGGAGAATTGCTTTCACTGCACAAGGCCCGCGATCGGATCGATGGCGATGTGATCATTTCCTTTGGAGACATCCTTTTTCGCCAGCATATTCTGAACAACCTGCTCGCGGAAGAACACGATATCGTTATCGCCGTGGATGCGATGTGGGAACGGCGACGCAAGCGCGGGGCGAATGGATACATCGACTATATCACTGCGACGCGGCCCTACTCGTTGCGTTATGAGGAAGAGGATGCGTTCCTGGCGAAGATAGGACCCGACCTTGCGGTCGAGAAAATCCATGGCGAATGGATCGGCCTGATCAAAACGACAGCGCGTGGATCCGCGGGAGTATGCGGCGCGTTAGATGTCTTATCCAAGCGCCCGGACTTTGGCCGATTGCGCTTCGACGATCTTTTCAATCATCTCGTAGGCGGGGGACAACGCATACAGGTTCTTTACATTACTGGACAATGGCTGGATGTGGACGACATCGACGATCTCGCGAGAGCCCAAGCGTTCTAATTCCTAGCTAGCCCGACGCCTCGAAAAATGATCAGCGCTTGCTCGTTCGTCGATCAACTGCGTGGTCTTGGTTATTCACAATATGCCGGGGTGCCTTGTTCCTTTTTGACCTCTCTGATCAACTACGTGAGCGGTGATCCCGCGTTGGATTACATCGGCGCCACGAGCGAAGGCGAGGCAATTGGGATTACCTTCGGAGCGTTTCTGGCCGGGCGGAAAACGGTGACCATGTGCCAAAACTCCGGCCTCGGTAACATGGTGAACCCTCTCACCTCGCTCAACTACCCGTTTCGTGTCCCGACGCTGCTGGTCGTTACATGGCGCGGCCAACCCGAAGTAAAGGACGAACCCCAACATGAACAGATGGGAAGGATTTTGCACCGTTTGCTCGAGACCCTGGAAATACCGTGTCTGCCTTTTCCTCGCAGCGAAGCGGATATTGCCCAAACAATGGCGCAGGCCGAGGCGAGCATGGAGCAACGAAAGCGGCCGTTTGCTTTGGTTATGCAAAAAGGCTCTGTCGCCCCGCACGCTGTGCCGGGTCGCCTCGAGTCCGAGTCGATCAAGACCGATTTGCAAGAAAACCTCTCAGCAAAGGAGAATGAGCGACTCACGCGGACAGCTGCAATCGAACTTATTCTCGATGCTCTCGCCGGGGACGAAGCGATCATTGCTTCGACTGGCAAGACCGGCCGCGAACTCTTCACAATCTCGGATCGCGCCAACCACCTCTACGTCGTTGGCGGAATGGGCACTGCGTCGGCGATTGGTTTCGGTGTGGCACACGCGCTCCCTAGGCAACCAGTCGTCGTCATCGATGGAGATGGCGCTGCTTTGATGAAGCTCGGCGTGTTCGCCACGATTGGCTGGTATCAACCGCCGAATCTTCTTCACATCGTTCTCGATAACGAAGCGCACGATTCAACGGGAGGCCAGCAAACGGCATCTGGGATTGTCCGGTTCGCGGCTATCGCCGCAGCGGCTAATTACCATTCAGCTTTTGCGGAGGATCGCCCGAACGAGATTCGCGAGGCCGTCCGTCTGCTACGTCACCGAACCGGACCTTCCTTGTTGCATGTGAAGATACAACCGAGCTCGCCTGGGAAGCTTGGTCGTCCAACCGTGCAACCGCACGAAGTAAAAGAACGCTTTTCACAATTCCTTAGCTCGACGGCGAAATGAAAGATCCGCTTCTCTTCACCCCGGGACCGCTCACCACGAGCGCGACCGTGAAAGCCGCGATGCAGCGTGACGTTGGTTCGCGCGACGCCGACTTCATCGAACTGGTCGGAGGCATTCGCTCGGAATTGCTTCGCATCGCGGGTGTCTCGCGCGAACAGGGTTACGAAGCCGTGCTCATGCAGGGAAGTGGGACATTCGGGCTCGAGTCGGTCATTTCATCAGTAATACCGTCGGAAGGGAGATTCGTGGTGCTGGCAAACGGTGTTTATGGCGAGCGCATGGCTACGATCGCGGAGCGATTGGGAATTTCGACCAGGCTGGCCCGCTGGCCGGAGAATGAATCGCCGCAGCCCGCGGCAGTGCAACGTCTCATCGAAGCAGAACCGGCCACCACTCATGTGGCAATGGTGCATTGCGAAACCACCACAGGCATTTTGAACCCGATCGACGAGATTGCGCGAATAGTAAAAGCCGGTGATCGCGAATTCATTGTGGACGCGATGAGCAGTTTCGGCGGTGTGCCCCTCGATTTGAGCAAACTGGAAATCGATTATCTAATTTCCTCCCCTAACAAATGCCTCGAAGGCATTCCCGGCTTCTCCTTCGTGCTGGTGCGACGCGAAGCGCTCGAAGCAACCAAAGGCCGTGCGCGCAGCGTCAGTCTCGATCTGCTCGCACAATGGGAAGGTCTTGAAGGGAATGGCCAATTCCGCTTCACGCCGCCCACGCACGCGCTCCTCGCCTTTGCCAGAGCGCTGGAAGAACTCCGTGAAGAAGGTGGCGTCTCTGCTCGTGCCGCCCGCTACCGCGCTAATCACGAGACATTGCGAGCGGGAATGCGCAGGCTCGGTTTCGCCGAGTACTTGCCCGCAGAGCGCCAGAGCAACATCATTACCGCGTTTCGGTATCCGGACGATCCTAACTTCAAATTTGAAGAGTTCTATCATCGTCTCCGTGCGCGCGGTTTTGTCATCTATCCCGGCAAGTTGAACCAAGCCGACTGCTTCCGGATCGGAACGATCGGTCGAATCAACGAGAAAAACGTGGAGGACCTCGTCACCGCGATTGGCCACTGAGGCCCTCAGGTTCCACTCATTTTTTTTCCACGCCGATAAAGCCCGGGATGATAACGTTCGAAAATTGGCGCAACTGACGCCAATGCTCGAATCGTTGTCGATCTTATGAGACGCTTAAACCTTCGTACGTTTCCGCGACGATATGATCGACGACGGCTTTCATGTCCTGAGTGCGTTCCCACACCATAAGTTGGCGATCCGCACCCGTACCTTCGCGCATGATCCGCTCGATATGCGCCATCTCCTTTTGAGTGTCGAGCTCATTTACCTCGGTCGAGACAAACTCGAGCAATTCATTTAACAAACTGCGCGCCTCCACTTCCGTTTCCCTGCCGAAATCGATTAGTTTGCCGTCGATGCCGTAGCGCGAGGCGCGCCAGCGATTCTCATCCAATAACCGGCGGCGATAAACGCGGAAGCTAATGTTCTGGCGGAGCAACTTGTACAGTTTTGAGATCACCGCCTGAATCAATGCGGCTATCGCGAGCGTGTCGTCTACGCGCGATTGCGCATCGCACACGCGAACTTCGAGCGTCTCGAAAAATGGATGGAGTCGAATGTCCCACCAGATTTTTTTCGCGTTATCGACGCAGCCGGTTTTGACCAGGAGCTTGCAGTAATCTTCGTACTCGGAAAGACTTTCGAATGCGTCTGGAATCCCAGTGCGCGGAAAACGCTCGAACACTTTGAGTCGATAACCTTTCAGGCCGGTGTCCTGGCCGACCCAGAACGGCGAGTTGGCCGAGAGCGCGTAAATGTGAGGGAGAAAATAGCGCGCTTGATTCATGACGTGAATCGCGCTTTGCCGATCCGGAATGCCGACGTGCACGTGCAAACCGAAGATGAGATTGGCGCGTGCGAGCTGCTGCATGTCCTTGACAATCTCCTGATAGCGCTCGCCTTGAGTAATAAGTTGATCGCGCCAGTGCGAAAACGGATGCGTGCCCACCGAGGCGATCTGCAGTCCGCTGCGACCTGCCAGTTCCGCGAGTCTGCTGCGCAGTTCGATCACGTGGGCACGCGCATCGACAATCGACTGGCAAATTTCAGTGCCTAACTCAACGACCGATTGGTGCATCTCCGGCTTGATTTGCTCTTTCAGGGTAACTTTCCCGCCCTCGAGGATTTCCTGGATGTGCGACCGAAGCTCGCGTGTCTCCGGATCGATAATGGCGAATTCCTCTTCGATACCGAGGGTGAACGTGTGGTTTTTCTTCGCCATGGCGGGGCGCAAATCTCCCTCAAAAACGCCCTAATGTCATCCCGAGCAGAACGAGGGATCTCACATGACGTCGTGGAGCACACCAGTTCACGTGTGTGATCAACTCGCCTGTGTGATCAACTCGCCTGTGTGGGGTTCCTGGTCGCCTTCGCGACTCGGGATGACACGCGAACTTGTTTGTTGATCTTACGCCAGTTCGCCTAACGAACTCTTTCTCACTGCCGCCTGCAGAAATTTGCCCCAGCTCAAATTATCACGCCCGGATTTGTGTTCGCGCGCTTTACGGATGGCCATTTCCGACACAGCTTCGACGACCCATTCGAAATTTGCCTGACCGACGTTGGCTGCTTCCGCATCCGGCGCGGGATTGCAAAAATCAATGGCGACCGGCACACCGTCGCGAATCGCAAACTCGACCGTGTTCAAGTCGTAACCGAGAAACTGATTCAGCGTCAGCACATCCCGCTCGACTCTTTGGAGAATATCTTTCGGTGCCTGCCATTCGGTTTGATACCGCAAATGGTAAGGATGCCGCGGCTCGTACGGCATTATCCGCACTTGCCGTTGATCAATTGAATAGCAGCGGAAATACATGTCGAACTTCACTTCCTCCTGCAACATCATCACCAATTGGCCAGTCTCGCTGTAGGCGCGATAAAATTCTTCCGGGTTATGCAAGCGATAGACGTTCTTCCAACCGCCCCCTGCGAACGGTTTGAAGAATGCGGGCCAGCCGACGTAATCGAAAATCGCTTCCCAATTCAATGGATACTGGAGATTACGAAACGATTTGTCGTTCGTGTCCGTCGGCGGCTGGTTCGATGGAAGCAATACCGTCCGCGGAACGGCGACGCCAATCTTGGTGGCGAGCGCGTTGTTGAAGAATTTTTCATCGGCGCTCCACCAGAAAGGATTATTTACGACCGCTGTTCCGGTGAGGGCTGCGTTCTTGAGCCACGCCCTATAGAACGGCACGTCCTGCGAGATACGATCGATCACCACGTCGTAGCCACATGGCTCGCCCTGGATCACCTTGTCGATCCTGACAAATTCGGCGACGATTTCTTTGCCGCCGGTTTTCTGATTCACCCGCTCGACAAACGCCGGCGGAAAGCTGTGTTCCTGGCCAAAAAGAATTCCAATTTTTTTCATATGCAGACAACCGCGGATTACGCGGATCACACGGATGAGGTCTCGTTCGGAGCGTGCATTAAAATACAGTAACTCCTGGACTCTCATTAACACCGTGGCTTTAAGCCCGGTGCATTTCGCGTGGAGCGCAATCAAGCCGTTTTAACGGCTTTGTCCAGAGCGAGGGTTTGAATCCATGCGCCGGAACACTAAGATAAGCCATGGTCAAGAAATTGTTGCACACGCGCTATCGCGTCCACGACTTAGAGAAAACGGTTTCTTTCTACAAGGATGTGCTGGGACTCAAGGAGCTTCGCCGTCACACTTCCGGTCGCGGATCGCAACTTGTGTTTTTGAAAGCACCCGAGAGTGACCAGGAGATTGAGATTTGTAAATTTGATGAGAGCGGGCCGGTAGTGGTCGGCCCCGATCTTACGCACCTCGCTTTTGAAGTGGACGATTTGGAAAAGTTCGCGAAACATGCGGCCGCAAAAGGCCATCCGCTATCGGACGGACCGCATTCAAGTGGCAACGGTAAAATCGCGTTCATCGACGCGCCGGAAGGCTACGAGATCGAATTGATCGAACGCGGAAAGAAATCATAAGTCGTATTGTCATTCCGAGCGGAGCGAGGAACCTCAAAATCGAAGCAGCAGTCACACAAAGCACCGTGGGACGCAAAAACTTTGAGAGGTCCTTCGCTTCGCTCAGGATGACAGAAGGAATGCGCGCTCATCAGGAAGGCTTCGTCACAACGCGAGAGAGGAACTGGCTGCGACAACGCTTGCGCGACTAAAGCTTTTATCGGTAATTTCCGACCCATGAAATTGTCGCGCAATTGGCTCTGCTTCCTTTGCGTTGTCGTCCTGTCATCAGTTCCTAGCGTATGGAGCCAGGATGCCACTGACTCCGAGGCCGTACGCCCCAGCGGGGTCTCCGGGTCGGTCCGCAAGGCAAAGGCCGTTACTGCGAAAGCCGATGAGGATACTGATGCTGAATCTACTCCAACTCGCAAAGCAAAGACCTCGAAATCGACTCACGCCCGCTCGCACCGGACGCACGCAAAGGCGAAAGAAACACCAGAAACAATCCCTGCGCCGACCGAGTACACTCCCGAGGGAATACCAAAGACCAGCGCAGCTTCAGTGATTGTCGTGGATGCGAATACCGGCAAAATACTGTACGAAAAAAATGCGGATCAGTTCAGGGCCCCGGCGAGCACGCAAAAATTACTTACGGCGCTCATTGTGGCGGAGACCGGTTTTCTTGATCGACAGGTCACAGTGCAACCAACAGATACAATGGCCGAACCGGTGAAGTTGAATATTAAGGCGGGCGACACTTATCAGCGAATCGATCTTCTGCGCGCGTTGCTGGTAAAAAGCCCTAACGACGTCGCACGATGTCTGGCCCGGGATAATGCCGGCAGTATCGAAGCGTTTGCGGGGGTCATGAACAGACGCGCCCAACAACTCGGAGCTGTGCATTCGCACTTTGTGAATCCAAATGGTCTGCCGGTTCCCGGACAGTATTCCACCGCGCGTGACCTGGCGCTCATAGCGCGCGTCGCCTATGCGAATCCGACAATCCGGTCGATCGTTTGTCTTCCGCAGCTTGTTTTTCGCTTCGCCAACGGTCGCACACGCGAGCTTGAGAATACGAACAAGCTGCTCAGACGATTGCCTTACTGCAACGGGATGAAGACTGGTTATACCGATGCCGCAGGCAAATGTTTGATTGCCAGCGGCACGCGTCCCGGTAAGGACGTGATCGTCGTGGTGTTGGGCGACAGCTCGAGCCGCGTTTGGCGTGATGCATCCGCGCTACTCTCCTGGAGCCTCTGGATGTAAAGCGTCCGCTGCCTCGGCCAGGTTTGCGCTTCGCTCGCGCGGCGGCATGCCGTGGATGAGATGCTCGAAAATCGCGCGCAACCAGCGGAGAAAAAATCCGAGTGCAACACCCAACGACATTTTCGATTTCCCGTGTACGCGTTCACGAAAGACAATGGGAATTTCGCGTACGCGCAGCGTTCCGCGGGCGCGCACCATTGTCTCGAAAACAATTTTGAAACCGCTGGTTTGTGGCGCGAGTTCGAGCAGCCGAGAACGGCCGATTGCGAAGAAGCCGCACATGGAATCGTGCAAGCCAGTGAGCGGATAGGCAAGCAACGCACCTGTTCGCGAAACAACGCGCCGCCATACTGGCCAGCCGGGTGTCGCCCCGCCCTTCACATAGCGGCTTCCGACCACAAGATCTGCGGTATCGGCGAACAGCGGCGCCACCAAATCTTTGATCCGATCAGCCGGATGACTCAGGTCGGCGTCCATCACAAGCAGAATTTCTCCTTGTGCCGCTTGCGCGCCTGACATAATGGCGCCCGCTAATCCAGGGCCTGCGCCATCCTGTTCGATTAAGCGGATCGGCCGGCTTCCCGCGAGAGCACGAATCTTATCGCGAGTTGCGTCACTAGAATGATCGTCGACGAACAAAATTTCCCGAAAAGGAACAGCGCACGCGGTAATTTCCGAAACCAACGGCACGATATTTTCTTCCTCGTTCAACGTTGGAACAATGATTGATACAGAATTGGAAAATGAGTCTGTCATTCTAAAATGCCAAACGATTAACGCTCAACCCGCCTTCGGCAAGCCGGCGGCGCCAGGCGCGAACGTTCAATCGTCGGATTCTAACGATTCGCTATCGAGTGCCTGCCAAGCCGTAGCTCGCAACAAAAAATTACTTGGGACCAAACGATCGGCCTCCGCCGAGGCTACGGCATGACAGCTTTCGCTCTCCACGTTGTTGCGAGCGAAGGCTGGAGCCGACGACGGGATTCGAACCCGTGACCTGCGGTTTACGAAACCGCTGCTCTACCAGCTGAGCTACGTCGGCACGAGAAGTGCAAAGATTGCATCGTGCCAAGGCCCTGGCAACAGAACCTGCGACGGGCTCACCCTAATGCTCGTGCTCATGATCGAAATTAATTCGCGTTCCTTCCAGCGCGTCCGGCGGTCGCGTCCTACCATCAAAGGATCATGGCATTATGAAAGTCTCACCAATTTCGCGGAGTGCGACGCGTTCAGGAGCGTTGCGAAGGGCGGCCTGGAAGCGTTCGATTGGTTCTCGCAATGGCTCGAAACTGAGCCGGAACGTTTGATGATGCACCGGCATTATGAATTGCGCGCCGGCGGCGTTGGCCATCTCGATCGCCTGCTCCGGCGTGCAATGGTTCCGGATCCATGGGTTGTAAGCTGCGATCGATATGATCGCGAGATCGATGGGCCCGTACTTGCGAAGCTTGGCAAAAGTGTCCGTGAACGCGGTGTCCCCAGCGAACAAGATGCGCCGTCCGTTTCGCTCCATAAGATAGCCATTGTAACCGCGATGGGTGTCGCGCTGCATTCGCGCGCCCCAGTGTTTCACTTCAAAGGCGCTGATGAAAATATCGCCAGCCGTACGGCTGCCAGTCTTAATCATTTTCGTTTCACCCCAGCGAAGCTCGGTGATGGCTCGGAGACGTGTCCATCTTAGCAAGTCTGCCGTGTTCGAAGCAGTGATTACGCTGGTGTCTTTGTTAAAGCGGTGGAGCGTTCGCAAATCGAAATGATCGAAGTGCGCATGGGATAGAAGAATGAGGTCAATGCGAGGCAGTTCGTGAAATTGGAGCGCCGGTGCAGTTAATCGCTTCGGACCAATGGTAAATCCCGCCAATCGAATCCCGATGCGTGGAAAAAGCACCGGGTCGGTGAGAATGTTGATGCCGAAGAAATTGACGAGCACTGTGGCATGGCCGATCCAGCCTGCCGTTGCCTGGGTATCATTCCACTTCAGGGGCTCGGGTTTTGTGAAAGCGGGAGCGATCGGGCGCCAGCTTTCGATTGTCCATTCACGCCAAAGATGCGCGAGCCAACGGCGCACCCGCGCGCTGCGCAAAGTTGGTTGATCGGGTGTATCCACTAAATGCTTCGGATAACAAGGACACAGACAACTGTGCCAAGTGTTTTGGTCGGTAGGAGGAAGCTGCGGTCTCCGCCTAAATGTTACCCGCTGCTAAATAATCCTTTAATTGCTTTCCAGAGAGTTCTGGTTGCTTTTGGCCTGCCAGCGCGTGCAACGAGTACGGGACAACTCGCGCGGTTTAAAATGCTGCGGGTCAGATCGCCCATGATGTAATGACCAAGCAGGCCGCGCGCCTGCGAGGTGCCGGTCACGATCAAATCGTAATCGCCTGCGCGTACTTCCTCGAAAACTTGATCGATTACAATGCCATGCCGAAGGCGCACTTCGGCCGGCACCGCAAGGTGTTCGAGGTCTCTTTTTTGCCGGCGCAAATTTGTCCCGAGCTCCGACTTGGATTGTAGCAACCGATCAACGTTTTCTTCTAACTGTACAAGATTGAGATAGATGGCAGGTGGCTCGGCCATTACATGTAGAAGCGTGACCGACGCGCCGAGAGCGGCCGCAATCTTGCCGGTGAATTGCACCGCGTGTTCGATGAATTCTTTTCCGCCCGTGCAAACCAGAAAACGTTTCAACTGTTTCCGTTCCCCGATTGCCACCAGTACTGCCGGCTGAATCGCCTTGATCACTTCGTATGTTCTTTCCGAGCGCCAGTAATGCCCGGTTGCGCCGATCCATCGCGCGCCAACGAGAACGAGATCGTAGCCGTTCTTTGATGTTTGATCGAGAATCTGGCGCACAGGATCGCCCGCGCTCACGACGATATCCGGCCGCGCACTCTGTGTCCGGAGGGATTGCGCCTGTCTTTCAAGCGTTTCGCGCAGCGGGCGCTCATCGCTCGACTTTTCGGCGATGCCGAGAAGAGTGACTTCAGCTTTTAAGGGACGGGCTAGTAAGGTTGCCAGTTCGATCGCATTTTCGGAGGCCGGCATACCATCGCTGCAAATCAGAATTTTCATCGCTAAACTTTTTGGCCAGTGATGAGCGTGTAAACTACAATGGCCACGCCGATCAATGGCAATGGAACAAAGGCGAGCCGAATTTTCGGTCCCGCGAAATATTGTGTAGCGACCACTCCAATCTGCGCGCCGATAACTGCGCCTGTGTGCATAACCAGCGCGATTAGAATATCCACGTTGCCTTTGATCGCGTGGGTAATCGTTCCATAGCTGGCTGAAATCACGATCTCAAAAAGATCTGTTCCGACTGCCAGATGCGTGGGAATCCCGAGCACGTAAACCATTGACGGCATTCGAATGTAACCTGCGCCGCCGCCGAGGAAACCGCTGAAGATGCCCCCGATGAAGGCAACCAGAAGTATGGTCCAGAGAGAAATCGCCCGTATGCCTGAAGTGGGCAGAGAGATCATCGGCCAAATCCTCAGACGTTGAATCATCTGCGTGACAGGCCCGAATACGGAATGGTCTTGCTTTGACGCCTTGTCTTTCACTGTGCGGTGCTGCGATGATTTTTTGCCCGACCACAGGGTTGTTCCGCTCTCCCACAGCATGAACACCGCGATGCCGAAATAGACGACGATCGCGACGAAGCTGACAACCGTGTTCACGTTTCCCGCGCGTTTTAGCGCCTGAATCAATTGCGCGCCGGCTTCGGCGCCGGCGATTGTTCCCAACGCCATGATCAGTCCTAGTTTCAGATCGACATTGCCCAGCGTGCGGTGCTGTCTTGCTGCTACGATTGATTTGCCGACGATATGCGCCAAGTCTGTCCCAACCGCGTAATTCCAATTTACTCCCATCAGGCGCAACGCGGGGCCGGCAATGAAACTTCCGCCGACTCCGAAGAACCCACCCAAAATTCCAATGATAAAGCCGACGACGACCAGATAAATCGGATTGATATCCGCGTTGGAGATCGGGAAAAACATCAGCTATCTCCAACGGCCCCGCAGGAAGCGAAACAAGAGGGTCGTTACCGTGTCCAGTGCGACCGCCTGACCGGCGATAAGCAAAAGCGCGACCGCCGCATAAATGTAGCGATGCTGCGCTTCAAGATAGAACAGCCAGCCGCCCAGAAGATGAAGAACCAGGAAGAAGTAGATAACGACGAGAATCGAATAAACCGCCAGTTCGATCGCAAACGCTCGCAGGCTCTTAGTGGTGTTCCTTCGCATTAGGGCAAGATGGTTGAAGCGTTGACCGGTTAAATCGCTAAATCAGTAAGTCATTACTGGCTACATGAATCGAGCGCTGTTTCGATGATGGGCTTTCAGCTTCAAGGCTTTAACGACTTAAACGTGCCGACAGCAAGTGGCGGTTGCGTGCAATCACGTTCAGGCGCAAATTACTTTGCGCTGGGAGCGTTTGTTTCTAACGTTCCACTTCATTTTTACGGAAAAAGCCATGGCCGATGTCGCGAACAAATACGCCGAAAACGTATCGGGCAAATTCTATGTCGATGATCAGTGTATCGATTGCGACTTGTGCCGCGAAACCGCGCCGGCCAATTTCAAACGGAACGATGACGGCGGCCATTCCTATGTCTACAAACAACCGGAGACGCCAGAAGAAGAAGGACTTTGCAAGGAAGCAATGGAAGGCTGCCCAGTCGAAGCAATAGGGAACGACGGAACGTAATCCTGTTGCGGCGGCTTATACCGCCGAGTCTCATGGGCAAGCAAGGCAGTCGGCGCTCACAGAGCGTCGCTACAGTTCCGGTTGCATTGAGCGTCGCAGGCTCCGATAGCAGCGCAGGCGCCGGTATCCAGGCGGACCTCAAAACATTTTCAGCACTCGGTATCTATGGATTGACCGCAGTCACCTGCACTGTCGCTGAGATTCCCGGGAAAGTTTCGCAGATTGAGCCGGCCAGCGCGAGAATTGTTCGTGAGCAAATCGAAGTGCTCGCAAAAAATTTTCCGATCACTGCGATCAAGACCGGTCTGCTTTGCTCTGCTGAAATCGTTTCCGCCGTCGCGAAGTCGTTACGAGGCATAGACAAGATATGTGGGTCACCGATTCCGCTCGTGATCGATCCAGTGTTTGTCGCGACGAGCGGGGATCCTCTGCTTGAACCCGCGGCTATCGAGACTTATGAGAAGGAATTGTTCGCGCTCGCGACCTTAATTACGCCAAATCTCGGTGAAGCACAGCGCTTACTTGGAACGAGAATTAGAGATCGGCGATCGATGCATCGTGCCGGGAAAAAGTTGGAGAAGAGATTCGGAACTGCGATTCTTCTCAAAGGCGGTCATCTGGCGGGCAGCCGCGCTGTCGATCTTCTGTTCGCCAATGGGAAAGTTATCGAATTTTCAGCGCCATTCGTCCGCGGTATCGCGACTCATGGTACCGGCTGCACCTATTCGGCAGCGATCACCGCCGGCCTTGCCAAAGGCCTGTCTCTCGAAGACGCTGTCAGACAGGCCAAGAAATTCGTGACCGACGCAATCACGCGACATTTCCGATGGACGCCGCGCTCTTGCGGCACCGTACAAGCGCTTAGGCACTGGTAGCGAGATCGATGGTTGCACCTGCGAACCTTACTACGGTTTCGTCTCCCAACGCTTTAACTGCATCGCCTCAAGTGCAGCCACAGTTTCCGCCTGTTTCTTGCTGCGGCCGCTGCCTTGGCCAAGGACAATTCCCTCCCAAACAACCTGTGAGACAAACATCTTTTCATGCTCAGGCCCACTTTGCGAAACCAATTCATAGACGGGACTGCGAGGCGAGATGCTTTGTAGTAACTCCTGAAGCTGGCCCTTGGGATTGATGTCCACTGGTGTTTCCGCCAGCTGTTCGAGATCACCACGAGTTTGCGTCAAAATGAAATCTTTCGCGGCTTCGAGGCCGCCGTCGAGGTAAATGGCACCGATGAGCGATTCAAACGCATCCGCCAATGTGGACGTGCGTTCCCGGCCGCCACTGCTTTCTTCACCGCGCCCCATCAAGATGTAACGTCCCAAGTCGAGCGTCGCAGCATGCGCCCGCAACGCTTCACGAGAGACCAGCCGCGAACGGAGTTTCGTTAGCTGACCTTCGGCTTCGGTTCGAAAATGGCGAAACAGATGCTCGGTGATAACAAGCTGGAGAACAGCGTCGCCCAGAAATTCCAAACGCTGATAATCAAAATGATAACGTTGCGCCTCATGGCCGAGGCTCGGATGCGTGAGTGCCTCCGCCAGCAAAAGTGAATTCCGAAATTTGTAGCCGATGCGTTCTTCGAGCGGTGTCACTTTTTGCCATTCTGGGCGAAATCGAAGAATCTCTCAACTAAGTATAACGACAGTTCGCCGGGCGAGAATATGGCTCGCCAATCATGACAAAAAACCAACGGACAACCAGGTCGTCGAAGGCGCATTCCGCTATCGTTTTTGATAAACTTCGAGCGAAGTAACCACATCCAAAGCGCGCTGTAACACCGGATCGTATGCTGGCGGCTTCTCCGGCGCGCGGCCGCGGCGTTGCTGCGCCGCCTCCGCTGCTTCAACCTCGGGATTGGTCCCGGCTAACAGCGCTGCCTCGTTCATGTGCGGCCGGCCACCTTCATAAACAAACGGCCCCATTCCTTTTTCGCCGCTCAGTTGGAAAATCTGCTGCTTATCTGCCATCGACATTTCAACAGGCAAATCTGGTTTTATCCCTTCCGGAAACAGTGGACGACCGTCGGGGGAAACCATTTCTGCGACAGCAACGCGTAGAATTTTGCCGCTCGGCAGTAACAAATCGGAGTATTCGGCTGCGCGACCGGCAGTCGTTTGCCCGATGACCAGCGCCTTGTCGTAATATCTCAGTGCAGCAGCGATCGCCTCAGCCGCACCAACTGTGTCGCCGTCAGTGAGTACCATGACCAGGCCGCGAAACGCCGGATCACGATCGGAACTGAAGACGCGGTCTTGACGTCCCGTCGGCTTGCGCAAGGTAAAAAGAGTTTTGCCTTTGGGACAAAACCGCTTTGCAAACTCGGCAGCCAGCGACAAATCAGCGGCTACCTGGCTGGCGCGAAGATCCACAATGATCTCGTTCACGTTTTTCGCGACGAAGTTGCTCAGGCTCTTGTCCAACGCCTGAAGGTTAGCGGCGTTTAATGAACCGGCGCGCACGTAACCGATGTGGCCTCCGATAACCTCGCTGTAAAAGATGCTAGGCCCTTCCGCCGGGGCGTTCTCCTTGGCGGGCAAAAGCATCACACCGCGCGGCAGCCGCACTATGAGGCCCTCAACAGTCGCCCGATTCAACTCAGTATCGGTAATTGCATCCGGATCTGTGAAATTCGCTTTTAATAGGGTGACGACTGCCTGCAGGTCAGCCTGGCCTAATGAATTGACCAGATCTTCTGTTGTCGGGCTGGACGAGGGCGAGGGCGATGAGAGCGCGGATGGTCTTGCCGAAGCGGCGGGCCTGCTTGGAGACATTACAGCCGGCGACGGAGTTTGCGCCAGCGCAGCTATCGCCACGAAGAAGCTAATAAAGAATGACGACGTTAATTGACACATTTGAAACAGATGCCGACCTATAGCGCATTTTCTAATTGCGCGAAAATTCGAAATCGAACATCGACTTTGGCGTTCTCTCAATTGGTCACACTCAGGGCAATGTCGCGTCGGTAGTGGCAGTTCTCGAAATGAATGCGGGAGACAGCGTCATACGCGCGTGCGCGTGCGGCTTCGAGCGTTGATCCAAGGGCTGTGACCGCGAGAATCCGACCGCCAGCGGTCTTAACTTCGTCGTCGGCGCGTTTTGTTCCGGCGTGAAAAATCTGAACATCTTCGAGCTTTGCCGCGTCGTTGAGACCTGAAATCGTTTTTCCAGTTTCGTATTTACCAGGGTAACCGCCAGAGGCGAGCACGACCGTAACGGCAGCACGCGTATCCCATTCAATCGTACACTTGCTGAGATTTCCATCGATCGTCGCTTCCAACAGCGGTACGAGATCGGATTTCATCCGGGGCAGGAGTGCCTGTGTCTCCGGGTCGCCGAAACGGCAATTGAACTCCAGCACGCGCCCTCCCTCGCTCGTAATTATCAAGCCCGGATAAAGCAGTCCACGAAATGTTATTCCCTCTTGCAGGAGACCGCGTAGCAGTGGCTGCATGATTTCCGTCTCGAATTTCGATTGCAGTTTCTTAGTCCAATTGTTGGCAGGACTGAACGCGCCCATCCCGCCAGTGTTCGGGCCCTGGTCGCCCTCCAGCGCACGCTTGTGATCGCGCGCCGATTCCAACAAACGATAATTACTTCCGTCCACCAGGGCATGCAGCGAACATTCTGTTCCGCGCAAAAAGTCCTCGATCACGACACGTCGACCTGCGTCGCCAAAGCGGCCCTGATTCATCATCTCGTCGATGGCGGATCTCGCCGCCACACGATCAGCGGCAACGATTACTCCCTTTCCCAGAGCAAGGCCGTCTGCTTTGATCACCACTGGAAATTCCAGTTGTTCGCAGTAATGCAGCGCTTCGCTACTGTCGGAAAACGTCCTGGCCTCGGCTGTAGGGATTTTCTGAGAACGCATCAGCTCTTTCGCAAAAATTTTGGACGCCTCAATGCGCGCCGCCGAC
Source organism: Verrucomicrobiota bacterium (assembly GCA_003221195.1). Taxonomy (GTDB): domain Bacteria; phylum Verrucomicrobiota; class Verrucomicrobiia; order Chthoniobacterales; family UBA10450; genus Udaeobacter. Next base: position 29,901 of record QHQO01000031.1, read on the forward strand.
TTCGTCGGACCAAACGCGCGCAATTTTTCAGCAGTAAAAAGATCGACAATTCCTGCGGCAAGAGGATCGTCCGGACCGACCACGGTCAGGTCGATGCGATTTTCTTTAGCGAAGCGAACGAGCGTTTCCAGATCACTGGTTGAGATGGAGACATTTTCGGCAATTTCAGCGGTTCCCGCGTTGCCCGGCGCACAAAAAATGCGTTCGGCATCCGGAGATCGCGCCAATTTCCATGCAAGCGCATGTTCACGGCCGCCACCACCAATAACCAGAATCTTCATCGCAAATTCGTTTGACTGTAGAGGCAGCCGCATCGCCTGCAAAGTGTTCGAAATCTCAGATGGCATCCGTCTTAGGCGGACTTCTACGGTTTGCGCGCTGAGGATCACTCTGAGCGCGATTCAGCAGGCAGGATCGACAACTCCAGTTTCTCGGTATGCCGGATCACTGTGAGGCTGGCGCTTACGCCAATTTGTTCGCCTACCAATATCTTATGCAAATCGTGCACGCTTCCGATCGGCTGGCCATTGAATGCCACCATCAAATCGCCCTCGCGCAATCCAGCGCGTTCGGCAGGACTGTTCTTTTCAATCGAAACGACGAGCACACCCGTCTCAAGAGGCAACCTGTAGAAACGAATGATCCGCCGGTGAATCGGCACATTTTGCCCGGCCACACCGATGTAACCGCGCCGGATTCGTCCGTCGCGGATTAACCAACCAGCAACCAACCTGGCGGTGTTACTTGCGATCGCGAAACAAATGCCTTGCGCTGGCCGAATCATTGCCGTGTTTACGCCTACGACCTCGCCGGCCGAATTAACCAATGGTCCACCGGAGTTGCCCGGATTCAATGCGGCATCGGTTTGAACAATATTATCAATCAAACGACCTGATTGCGCGTGCATCGACCGACCGAGCGCGCTGATCACGCCTGCAGTGACGCTCGCTTGAAAGCCGAGAGGATTTCCAATCGCTATCACGAGTTGACCTACGCGCAAATTCTCCGAGTCGGCCAGGCGGACATGAATAAGTTGCGGCGCATCGATTCGAATCACAGCGAGATCCGTGTCCGGATCGTCGCCCGTCACTTGGGCTGGATATTCGCGTCCATCCGGCAGATTTACCGTGATAGAATTCGCCGCATGAACGACGTGGCTATTAGTCAGAATGAATCCGTCAGGGGTGATGATGAAACCCGACCCATTGCCGCTCAGTTCGCGGGTTCCGCGCTGGACGTTGACGCGTTGTTTGACGTCAATGTTTACCACGGCCGGGGCGACACGCGCGGCCGCACTGACCACGGTACGCGAATATGCATCAAGCAGTACGGAATCGTCCTGGCCAGCGGTGGGAGTGTCGACGTCCTTGCTCGTCGCCGATGGAGCACCAGAGCCCATCTCGTTTAAGAGAAAATCCGTCGGGACAGCGTTTCCTTCGTAGGAGATACAATTGTCATAGTGTAAATTTCGGATGCTCAAACCGACAGTCAACTACATATGTCTTCAGCCTATACATACCTTCAGGAATGTTACTCTCTGCTTGCGCGTCAACGGGAATTGTTTTAGACAGGGGCGTGCGAAAAGTGGCCTCCGCCCCTTCCGTTCTGGACGCGCAGTGTCCTTCCCGGCTCGTGCTCGATCGAATTGCTGACAAATGGACCGCTCTCATTATCCAGATTCTGGCGCGCGGAACCATGCGTTATGCCGCGCTACAGCGCGAGATCGGGGGCATTTCGCAAAAAATGCTGACCCAGACGCTCCGAAGCCTCGAACGCGATGGCTTGGTACAGCGCACCGTTCATCCCGTTGTGCCTCCGAAGGTGGAGTACTCTCTCACGAGATTGGGCCGGACTTTGATTGAGCCGTTGCATGCGCTTTGCCGATGGTCGGAAAAACATCTCGCGGAACTTCAGGCGAATCGCGCGCGGGCAAAGCAAGTCGTAGTGGAGTGACGGTGTATTGGGGTGCCGGGGAAGTGAAATTCCATCACCCTGTTACTCGGCTACTCCATCTCTTTGGCAGCTGATCATGCACCAAGCTGAGATCATTGTCCTTCTGTTCGCTTTGGTGGCGGTTCTCGCTGTGCTCGCGTGCAAAGTTGCGCTGCCGTACCCGATCGTACTCGTCATTGGCGGACTTGCCCTGAGTTTCGTGCCGCGATTGCCGGAGGTGAAACTCAATCCTGACACCGTATTCTATTTCATTCTCCCGGCACTTCTTTATCCGGCTGCGTTGTTCACATCGTGGCGCGATTTCCGCCGGAATCTGCGGCCGATTCTTCTCTTGGCAATAGGACTTGTGCTGGTGACAACGGTCACTGTCGCGTGGATTGCACATACGATCTTGCCGACGCTTCCGTGGGCGGCTGCTTTTGCGCTTGGCGCAATTGTCTCGCCGCCCGATGCGATCGCTGCCACAGCAATTCTTCGCCGCCTTGGCGTTCCCCATCGTATTGAAGCAATCCTTGAGGGTGAGAGCCTAGTGAATGATGCGACTGCACTGGTCGCGCTGCAGTTTGCGATCGCGGCCCTCCTCACCGGGACCTTCTCACTCGGCGATGCGGCCATTCGTTTTGCCTGGGTAGCGGCTGGCGGAATTGCATTTGGGTTGCTTGTTGGGCTGGTAATGCGCTGGGTGCAAAGGCATCTGGATGATCCACCGATCCAGATCACAGTCTCTCTGCTGACGCCCTTCGTCGCGTACCTGCCAGCAGAACGTCTCCACGTCTCGGGCGTTCTCGCGACGGTCGCCGCCGGAATTTTTCTCGGCTGGCATTCGCCGCTGATCGTCACTCCTCGCTATCGTCTGCAAGCATTCGCGTTTTGGGAAATGGTCGTGTTCCTTCTGAACGGTTTCGTCTTTATCGTTATTGGCCTGCAACTTCCTGGGCTTCTGCGCGCACTGAATCGCGAATCGCTTGCTGGTCCGCTCATCACCGCGATCGTCATCAGCATTACGGTCATTTTAGTGCGGTTTGCCTGGGTACTCCCGGCGACATATCTGCCGCGTCTGCTCAGCCGCAAATTGCGGGCGCGCTATCAAATTCCACCATGGCAGGATGTTGCCGTCGTCGGTTGGGCGGGTATGCGCGGCGTGGTTTCATTGGCAGCAGCCTTCGCGCTGCCGCTGGCGCTCAGTAACGGCAGCCCATTCCCAGGGCGCGATTACATTTTGTTTTTTGCTTTCTCAGTGATCCTAGCGACGCTCGTCCTTCAAGGTCTGACGCTGCCGTACTTGATTCGGAAACTGGGAATCACGCATGACGGAGAGGCAGATGAAGAGGAACGCCGGGCACGCCTGGAAGCGAACAAAGCCGCAATTGAATTGATCGAGGAGCTCCGGGCCAACGGAAAGTTTTCGCCCGACACAGTGGGTCGATTGCGCGCAGAATACGACGAACGCGTGGAACAATTGCAACTTTGCGCCGAGAACCCTGACGATTGCCGCGGCGAAATTGCCACGCCGCAATATCAGCGTTTGCAACGCAAAGCACTTCGCGCCGAAAGACAAACCATAATCCGTTTGCGAAACGAACGGGTCATCAACGACGACGCCTTGCGGCGTATTCAGCGTGATCTCGATCTGGCAGAGGCCCGGCTAACGGGAGGGTGAGAGCTTTCGGTGCCTCGTCCGATTTGTGTGGCGGTCGAGCGCAATCACTTAGAACCTAACACTTATTACTCAAGGCCTACCGCACTAAAAACCGTACCGTGCCGGCCAATCTCTGGCTGGCCCGCCAAGCCGCGCTGCACAGCCCTTCAGTTCGTTCTTAAAGAACTTGGCCAGATGCGATCGCACCTTGTTCGTGAGCGGAAGCTTTTCCATTCCGGTCCAGCTGTTGTAATCCGCCGTCAACCGGCCGCCAGGTTTGTCTGGGTCAGCGCCCAAGAAACAAAGCATAGAGCGCCGTAGTTCAGCGGGGTTGCTTTGCAGATCGTCAAAAAAATAAACACGAAACTGAGCTGGATGGACATAGCGTTTCCATCGCGCTGCGACGGCGCTCGGGTACGAACGCAAAAGCATCCCTCGGCGCAACAAATTCCGATTGACTTCGTCGATGCTGGTTACGTCAAACGGCTCAATCTGACGGTAATGCACTTCCATGGACAAGTGCGACCACACTCGCTCAACTGGGTCACGCGCCAGAAACATCACGTTTAAGTTTGGGAAATATCCAACAACCTGCCGAATGACTTTGTTACTCAGCGTCGAATAATTTGGCGAAATATCACCTGAAAGGAGCGATGCTTTGGGTTCAAACAGTCGCGCATAATTCACGAGGTTAATGCTCGGTTCAGCGCTGAGACTCTGCAGCCGCTCCAGAAATTGACGATCGCGTTCATCTCTGCAGCGCGGAACAGCTGGGCGTTGAACCCTGCTTAACTGATCAAAGTAATGGAGCTCCTTTACAGGAGGCATCCAGAAATCGGGATGCGAATCGAGTTGCTGATAAAGCCAGGTGCTTCCGGCTTTGTGGGCTCCGATACATAGAAAATCAGGCCCTGGTCTGCGAGTAGGAAAACTGTTCGCTTGGTTATGCATGTCGCTACCAGCGCGAGTATTGAATGGCCAGGCCCATCTCACCTTTCATCATCTCCTTGTTGGAGTTTATGGCGGGTACGGCGATCGCGGCGCGCCGTTCTTACTTCAGGCGACCCAATCGCACCAGAAAAAGATATCAAAATAGTCAGCCAGCTCCCATAAAAAAACGACTGCTGAAAAACCATATCGTGCCGGCCATTGTTTTGCCGGCCCGCCCAGTTCTGCGGCGCAGGCTTTCAACTCCTGCTCAAAGAACTCAGCTACACGGGATCGCACTTTGTCAGTAAACCGAAGTTTGTCCCTCTTGGCGTCCTGATTGTCGTCCGCCTTCAATCGGCCGCTAGGCTTGTTCGGATCGGCGCCTAAAAACAGGAGGATCGAACGGCGCAGCTCAGCAGGATTCTCCTCAAGATCGTCAAAAAAGTAGACGCGGAAAAGGTCTGGATGAACATAGCGTTTCCACCGGGCGACGATCTTACTGGGATGTGAGCGCAGGAGCACCCCGGGATTCAGCAAATTCCGAATCACTTCGTCGGCATTGGTCACGTCAAACGGACTAATCATTCCGAGACGAATGCCCATTGACAATTGTGACCACGCTCTTTCAACGGGATCGCGAGCCAGAAAGATCACTTTTAGATTTGGGAAGGAATTGACGACTCGCTGAATGATCTCATCGCTTACTGTGGAATAGGCTGGCGAGATATCACCAGAGACAAGCGATCCCTTGTGTTCGAACAACCGCCCGTACTTCTCCAAGTCGATGTAGGATAGGACACTCAGCATTTTCATGCTCTCCAGAAACGAAACATCGCGCTCGTCTCGGCAGCGGGGTGGATGGAATCGTTTTGTTCTGGTTAGACTATTGAGATAGTGGAGTTCCTTAACCGGAGGCATCCAGAAATCAGGATGTCGTTCAAGCTGCCGATAAAGCCATGAGGTTCCACCTTTCTGTGCGCCCACGCACAAGAAATCGGGTCGGGCATCGCCCAAGCAATTATCTTCTACGTTTCGATCTTCACTTACGCGAGATTTGAGTGGCCAAGCCAAACGCATGGCCGCATTATTTCCATTGCGCAGTCAAAAAGCAAGATCCGAGCATGGCGTAGGGTTCCGGTCGTTGGTAGTGGAGCGCGAATTGAGGCGCTTGCGCCCATCGCCGATGAATTGGAAAATTGCTCCCAATGAATCATGAGGCTCGTCACCGCATTTTCCTTCTCTCACCTGCTTACGCAGCCGGTGAACGAGCGCGGATGATCCTGAGCGACCGGGCGGAATTCGAACTCGCGCGAAAATTGCGCTGCAAAGCCGGCGCGCCGATCGCGGAAGTGTTTACCTTTCTCAGCGGCCTCTACTTTCGCGGCAAGATCGCATATGCGACTGCCTTTGCGCGGCCCGCGCCCGGAATCGCCAGTGTGTTTGTAATCACGCCCACTCGTGGCCTGGTCGATGCCGAAACACGCATTCGTCTCGATGACCTGCGTGAATTCGCTACGGTCGATATTCACAATGAGGATCCGCGCTATCGAGCGCCGATTGAGCGAGATGCGCGTATTCTCGCGAACAAACTACCGCCTCGGAGCGAGATCATCCTTCTCGGCAGCATTGCCACAGGAAAATATGTCAATGTTCTGCTGGCGAGTTTTGGCGACCGGCTCCGATTCCCCGTTGACTTCGTTGGTCGCGGCGACATGAGCCGTGGTGGATTGATGTTACGGTGTGCAGCAGACCGGCGGGAACTTCCATACATTGCAGTGGCAGGCGCTATTGTTAATGGAAAACGCCCGCCCAAGCTCGCTCCGCGGAGATATCTGGCCACGTTGCGATAGGCCCTTGCCAAGGCGAGGAGAATTCACAGGCGGGCGACGGTCCCCACAGGACGGATTCGCCGTGCTTTATTTGTTTTGCGTCGCAGGCCAGTATTGCCTTATCTTGAGGTTGCTGTTGTTTCGGTAGCAAAATTTTCTGGATGATATGGATGTGAGCGGGACGATTGGCGCGATTCTGAGTCAGAAAAGCAAAGATATTTTCTCCATTCGCTCTGATGCATTGGTTTCAGAAGCGATTGAAATGATGGACGAAAAAAATGTCGGCGCGTTGTTGGTGATGGATGCGGATCGATTGAATGGGATCATTTCCGAGCGCGATTACACCCGCAAAATTTTCCTCCGCGGCAAACGTTCCCGGGAAACCAAGGTCTCCGAGATCATGTCAACCAATGTGACCGTTACGCATCCGCGCGAACCCGTGGAGAAATGTCTGCGCTTAATGACCGACAAACACATTCGACATCTGCCCGTGGTCGAAGGCGATCAAGTCGTGGGTGTGATCTCGATCGGGGACCTCGTCAAGCACGTGATTTCTTGCCAGCAGGCCGCAATCGCACACTTGGAAAATTACATTCACGGCGGATACGCGGGGTAAAAGCATAAACTTTATAGGGCGTCTGCGTCAGACGCCATTCGGGCGGCGTTTCACAGAATGGAGCCGCGGGGACGCGAGCGGCATAGACGATCGCCTATCTGGGCGAGAGAGCGGGAGCGAAGGAGTCAAACGCCCTACAACTTCCAAACGGTTTTCCCGCCCACGATTGTTCGCACTGCGCGACCTTTCAGTTTCCAGCCGTTAAAAGGCGAATTGCGAGAGGCCGATTGAAACTGATCGACACTAACGGTCCACTTCAAAGCCGGATCGATTAGCGTGACATCGGCGCGGGCGCCCGGCGACAGGGTACCGGCGTCCAACTTCAACAATCGGGCGGGCTCAATCGTGCACATCTCGATCAAACGCACGATATCGATCTTGGCGTGTTTGTGCACGAGCAGATCGATAAAAAGACCGAGCTCAGTTTCCAATCCAATGATACCGAACGGCGCGACGTCGAACTCAACTTCCTTCTCGAATTCTGCGTGCGGCGCGTGATCGGAACATAGGATCGACAAGGTCCCGTCGGCGATGCCGTCCAACAATGCGTCGACGTCTGTTTGCGAGCGCAATGGCGGATTCATTTTATAGTTCGTATCGAAATTTTGGATCGCCTCGTCGGTTAGCGCGATGTGATGCGGGCAAATCTCGCCGCTTATTTTTACTCCGCGCGCCCGCGCTTCGCGAAGTAATCGTACACTCCCGGCTGTCGTGAGGTGCTGGCAATGAATCGGGTGATCGCAAAGTTCCGCGAGCAAGATGTTGCGCATGACTATCGCTTCCTCGCCGGCCCCTGGCCAGCCGGGTAACCCAAGGAGCGTGCTCCAGTAACCCTCATGCACAACTCCATTGCCGACCAAACTGTAATCCTGACAATGATCGAGCACAGGCACGCCAACCATGCGCGCGTATTCGACTGCGCGCCGCATGATTTCGTGATTTTGAATGCAATGACCGTCATCGGTGATCGCCACAACGCCTGCCTTCGCCAGAGACCCGATCGGCGCGAGTTCCTCACCTGCGAGATTTTTTGAAATTGCGCCGGCCGGCAAAACATTCACGCACGCAACCCGGGCCGCGCTATCTTTGATCCACGCAATCGTGCTCGAATTGTCCGGGACAGGCGACGTATTCGGCATGCAAACAATGGTGGTGAATCCGCCGGCCGCTGCCGCGCGTGCGCCTGATTCAATTGTTTCCTTGTGGCTAAACCCGGGCTCGCGCAGGTGGACGTGCATGTCGATCAAACCGGGTGCAACGATCAAACCTTTCGCGTCGATTTTCTCGACATCTGAGTTCGGATCTCTGACCTCTGACTTCTCTGCGATTCGTCCCTTGGCGATGTAAAGATCGGCGATTTCATCTCGCTTGTTTGCGGGATCGATCACGTGGCCGTTTCGGATGATTGTTGTGTTCACGCCGAGATCCCTCCGCACAGATAGAGAACAGCCATGCGCACAGCCAGGCCGTTCGTGACTTGATTGAGAATGACGCTGTGTAATCCATCGGCCACCTCGCTGTCGATCTCGACGCCGCGGTTGATGGGACCGGGATGCATGATCAGGCAATCTGCCTTCAAAAGTTTGGCGCGTTCTTTGGTGAGACCGAAGAAGCGAATGTATTCGCCGATTCCGGGAAAATATTCTCTGCGCTGGCGTTCGTGCTGAATGCGCAGGAGGTTTACCACATCTGCTTTTGGCAGCACCTCATCGACCTTGTGAGAAACTTCGACCCCAAGTTTCTCAAATTCGCGCGGAACCAGTGTGCTCGGACCAACCAGCGTGACGCGCGCGCCAAGCTTGACCAGACCAAAAATGTTCGAGCGCGCCACGCGGCTAAACAAAATGTCGCCGACGATTGCCACGTGTAGTCCAGCAATTTGTCGTCGCTTTTCGCGGATTGTGTAAAGGTCGAGCAATGCCTGAGTGGGATGCTCGTGTGCGCCATCACCGGCGTTGATCACGCTCGCCTTCAACTGATTCGCCAAAAACTGCGGTGCGCCAGCCGAGCCGTGACGCAGCACGAGAATATCGGCATGCAATGCCTCCAGATTGCGCGCGGTATCTTTGAGCGTTTCGCCTTTGGTCAGGCTGGAAGTGGTTGCCGAGATATTGATCACGTCCGCGCTCAACCGAAGCGCGGCCAGCTCAAAAGAGGTGCGCGTCCGCGTGCTCGGTTCGACAAAGAAATTCACCAATGTCTTTCCGCGCAGCGAAGGCACCTTCTTGATCTCGCGGGTGCCGACTTGTTTGAATGCGTCAGCGGTGTCGAGGATAAAATTGATTTCGTCTGCCGATAGCTCGCGCAGGCCGAGCAGATCCTTGCGCGTCCAGTGCGTGGTCATGGGATAGCGTCCGCGTTCATGATTTTTCCAAGCGAACCTCGTCAGGTTCGCCGTCGGTTTGCTCGAGCCGTACCTGCACCTTTTCGCCTCCTGCGGTCGGCAAATTCTTTCCGACGTAATCCGGGCGGATGGGCAGCTCGCGATGACCGCGGTCGATCAGCACTGCAAGCTGAATTCCTGCGGGCCGCCCGAATGAATTGATGGCGTCCATGGCAGCACGGACGGTGCGTCCAGTGTAGAGAACGTCATCCACAACAATGATGGTGCGTTCCTCCAGCGGCAGCGGTAGTTTCGATTCGCGCACGATTGGCAATTCAGAGCGCGTACCGACGTCATCCCGATGCATCGCTACGTCGATAACGCCGGTCTCAACGTCGATCTTCTCGATCTCATGAATGAAACGGGCAATGCGCTGGGCGATTTCCACGCCGCGCGACGGAATTCCCGCCAGTACGACGTGTGTCAGCTGCGGGTTCCGCTCAATGATTTCGTGCGCAACTCGTCGAAGCGCTCCACGAATTGCCTCCGCGTCCATGATCGCGACGGCGGCACCGGATGTCTTTTGTTTTGTTTGTTTCATTGGTTTCCTTGGCGACCTCGCAGGATCGCATTAAAGGAACAAAAAAATTAGGAGGCGGACTTTTCGGTGCGCGCCTCCTTTCTTCGTCGCTCTCGCCAGTTGGAGCGATGTTTCATGATCCAATCGAGCAAGGCTTTTTCAAAGCCGATGTCTTTACCGGCTTTTTCACTTTCGATCCACTTATGTTTCAGAATCTCGGCACGCTCCGCGAGAAACTCCTTATACAAGACCGAATTCTTAACGAATTGAGAGTGATCCTCTTCTGAAGACGGCATCTCAGGATTGTCTTTCATAAAATTAGTGGCGAGTCAACACAATCGGCGCGTCCACGTGGTATCGGCATCCTCCCGATCTTTGGGTTGAAGCCAAGGCCACAGCCATTTCGACGGGATAACGACGGTATTTATTTAACCGTCGTTTGCCTCGGCGAGTTGCGGACATCTCTTTAGGGCAGGGTCTTACGAAGATTTTGGGCAACTTTTTTGAACTCGGCTGCAACGGCGGACCCCGGATTTTCTCCGACGATTGGCATCCCGCAGTCGCCCGACTCACGCGTGGCGATATCGATCGGAATTTGACCGAGCAACGGGACGCGTAGCCGCTTCGCTTCGCGTTCGCCACCACCACTTCCAAAGATATGGTAATGTTTGCCGTCTGACGGAGAAACAAAATAGCTCATGTTCTCAACCAGCCCGAGCACCGGCACGTTGACCTTCTCGAACATCGTAGCGGCTTTGCGAGCATCGATGAGCGCAACTTCCTGGGGCGTAGTGACTACAATCGCTCCAGAAAGTGCAACCGTTTGGACAATCGTGAGCTGGATGTCGCCAGTACCAGGAGGCAAATCGAGCACAAGATAATCCAGTTCGCCCCATTCCACTTGTCGAAGAAATTGCTGGGTGTAAC
>QHQO01000018.1 GCA_003221195.1 Verrucomicrobiota bacterium
TCTATACATTGGGCAGGAAGCAGTTGTAACCGGCGCAGTTGCAGCCGTTCGTGACGATGACTACATCATCACCGCTTATCGCGACCACGCTCACGCGCTTGCTCGCGGCACAAGCCCCGACGCCTGTATGGCGGAGCTCTTTGGGAAAGAAACAGGGTGTTCGCGCGGCTTGGGTGGCTCGATGCATTTTTTCGACAAGCAACATCACATGTACGGAGGTCACGCCATTGTCGCAGCTCACATTCCGCTGGCGGTGGGATTGGCTTTCGCCATCAAATACCGCGGTGAAGATCGCGTCACGCTCTGCTTTTTCGGTGATGGAGCGATCAATCAGGGCGCCTTCCACGAAGCGTTGAATCTCGCGGCTCTCTATAGACTGCCGATCGTCTTCATTTGTGAAAACAACCTTTTCGCAATGGGTACTTCCGTCCAGCGATCAACCTCGCTCAGGCAAATCGTCGACCGCGCGGAAGGTTACGACATTCCTGGAGAGATTGTCGACGGAATGAACTTTCGTGAAGTCCGCGACAAGGTTGCGGAGATAGTAGATTCCACCCGCAAAGAACCCCATCCAGCATTCCTAGAAGTACGGACTTATCGTTATCGCGGCCACTCGATGTCGGACCCGGCAAGTTACCGGACCAAGCAGGAGCTGGAGAAATATCGACTCGATGATCCGATCACGCGTTTACGCGCGCAGCTTACGCGTGAGGGAAAATTGACGAACGAACAATTCGATTTACTCGACAAACGGGCGAAAGAGACGGTGCTGGCGGCCGTAAAATTCGCCGAGAAGAGTCCCCAGCCGCCACTCGATACGCTTTACGATTACACATATGCCAATGGATCTGTGGCGGCGGGCAGGTCGCCAACAAAATCCGATAAATCTGCAGCCGAGAGGGCTGCCACTACAGAACAGGGGCGATGAGAGAAATCACGTATCGTCAGGCCCTTAATGAAGCGCTCGCGGAAGAACTGGAGCGTGATCCGAATGTTTTTCTGATGGGCGAGGAAGTCGCTGAATATCAGGGCGCCTACAAGGTCAGCCATGGTTTGCTTGAACGCTTTGGGCCGCGACGCATTATCGACACCCCAATCAGCGAGAACGGATTTGCCGGCCTGGGAGTTGGCGCGGCGATGGTCGGCCTGCGGCCGATCATTGAATTTATGACGTTCAGCTTTTCACTTGTGGCATTCGATCAGGTCGTGAACAACGCCCCGAATATGTACACGATGTCTGGCGGGCAATTTAATATCCCCATCACCTTTCGTGGACCAAATGGCCCAGCGCATCAGCTCGGCGCTACGCATTCGCATGCAACGGAGAACTTTTACGCCAGCGTGCCGGGGCTGAAAGTTTGCACGCCAGCGACGCCGCGCGACGCGAAAGGATTGCTCAAAACGGCCGTGCGCGACAACAATCCGGTTCTGGTTCTGGAAGCGGAGTTGCTCTACAGCTCGAAGGGAATGGTGGAGCCCCCGGATGAAGAGCTGCTCATCCCACTCGGCAAAGCAGAAGTGAAACGCGAAGGCAGCGATGTTTCAATCATTTGTTATTCACAGACCGTTCCGCTGGCGCTCAACATTGCCGCCGAACTGGAGGAAAACGATATCTCTGCGGAGATTGTGGACCTACGTTCGATTAAGCCGCTCGATGAGAAGGCAATTTTCGATTCAGTTACGAAAACCCATCGCGTGGTGATCGTCGAACAAGATCATCCATTTTGCGGTGTTGGCGCAGAGGTTTGCTACCGGATCCAAAAAAACATTTTTGATGCGCTCGACGCTCCCATCATCCGCGTATCCCAAGAAGACGTGCCCATGCCATATAATGAGCGGCTCGAAAAAGCTGTGCTTCCAAATGCGGACAAGCTCATCGCCGCCGTGAAACAAGTTTGCTACGCATAACCGTTGAAGCGATGAAGCGTTGGAGCGAAGTATTCAGTTACCACTTCAACCGTTCAACGCTTTAACTCTTCAACGAGATCGCCATGCCTGAGATTCAGATGCCCAAATTGAGCGACACGATGACCGAGGGCACTCTCGTCGCGTGGAAAAAAAAGAAGGGCGACCAAGTCTCGGCCGGCGAAGTGCTCGCTGAGATTGAGACCGACAAGGCGACGATGGAATGGGAATCGCCCGAGGACGGAACCCTCACCGAGATTTATGTCCAAGAGGGCGGCAAGGTAAACGTGGGCGATAGGATCGCCTTCGTCGGTGGTGAAGGCGAGGAAGCACCCAAAGAAGAGGAGAAGAAAAAAGAGAAGGAAGAAAAAGAGGAAAAGCCAAAAGCCAAAGAAGAAGAAAAGAAAGAAGAGAAGCCGAAGAAGGCGGAGCAACCAAAAGAAGAAACGCCGACAACGGAAGCGCAGGAGGAGAAAAAGGCAGCGGCCCCACCAAAGGCAGAAAAGAAAGCTGAACCTGAAAAGCCAGCGACGAAAATCGATAAGGCCGAGGAAGCACGGGTGAAAGCGTCGCCGGTCGCGCGCCGAATTGCGGCCGAGCTCCGTGTTGATCTTTCCAGCGTGAAGGGCACTGGACCCGAAGGTCGTGTAACGGAGACCGATGTGCGCGCTGCAGCTAAATCAAAATCCGTTACTCCGGCGACTAAGGTTCCGGCGGCGGTAAAGGCTGGCGAAAGCGCGCGCATTCAACTGTCCGGAATGCGCAAAATCATTGCCCAGCGGCTGGTCGAAAGTCTCGGGCCGGTTCCACATTTTTACCTCAGCATCGATATCAATGCTGCGCCGCTGATGGAGGCGCGAGAGGAACTGAAGTCGGCAGGCGAAGGCGCGGATGCGGCGAAAATCACAGTAAACGATCTCGTTTTAAAAGCGGCCGTACAAGCCGCTGTCAAGGTACCGCGAGTGAACGCTTCGTTCGACGGCGATGCAATAGTGCAATACGCCGACATCGATCTTGGAATTGCTGTCGCAATTGAAGATGGTCTTTTGACACCGGTTATTCGCGCCGCCCAAAACAAATCGCTGCGCGAGATCAGCGAACTGGCAAAGGATTTAGCACATCGCGCGCGCAATAAACGTATGAAGCCTGAAGAATTTCAGGGCGGCACATTCACAGTTTCAAATCTTGGCGGCATGGGCATCGACAGTTTTTCCGCTGTTATCAATCCTCCGCAAGGTTTCATTCTCGCTGTTGGCAGGATCACGAGGGTCCCTGTAGTGGACGACTGCGACCAGATCATCGTGGGCCATCGCATGTCGCTCACGATGAGCTGTGATCACCGCGTGATCGATGGCGCCCTCGGCGCTGAATACCTGAAAGAACTGCGCCACCTGCTGGAAAACCCGGCGTTACTGCTGGTTTGAACCTCTGGAAGAACGCGTGAGAGCCGGTCTTAGCGTGGGCGAGACGTCCTGTTTAGAATGCTAGTGATTATCGTGGCCCCGTTTCCCAAGTCATAAAATCGTCGAGCGTTTGCCGTGTTCTATCGACTACGAATTCGACGACGGCTGCGTCGTCGATGAAGCCGAGGAACGGTGTCTTATCGGGGATTAAATCGAATGGATCGACGAGATAGTTGAGAGCAGCAACGATCCATAACAACGAATCATGCGTAACCTGGTCGTATTCCTCGCGATGATGTGCACGGACCAAACGCAGCATTGTCTGAAGATAAGGCCAATACTCTTTAAAAGAGTCTTTGGGCACGGTCGCTGCCTTTGCCGATGCTTCGTTGAAAAGCGTTTGTAGACGGTCACGATCATCGATGCACGATTTTGCGTCGGTGAGCGCTCGCGCGAAGGCTTCGCTGCGAAGGGCAGGTTTGCTGTAAGGGCTGACTCCCTCAATATTTCTTCGACTCAGCCGCGCCTTGGTTTTGATATCCGGTTTCGTTTTTACCTCTTTCATCGGTTACTATGAGAGCAGGAAGATGCGCAGATGAGAAGCCCATTCGAACAGAATGATGAATCCAGTTGATCGCCACCTACGGCTTTGTTGCCAGAACCAGTGGTGAAGGCCCGGGCGCTTTCAGCTTTCGAACTTTTTTGAAACCCGCTTCTTCCAGCCAGTTTTTGATTTCGTTGAAGCTGAAGGTGTCGCCTTTTTCAGTGTTGACCAGCATTTGCACGGCAAACATCAGTGAAGGTAGCGGTTCGGTGCGATCGTCGTTCACCAGCCATTCTGCAATTGCGATCGTGCCGCCGGATTTTAGCGCGCGGAAAATCTTTCTGAGCAACCGACGGCTGCGACCTTCGCCTTCGCTATGCAAGATGTGACCAAGCGTCGCGATGTCATAGCCGCTGCCGAAATTCGCCTCCAACATATCACCCTCGACATAATTAAAGCGATCGACGACGCCGAACTTTTGTGTGATTCGTTTCGTCGTCGGAATCATTCCTGCCCAATCGACTGCGGTCACTCGCACCCGGGTCGATTTTTGGGCCAGGGCAATGCCCCAAATACCTGAACCGGCGCCAAGATCGAGCACGCGAATTTCGTTCTTTGCCTTCGCTAACTTCAAATGATCGCCGAGCTTTTGCGCAGGCGGATAGCTCATCGGGATGATGTTTTCCACTAGCTGACTGAAGAATTCGGTGCCTTCGGTTTCCTGGTTCACGGCCACGGCCGGACGACCTTCGCGAACGATATCGGACAATCGCAGCCATCGTGAAATGAGCTGGGGCGCAATGGTTCCAAAAAAACCCGCGTGCGTTCCCGGCTTTTTGCTTAGAAGAAAGGCGGCGCTTTCGGGTGTTAGCGAATACTTTCCTTGGCGATTTTTCTTTAGAAGACCTAGACCAACAAGCGCATTCATCAGAATCCCCAAAGCCCGCGCCGATGCCCCGGTTTTTGCTGCAACCTGCTCTGCCGTTTTTGCGTCGCCCTCCAATGAATCGAAAATCTTGTTACTCACGCCCGCGCTGATGATCAGCGGCGGTGCGTAAGCGAAGCTAAGTTCCATCAAACGTTCAGGTGTGACTTGTTTTTTACCGCGAGTTTTCTTGGACATATCAGATTTGAGGTTTCGAAAGCTAAGATCGACAGATAAGGTTGGGAATCAATTGTGACCGAGCATTCTACTGAACTTGAGACTCCGCGCCTCACCGTCTTCTGCAAGACACGCGAAGAAATGGAAGCTGGCGAGCGCGCCGTTCTCGCGCCATTTGCAGAAAAGTCCGGAGACTCGCGCCGCCGGCAATATTCAGAGCCCAGCCATTCATTTCGGACCGAATTTCAGAGGGATCGCGCACGCATCATTCATTCACGCGCCTTTCGTCGAATGGAGTATAAGACGCAGGTCTTTTTGAATGGAACGGGTGATCACCTGCGCACCCGGCTGACGCACTCCATTGAGGTCGCGTCTATCAGCCGCACGATTGCTCGCGCATTACGCCTGAATGAAGATCTCGCGGAAGCGATCGCGCTCGCGCACGATCTGGGACACGCGCCCTTTGGACATTCGGGCGAAGAGATGCTGGCTGAATGCATGCGCGACCACGGCGGCTTCGATCATAACCGTCAGAGCGTGCGAGTGGTCGAGCTCCTTGAAGATCCCTATCCGAATTTTCCGGGTCTGAACTTGACATTCGAAGTGCGCGAGGGCCTGCGGAAACATGGAGCATTTCATCAACTGGAAAAACTCACGGGACGGCAGGCTCGCGCTCCTTTACAAAACTATCGTTGCGCGTCGCTGGAAGCGCAGGTCGCGGACCTGGCGGACGAGATCACTTATTACAGTCACGACTTGGATGACGCAGTCGATTTCGAAGTCCTGAACGCGGCGCAACTGGAACAAAACGAGGTCTGGCGTCGAAGCATTCGAGCAGTGCTGGCACGCTACCATGACGCTCGTGAGCCGGAACTGCACAAGCTAATCATCCGAGATATTATCGACGCGGAAGTACACGATCTGGTCTCGACCAGTGCAAAATCCATTGCCGATGCGGGCGTGCAAAGTTCAGACGAAGCGCGCCAGCAGCCAGCACCCCTGATTCGTTACAGCGATGATTTGCTCCAGGCGAATCGCGATTTGCGAAAATTCCTGTACCAGAATGTTTATTACGATCCGCGCGTCTCCGAAGTAAATCGGCGGGCCTGCGAGATGTTGCGGCAGGTTTTCCAGGCGTACCTGGCGGATCCTGACAAGCTGGGCGAGACGGCGGCAAAACGAATTGAAATTGAGGGATTGCATCGCACGGTGTGCGATTACATCGCGGGAATGACCGATCGGTATTTGATGGAAGAACACGCGCGGATCGCAAACCTGTAGTCGCCGACCTCTGGGCGGCGCGATGCGCGCGATGTCAGACATTATCAGCGCCGCGTTTCGCAGAGCGAAACGGCTACAGGCTCACGCAGCCGCGCTTCCACTTTCTTCGCGAAGATATTGAATCACGAGCCGCAGGCGTTTGTTAATAGATAATTCTTCGAGGACGCGTTGACGATGAAGGGGATCGCTCACAAATGTCGAGGTGACGAGATCAGCAAGCAATTCCGGGTCGCTCAAATCGGAAAGATACCGATCTACTTTAGGGGGAAGCTGCCGTGGTCCGTCTCCTTTCAGGTTCGAATAAAGCTCCAGCACTTTCGCAGCCAGCGCTTCGGTTTCTACGGACGTGGTGGATTCGGATTCGAGGGACTCTATCATTGCAATAGGGAATGGCGCTTCCTGCTGAAAAGCCCTGAATCTGACACGTTCCAATCCCTGCAGAATCAGGTTCGACGTGCCATCGCTTCGTTCAACGCATGCGCGAATAAGACCAACGCTGGCAATGTGAAAAAAGTCTCCGGTCGAATTCCATTCAGCGCAGTGCGGCTTGAGCAGTGCAACGCAAAACATGCGGTGATGGGCGAGGGCGTGCTTTAACATCTCGCGATAGCGCGGCTCAAAAATATGAAGGGGAAGCAGCGCATGCGGAAAAAGCAGAGCGCCAGGCAACGGCATAACCGGCACTTTTTTTGGGAGGGTTACAGATGAGGACATGGCCTGTTCTTTCTTTGTACGATATGTGCGTTGGAGAAAGAGCAAGCGGTGGAGCGTAATTCGTAATTCATTACAACGCCAAAACATGGCCGATTTAACGCTTCAACGGTTTAACGATTTAATGCGGCGGAGCCATTCCCAATGCCCGAAGCTGTTCCAGCGATATTTGCCCTTCGATGTCGCTTCGGCCGAGCGAAACATATATAAGAGCCGATCCGCAACAGGCGAGGAGCACACGCGAAGCTGCGCCCAATTTACCGATTCCCATCGCGCTCACGGCAACGCCACGTTCCTTGGCCGCGACGAAATCGATCAATCGCGTCAGTTGCGCCGGAGTGTCGGTGCGTGTCGCCAGCTTGAAAATATCCGCGCCATACATCTTTGCCGCGCGCGCTTTCTCTCGCAGCTGATTGGGACTCGGAGTGCTTCTCAGGCAGTGCACCGAAATGATCCGCCGCACATTCTGCTTTCGAGCCATCCGAAGCAGCGACCGGAAGACTGGCGCCGAGCGTAGTTCGACGTCGATATAACGAGCCCGGGATAAGAATCGAGCGAGAAGATTGTGTCGTTGCGGCGCGGATAGTCGATTTGCGCCGCCTTCGATCGGATGTCGAGCCGTGATGATTAGCGGCACGCGCAACTTCGAAATCTCGTTTTCCAGTCGATCAATCGCCCGCACAAGACGATCCAGACGCAGTTCAAAAATATCCGGTGGCTTGCCCATTCGAAGGGCAAAATCGAGGTCCGCCGGCGACGTGATTACGCCCACTACACGATGACGTAGGCGAGGCCTTGCCAAACTGCGCGCGATCACGTTTAGCGACCGGCCCCTGGCGCGTAGCGCGAAACCATTCGCTCAACGTACTTGGCCAGAATGTCGAACTCGAGGTTCATTAGATCACCCGGTTGGGCCCGGTCCAGGTTGGTATGCGTTTTCGTGTAACGAATAATCCACGTCACGAAACTTGTCGGAAGAACATCGGCGACAGTAAGACTGATCCCATTGACCGCAATCGAACCCTTGCGCGCGACGTAATGGGCGAATGCGTCAGGTAACTCGATTTCCAATCGAAAATCTGCGCCGCTCTTCTGCCAGGCGATGACCGGCGAAACACAATCGATGTGCCCTTGAATGAAATGTCCGCCAAAGCGCTCGCTTGCAGTAACGGCACGTTCGAGATTTACCAGCTGCTTCCGCTGCAAGTTTTTTAGATTTGTGCGAGCGATCGTCTCTTTCAAAAGATCGAAAATCAACTCTTCGCCGCGATGTGAGTGCAGGGTGAGGCAACAACCGCTAACGGCCAAACTATCGCCACGCCGTATCTTTTTCGCGACGCGCGGAGCGGCAAGTTTCAATTGGTTGCCGCTTTTGCTTGTGTTCATCGCAATCACGGTGCCAACTTCTTCGATTAAACCGGTGAACATTCTGAAGAGCTTAAGTTTTCAGTTTTAGGGAATCTGAACTTAAGACTTAACACTTCTTCATACCTATTTCATTAGCGTCCGTTGGTCGTTAGAAAATAAGCGTGTATTGCCCATGGCTGTTCATTTAAGGAAACTCCCGCCTACTATCTTTCAACGCTTTTTCCGCACCGAGACAGCTGGCGGATCAGTCTTGCTGCTGTTCGGCATTGCTGCGCTGGCCCTGGCGAACTCACCGCTCGCCGCACCGTATGCGGGTATTTGGCGAACGCCGTTAGCCCTGGGGATAGCGAATTACTCGCTTTCACTGACGTTGCATCAATGGGTCAACGACGGACTGATGGCTCTTTTTTTCCTCTTGGTTGGCTTGGAGATCAAACGGGAATTGGTCGTCGGTGAACTGGCCTCTGTGCGCAAAGCAACGCTTCCCATCGCGTGCGCTATCGGCGGCATGATTGTCCCGGCTGTGCTCTACTGGATTTTCAACCCGATTGGATTTGGAGCGCGGGGGTGGGGTATTCCCATTGCGACCGATATTGCCTTTGCCCTCGCCGCACTGGCATTGATAGCGCCGCGTGCGCCAACCGGTGCAAGGGTATTTTTGACTGCGCTGGCGATCGTTGACGATGTGGGGGCGGTGCTTGTCATTGCTACTTTCTATTCACAAACCATCGCGTGGGGAGCCCTCGGCATCGCAGGCCTGCTGATTTTGGTGTTGTTCGGATTTAACGCAATTGGAGTGCATCGGCTGTGGCCATATTTGTTAGTCGGAGTGGTGCTCTGGTATTTTGTGCATCAGTCCGGGGTGCACGCGACGGTTGCTGGGGTGGCCCTCGCTTGCGCCATTCCCACGCGCACCCGAAGCAACGCAACGCAATTCTCTCGGGAGGCGCGCTCAGTTTTGGATCGATTTGACCAAACCGAGAGCGGCGATCTTATCGTTTTGACCAGTAAGGGACAGCAGGAAGCGCTCTTTGCACTCGAGTATGCAACGCAGAGCGTAACGGCGCCGATTCTGAGGCTTGAACACGCTCTGCATAAATTCTCAGCATTCGTGGTGATGCCGCTGTTCGCCGCGGCGAACGCTGGAGTGACCGTAGCGTTACCGATCCGGCATGCAAAGATTGCCGTCGGAGTGTTGGTCGGACTGGTTCTTGGCAAACCGCTGGGGATTATGGCGGCGGCTCTGCTCGCAGTTAAGTCAGGCGTTGCCAAACTTCCTCACGCTGTGAGCTGGACATCTTTGCTCGGTTATGCGTGGCTCGCCGGAATCGGTTTTACCATGTCGCTATTTATCGCAATGCTTGCGTTCGATGAGACTGCGTCGGTTGGGGCCGCAAAGTTGGGCATCCTTGCCGGCTCGCTCGCGGCTGGGGTCGCGGGAGCCATTGCCCTGAGGATTGCCTCAGGTTTTCGTAATGATAAATAGGTCCCATCCGGCTCCTGAGACGCATGTGTCATATGGGGCGCAGTCGTGCGGCGTCCATGTGAGCGTGCCAGTTGCTGTTCTCTCTGCCATTCTTTTTCTGTCTGGAATAGGCGCGCTGATCTTCGAAACGCTCTGGCTGCGGTTAAGCGGCCTGGCGTTTGGGAACTCCATCTGGGCGGCGGCGTTGATCCTTTCCAGTTTCATGGCCGGCCTGGCACTAGGGAACGCGATCGCAGCATCATCGAGAATTCGGCGATGGCGACCGCTTCATCTTTACGCCCTGCTGGAGGTGCTGGTTGCTTTGCTTGGTTGCACAATCGTTTTTGGTCTACCGGCGCTGGGCGAATTGTTGCGGCCCGTGTGGCAAACACTCTGGAATTATCAGCCCATGCTTCTCGGACTGCGATTCATTGTCTCTTTCCTAATTCTACTTCTGCCGACAACGGCGATGGGCCTGACGCTGCCGGTGTTGATCGAAGATCCGATGTTGCGGCATACGAATTTTGGGCGCGTGATTGGTTTTCTGTATGGCTCGAACACTTTAGGCGCGGTGGTCGGTGCTGTGCTTGGTGAAGGCTGTCTCATCGCAGCGTTCGGCCTTCGAGGCACGAGTTTGGTTGCAGGTTTAGCGAGTTGCATCGCCGCAGCGGTGGCCTTATTCGTGGCGAAATTCCAAGGTGATACCAGTGCGCATGTTTTGCAGCCAACCTTTCCGCTCCGCCTGGATGCGAGGTATCGACCACCGTGGCATCTGCTTTTGGTCAGCTTTGGAACCGGTTGCATTCTTCTTTCGCTTGAAGTGATTTGGTTCCGGTTTCTGCGGTTGTATGTCGTTTCCTTACCCATCGCATTCGCACTGATGCTCGCGGTTGTGCTGGCGGGAATCGGGCTAGGCAGCATTGCGGCCGGCGCGGTTAATCGCCGTTCAGCCTGGCTGCATCAATTACTTCCTGTTCTATTGCTTCTGGCGGCGATTGCCGTGCTTTTGTCATACTTATTCTTTCCGGGCGAGGCAGTAAGAACACCCGCTGGTGCTTTTAGTCTCACTTCTTGGCACCAGATTGCTCTTCTTTGCCTAGCCTTGATGTTCCCGGCCTCGTTCTTGTCGGGGATTTTGTTCCCGACCATCGTCGCGCTTGTTCAAGCGAGTGCGGAAGACCGGATGAATAGCACTGGAATCACGACCTTGTTCAACACGACCGGGGCGGCAGTTGGTCCACTCATTGCAAGTTTTGTGTTGTTACCTGCCATCGGCTATCAATGGAGTCTCCTGATCTGTGCCGCTGGTTATGTCCTGCTCGGCATTCTGGTTAGCGAAGGCTCGAGTTGGTCAATTCGGCGCCCAATCGGTGTGGCCACCATCGCATTTTGCGGGACCGCGATCCTCCTTTTTGCGATCTTTCCTTATCATCGCGCTGAATCGCACTTCGAACATGCAAGTCGCCCTTACGAAACTGAGCAAGGCGAAGTGCTTGCGCATGTTGTGAAAAGAATCGAAAGCACTTCGGACACATTACAGCTGCTGCGACGCGATCTCTTTGGTGAACCGTACTACTACCGGATGCTGACCAACGCCTTTACGATGTCGGCTACAAATCCTCACAGTCAGCGATACATGCGATTATTCGCCTATCTCCCGTTGGCTCTTCGTCCGGAATCAGAAGACGTGCTGCTTCTTTGCTACGGCTGTGGAGTGACGGCGGACGCATTTCTTCATGGACCAAACGTCAAGAGAATGGATGTCGTGGACATTTCGAAAGAAGTGCTCCAGCTCGCTGATTTCTATGCGGGAATTAATTACTCGAATCCGTTGCGCGATCCGCGGGCGACGACCTTCATTCAGGATGGCCGCTTCTTCCTCCAGGCCAGTCCGCGGCAGTATGACATCATTTCCGGCGAACCGCCTCCGCCGAAAGTGGCGGGTTCAGTTAACCTCTACACCGAGGAATTTTTCTCGCTGATGAAGAGCCGCTTGAAAGAAGGCGGGATTGCCACCTTTTGGCTACCGATTAACCAGCTGAAAATAGACGAAGCAAAAGCGATCCTGCGCGCGTTCCACAATGCGTTCCCGAACGCGTCGGTCTGGGCCGATGCCGACGAGGAATGGATTATGATGGGCATCAATGGTCCCGGGCGTAGGATGAATGAGGAGGAGTTGCGGCGGTTGTGGAGCGACTCCGCGACAGGCGCGGATTTAAAACGCATCGGCGTCGAGGTCCCGCAGCAACTTGGCGCGCTTTTCTTGATGGACGGCGACGAAATTGATCTCATCGCGCGTGATACCGCCCCTGTGACGGATAACTACCCGAAACGGCTGAGCGATGCGGCATGGGACGAAGACGCGAACTTGCGCTTTACTTCCGCCTACATGGACCCGCCTTCCGCTGCCGACCGTTTTGTTCGGTCTCCGATGATCGCCCGAATCTGGCCGGAGACACTAAATAAATCGATCAAATCATTATTTGCCGTTCGTGAAACGCGATTTCTTTCCCAAACAATTGGAACCAACAAACTGGCCGAGCTGGATCTTTATCTCCGTGGCTCGCGTCTGCGGACGCCGGTTCTAGAAGTCCTGGGTAGCGACGAATTCCGGCTTGCGTTGGCAGAGCGGATTGCCAGCAACTCAGCCGCGCCACCGCTTGAGATTCTGCCGGACTTGATTGCCGGCGCGCTGGCGCGGCGCGATATCGGCGAGGCGGTTCGCCTTCTGGAGGACAAGAAAGCTCGCGGCATGTTTAGTCTCAACGACACGTTCCTTCTTACCTATCTTTACTGCTTAAACGGCAATGTGGAGAAAGCGGAAGCGCTCGCCGCCAACAATGCAGCCGCCATCAAAAAAGACAAAAAAGATGGATTCGTTGATTGGCTGTGGGGAAAATTGGAAACCGATTTCGGATTTCATCCGCCGTATTAGAAGCCGGCAAAAGGTAATCATGTCGCTTATCGATTTTCCAAGCCGATGTGATCATCGCGCCGGCGAACTAAGAACCAGCGTTTAATGCGTCGGCACGCGCTGTTTATTGGAGTGCTAATCCTTATCGCGACGGCGCGGTTTGTAATCCTGCTGACGTCGCAAACTCATGTCCATAGCGATGAGGCAATCATCGGCCTGATGGGTAAACACATTCTGGAAGGACGCTATTTTCCTTTCTATATGTATGGTCAGCCCTACAATGCGGGTGCAGCTTGGGAAGCTTATCTGGCCGCGATAGCGTTCGCGTTGTTTGGCGTCAGCGTCATTTCTTTGAAGAGCTGCATCGTCGCGTTGTCGTTGCTGTGCCTTTTTCTGTTTTATCGAATGTGCCTGGCGCTTTATGACGGGCGCACAGCTCTTTTGGCAACGATTGTGTTCGCAGTCACTCCGTCGCTGCTCAAGTGGCACTTCCAGGTGAGAGGTTATTCCTGGTACTTTCTTTCCATTCCCCTGCTAACGATTCTCGTCCTATCGATTCAATCGACGCCGAACCGAAGGTGGCCGCTATTTCTTTTGTTTGGTGTTATTTCGGGCTTGAGCATCTGTAGTTTGGAGCTGGGAATGGCGTTTAACGTCGCGCTATGGGTTCTCATTTTGATGCGCCGAAGCTTGTCGTTTAAAAACGCATTGGTCGCCTTCGTGGGTTTCATAGTCGGCTATTCGCCGGCCATTGTATTCAACCTCACCCATCATTTCGCGAACTGGAATGCTGTGCTTGAGAAAACAGGTGGCGGCGGATTTGCGATGCTTTTTCATCCGGAGGCGCACACACAAATTTTCCTAACTGAGATGCCGAAGTTCTTCGGTGCCGATACCGTCCTTTGGTATTATCCGGAGAAGCCTGCTGTGGGGTTCGTATTTTACACGATCGCCCTGCTGGTGGTAGGCGCTGCGGTCTGGCCATTCATCCGGTCGCCGTCAGATATCGTGGAGGCGATTCGCGGCGGTTTTGCACGTAGTAATGAAGAGCGAGATCTGCTGTTGCTCCTGCTGACACTGGCATGCTTTGTTCCGTACATTACCGCGCCCTTCCGAGTGCCCGGTTATTTTTTGGCCGGTTCTTTCTTTCTTGCAGCACTCACTGGTCGATTGCTAGCACGCTGCTTTGCTTCTTCCAAACCGCTGATTCGTTTCGCCGGAGTCGGGATCTTTGCGGCTGTGGTAATTACGGGAACTGCGCTGATTTTCGACACGGCGCGCCACAATCAAATTGAAACATTAACGCTCTGCGATCAGGGAGAGAACTATTGCATGATGCGGATTCGCGGCGGGGATCTCGACGGCGTCGAACGCCACCTGGGCCAACAGGGCGTAACCGACGTGTGGACCACTGTTTCTTTTGTTTATCCGTTGCTGTTCGAATGCCATGAAGCGTTCGCCGCCTCCGATACGTTTTTTGGTTACCAACATCGTGTTTACCCTAAAGCAATTCCCTGGCGCGAACCGGATCCTGAAGGACATATTGCGATTGTGCTTGAGAGCGATTCGCCTTTTCGCGCACCGGTGGAGAGTCGCTTTCTGCAACTGGCAGGCGTCGTGCCCCTGATCACCGAATACGGGAAGCTTGCAGTGATCGAGAGGAAACGTTGATAAAATATGTGTTTAGCGCCAAAGGCGCGGCATTCACCTCGAGCCTGGGGCAACGCCCCAGGGATTATAAGAGCCAAAAAGCGCCAGCGCTGAAAGCGCGATTCACTTTTGGTGCCAGTTCGATCATCATCGTGCCATGCCCCAATCGCTCAGTAAAGTCATCCTTCACATCATTTTCAGCACAAAGAACCGCGAGCTATGGTTCGATTCAGACGTGCGACCGCGCATGCATGCTTATCTAGCGACGGTCTGCCGCGACCTCGGTGCTGAATTCGTGCACCTCGGCGGTGTCGCCGATCATGTTCACATTGTCACGACGCTGCCGCGCAGCGTTTCTCAGGCTGAGTTCATCAAACGGATAGAGAAAACATCCTCGAAAGGGATCAAGCGATTTAACCCTCGATATCGCGGCTTTTTCTGGCAGAGCGTTTATGGTGTGTTTTGGATGAGCCCCAGTCAGCTTGAGGCTGTCCTGCAATACATTGAGGCGCAGCAGGAACACCATCGCACTCGCACGTTTCAGGAAGAATATCGTGAGCTGTTGCGCAGACAGGGAGTTGATTTCGAGGAGCCTTATGTGTGGGATTGAGAAATCAGACCCTGGCGTGAATCGCGCTTTCAGCGCTTGTTTACCTGGGCGATCAAATTCCTGGGGCGGTGCCCCAGGCTGGTTTGATGTGAAACAGCGCCTTCGGCGCTGAAAAGATACTGCCCCGATGAAGGCCGCCTCCCGATTTGCGATGCGACATGAGCGAAAGTCGATCTGGCTATTTTGCGCGATCGCCGCACTTCGCGTCTTCACATTTTCCGCTGCGTTTCCGTTTTTCAACAACGTGGATGAGCAGGCGCACTTCGATTTAGTGATGAAATACGCGCGAGGCGATGTGCCAACCAATTTGGGTCATTATTCTTTTG
Organism: Verrucomicrobiota bacterium; assembly: GCA_003221195.1. Classification (GTDB taxonomy): domain Bacteria; phylum Verrucomicrobiota; class Verrucomicrobiia; order Chthoniobacterales; family UBA10450; genus Udaeobacter. The sequence goes on from QHQO01000018.1 coordinate 15,280, forward strand.
AATCGGCAAATTTCATCGCTTTATACGGCACGCCGGAGTACTTTATGACGCCGCAGCAGTTCGCGACGAACGATTTTCCGCCACCAAATTGGACGTTGCCAGCTGAGCAGCGCCAGCAGGCTGTAAACACCAACTCGGCGTGGTGGCTATCCAATCAAAATCACGAATCGGGGGAGCCGCCACTTTATTATATTATAGCTGGTCTGTGGCTAAATCTTGGCCGGCTCTTTGGCGTTACCGGCGCTTGGCTGTCGTATTGGGTTCGCTTTTTGAATGTGTTCGTCGCAGGAACTCTAGTCTGGATAGGCTTCGTTGCTGCAAAGCTTGTCTTCCCTGATCGACAGTTCATACACTTTAGCGTTCCGATATTGCTGGCCGTTTGGCCGCAGGCCACTTTTTATTCAATACAAAGCGATTCGCTCTCTCCGCTGTGCTTTGGAATCGCATTTGTCGGTTTGATAGAATTTTTGCGGGCCGAACCGCCAACTGTGCGTCTGGCAATCTGGACCGGGCTTGCGCTTGCCGCGACCTGTCTCGTCAAGACAACAAACATCGCTTTGCTCTTCGTCGTCGGGTTAGTTTTGATCTTCAAGATTCAAAAGCTAACCGAAAAGACTGCCTTACGTCCTCTTTTGGTACCACTCGCTGGATTGATAATATCCGTGGCCGTCCCAATCGCTGTTTGGTTTGCATGGAATTACCATACGTTCGGCGATCTCACTGCCACCGGCTCGAAAATTGAGTTCCTCGGATGGACTCGCAAACCGGTTGGCAATTGGTGGCCGCATCCAATCTTCACGTTGAATGGAGTGAAGGAGTTCTGGCCAGAACTAATGGCGAGTTTCTGGCGGGGCGAATTCATTTGGCATGGCAAACGACTCGTTTCCCAAGCGAGCGACGCGTTCTACTGGATCTCTTCCACGCTCGCGATTGGCGTGGCCGTGGTAAGTCTGTTTCCGCGCTTAACGAAACTGAGTGCTTTTCAGCGGGAGAGTCTTTGGCTGGCGTTTTCAAGCTTCGCTGTCCTGGTCCTGTTTGTTGCGTGTCTATCGATCGCCTTCGACTTCGGGCTTTGCGTGTATCCGTCCCCTGAGCATCCATTTTTCACTTCCGGAAGACTGCTCAGCGGTGCGGCGGTTCCATTTTTCTTGCTTTACTCCCAGGCGTTGGACTGGCTGCTTTCGGGGATTCCTCGCGTATGGCCGCGGATAATTTTGTTTGGAGGAATTGTGCTCTTGATAATCGTTTCGCAATCGATTGTGAACTTGCCGGCGTTTTCCAGCCGTTACAATTTCTTTCATTTGAACCAGCCGCTGTAAGGGATTTGACCGCGGATTACCCAGCGCGGCTCCGCCGCAACCAAAGATTTAACCACGAATGAACACGAATGGACAATTAATGCTCCGTCGGGAGGAGCCCGCGAAACACGCGAATGGACGCGAATAGATCAAGAGTTTCAGAAATTATAAGCTAAATTCGCCTGTGCACGGATAGTTCGGTGGTGGCGCGCGCTGTTCGTCCGCGGATGCGCGGACGGTTTTTTCGGTCCGACCATTACTGGAGCAAGCGCGTGATCTCTGTGCCTGCGGTATGATGTTCCGCAGGTGACAAAAATCTGGCGCCCGTTTTTTCCTCACCTCATTCGCGTGAATCCGCGGGATTCGCGGGCAGAAAAATTGGTGTTCATTCGTGGTTAAACAGCCCGTTCAAAAAAGTGAAAAAAAAGTGAAAAAAAAGCTTGCAAGCCCCTGACGCCTTCCGCTAAAGGGGGAATTCAACGCGACAAAAGGCCGTAAAAGCCGTTCAAAAAAACTTTGAAAAAAGTGAAAAAAAAGCTTGTCAGCGCCACAGAGATTTCATAAACCTGCCAAAACCTAACCAAACCAATGGAGAAACTAATGACTAAAAACGTGCTAAATAAACTCGGATTCCTTGGCGCCATTTTTGTGGCGACCGTCGGATTTCCTCTAATTTTTGCATCGAACGCATTTGCTCAATTGCCGGCTCCGCCGGCTCCCGCTCCGGGTGCGCCAGCGCCCACAGCTGAGGTCGAGCGCGTGGTTGTGACCGGTTCGAACATTCCCACCGCGGAAGAGACTGGCCCCAATCCGGTGGACACCTACCGGCCGCAGGACATCGAGAAACTGGGTATCCGCAACGCCACGGACCTGCAGGAATTTATCCCGCAGGAAGCAGGCGGAACCGTCAACCTGAATATTGGCAACGGTGGTGACGGTACCGTCCAGTTTAACCTGCGCGGCCTGCTGCCGAAAGAAACTTTGATTCTAATCGATGGCAAACGGGTCGCCTATGGCTCGTTGGGTGTCGCTGGGTTTAGCGGAGGCCCGGACATTAACCTGATACCCTTCTCCATGATCGATCACGTCGACATTCTCAAGGATGGCGCCTCGGCTGTGTACGGCACGGACGCGATCGCAGGCGTGGTCAACTTCTTCCTGATCCACAAATTCCGCGGCTTGGAGATCGGCGGCACTTACGGGAACACAGATCTCGGAGCGTCCAATGACATGGGCGAATGGGAAGCATGGTTGAAAGCCGGCACCGGAGATGACAAAACCGATATTGTGGTCATTGCCGATTTCTGGGAGCGCACCGGCGGTCTATTCAGCCGCGACCGTGATATTTCTTCCAACGGGAATTTTACTAAATGGGGAGGGCTTGATAATCGCAGCGGAAACTTCCCTGGCCACTATGGAGGGTTCGTGGGTCGCCGTTTGGTCCCGAGTTTGTTTTTCAGCGCAAACACCCCGCCGCCACATTCAGCTCCGAACGTGGCGACTTCTCCGTTTTATGTCTCTTCGACCAGCCCCTTGCTCAATCACGGAAACGGTTTCTTCAATGGGACCTTGCAGGGTTTGGACGGGAACTACGTCGCCTATAACTTCGCTTCGGTCACGCCAAATCTGCCGCCGGGAGACCGGCAAGTGTACTACGGTTCGTTCACGCGGGACCTGTGCGATAAGTACCTGACGGTGTTTGCCGACTTCAAATATTCGCGCTCATATTTCGATTCATCGCTGGCCGCTGTGCCATTTACGCCCGATCCATTCCACGGATTGAAGGGTACTGACGGTACGCTTTATCCTGTCGGGCCTACTGGTCCGTTCGGCATCAGTGTGCCAATCGCGAATCCGTTCAATCCGTTCACAGTTGGGGACACGACTCTGGTTATTAACGGAACGCCGGTTCCGATGACTACCGGGATTCGGTTCCGCGGCATTAACGATACCGGCACAAGGAGTGAAAAATTCACCTACTGGGACCAACTCTTCGACGTCGGTCTGCGGGGCGAGATGGGAGAATTTGGCGATTACTTCAAGACGTGGAACTGGGAAATGGGTTTCCGTTACTCTCGCAACGAAGGACAAGACCTGTCGGTAGGCGAAGTGAGCCAGCCCGGGTTGCGCGATGCCCTATTCGAGACAGACCCACACACCGCGTTTAATCCGTTTGGTGGCTTTTTCCGCCAAAACACCGCGGTAGCCAGGCAAGGAGTCTATGTGACATTGCATAACTCCGGTGAGTATGAGTTGCCTATCGGTTATGCCACGTTTAACGGTGACCTGTTCAATCTTCCCGCCGGGCCAGTCTCCTTTGCCATTGGCGGCGAGTACGACGCGCCGAGATTTACTCGCGATCGTGACGCACTCAATAACACGTTTAACTCGATTGGCTCAGTGGACGGGCAAAGCTTCCGTGTGAATCGGGATGTGTGGGGAATCTACGAGGAAGTGCGCGTACCATTCACCAGTCCCACGTGGAACTTCCCTGGCTTCTACAGCTTTGAAGTGGACTTTGCCGAGCGAGAGGAATGGTACAGCAATAACACCTCTACGGTGCTGCCTTCTGGCCTTTTCCCGGAGGTGCCCGCGTTTCACAGCACGTATAATGCGCAAAAGCCGAAGGTGTCGGTGCGCTGGCAGCCGATTGATCCCAAGTATATCGGCGCAGTGACATTGCGTGGCAGCTATACCGAGGCATTCCATGCGCCAACGCTGGGAGAACTTACACCTGCGGGCTCGCAAAACTTCCCAATCGTGTCCGATCCGTTTTCGAGTCAGACCGAGCCTCAGATTGAGGAACGCGTTTTAGGAAACCCCGCTCTGCATCCGGAAGTGGCGTATGAATGGACCTACGGCGCTGTTTACAGCCCGAAATGGATTAAGGGCCTGACGCTGAGCGCCGATTGGTGGCACATTGATATGCGCGATATCGTGGCATTCCCAGGTGCGAACACCCTCATCGTGGAGAATCCCCCGACCCCGGGTGTTGTGCAAAACGGGCCGGTTATTTTCCGTGGTGTGAGTTCAATTCCAGGCGAGGCTGGGCCAGTCCAACTGGTTGTCGATCTCAACCAAAACCTTTCTGGCGCAATCTTGGAAGGTCTAGACTACGAAGCGATCTATATTCTGGATTCGACGATCTTTGGCCACGGGGATTGGGGAAGGTTAACCACCACGGTCAATGGCACCTGGCTATCCCGGTTTGAGTTTCAGCCTGGCCCCAACAACAAACGGTTCGGTATCGCAGGCACATTCCAGCCGCCGGGAGCTACTCTAACCAATTCGACGCCATGGAATCGGGCTAACTTCAGTATCTTCTACGATGGTCCGGCTGACACGTGGATGGGGGGCTTGGATGTCGGTGCCATAGTCCACTGGATCGGTCAGTACGAGGATGATAATGCCACTCTGACAGGATCGACAAAGCTCAACGAGCCTAGAAGTGGCCCGTTCGGTGGCGGTGGTGAAGTACGGGCGCGGAAAATAGCTCCGTGGACTACCCTTGACCTCATCTTAAACTACACGTTTAACCTGCCGCCGCCTGCGCCGGCCGAAGTGCCTGGCTTTGCCAAGGATGGTGGGAAGAACGTGAAGATGAAAGACGGCAAGGAGAAAAACGTCGTTCCAGTCTCCACGGCGGAGTATGGCTGCAGCAACTGGAAGTGGTGGCTTAATAACACAACCGTCACGCTCGGCATGCAAAACGTGCTCGACGAGGATCCCTCGTTTGTGGCAGGCTCGTTCGAGAATGGTTACGACGAGTCGGTTGCTAACATCAAAGGCCGGTTCTGGTACGTCGGCTTGAAGAAGCGCTTCTAAAACGGAAGACCGCAATAATTCACAGCGGCCGGGCTCCTCGAGGGCCCGGCCGTTTTGCTTTTGTAGCAGCTCGTCGCAGACATCGCAGGGGATCCAGCGCCTTGGGGGAATAGCTGACGTTCGATAATAGCCCAGCGTTTCAACGCTGGGCCAATCGTGTTATAAAGGATTTGAGTCCCAGCGGGGGACGAAAGAAAACACCGATTATGCATTCCTTTACGAATTGCCTCATGCATTGTGTCTGGGCCACAAAGAACCGCGATCATTGCCTCACCCCGTCTCTACGCGAGCGCCTCTGGCCATATTTGAGCGGCATCGCCAAACAGAACCAAATGAAGGCGCTCGCGGTTGGCGGTACCGCCGATCACGTCCACGTTCTGCTGTCTCTGCCGGCGACACTGTCCATCGCCAAAACGGTACAGCTGCTCAGGGGAAATTCATCCAAGTGGATCCATGAAACATTTGCCAAAATGCCTGGGTTCGCCTGGCAGGAAGGCTACGGCGCATTTAGCGTTGGCGTTTCAGGGGCAGAGACGAGCGTCAGGTATATTCGTAACCAGGCGGAGCATCACTGGACGCGATCGTTTCGCGACGAGCTTGTTGCAATGCTTCGCAAGCACGGATTTGATTATGACGAATCGATGTTGGATTGAACTATCTTCCGTCCCTCGCGGGACTACACTGATGTTTGGCTCAGGGCCCAGCGTTGAAACGCTGGGCTATTTTCGGTAAACATGTCTAGGACCGCGTTGGCTTCCGAAACCCGCAATCTATCAGGATTCTGCCGATCCATCCAGTCGCGAAACTGGCTGTGGGGAGTTCTCTTAATCGCTCTCGTTTTGGTCGCATATGCCAGGGTCTTTAATGCCGGATTCATCTGGGACGATGAATCGCATTTGACCCAGAATCCTTGCATCGTTGGTCCGCTGGGATTGAAGGAAGTCTGGACCACCACGCGAGCAGTCTATTACCCACTCGTGCTTACGACTTTCTGGGCCTTGCATAAGGTCGTTGGCTTGACCCCATGGCCATATCATTTTTTGAATGTGCTTTTGCAGGCCGGATCGGCGGTTTTGTTCTGGCAGGCCTTGCGGCAACTGAGTATTCGCGGTGCATGGCTGGGAGCCGCCCTATGGGCCTTGCATCCAGTGATGGTACAATCAGTCGCGTGGGTAACTGAGCTCAAGAACACGCAGTCGTGCCTCTTTTATCTCTTGTCCATCTTCTGTTTTTTAAAATGGGACGGCGCGCGACGGATTACCCGCCTCCGCCAAGGCTACGGCGGGCAGGCGCGGATATCACGGATACAGGATGCGACAAACCAAGGAAATGCAGCCTCTAACGCCCCTCGGCGGCAGACTGGACGCCGCTCGTTGATGTTATTCGCCTTGTCGTTGTTCTTTTTTGTCCTCGCGACGCTAAGCAAGCCTTCTGTGGTCATGTTGCCTGTCGTCCTTGTCCTTTGTATCTGGTGGCAAACGGGACGAATCAGTCGCCCTAATGTTTTAGCGCTTGTTCCATTTGTGCTAATATCGGCGGTCGCGAGCGTCTGGACGATTTTCGAACAAAAGTTTCACGCTGGCGCAATCGGGGCCGAGTGGGCGCAAACCTGGCCAGAACGCTTCGTCATCGCGGGGCGCGTCATATGGTTTTACCTGGCGAAATTGGTCTGGCCGCATCCGCTCATCTTCATCTATTCAAGGTGGCAAATTGATTCGTCGCAGCTAACTGCCTATTTACCGTTAATCGGGGCGTTGACTGGACTGCTTGTGTTGTGGTTAGGCCGCGCGAAATGGAGTCATGCCGTGTTCTTCGCGGCGGCGTACTACGTGGTTTCCTTGTTTCCGGTGCTTGGCTTTTTCAACGTCTTTTTCTTCCGTTACTCCTTTGTGAGTGATCATTTTCAATATCTGGCGAGCATGGGACCCCTCGCCCTCGCTGGCGCTGCGATAACCACGGGTTGCGCCCGTGTGGCTGTAGTCGCCTCGCTGCGTCGAGGCGCTCTAACGTCGTCATTGTCCAGTGACGCGGCAACACTGCGACACAGCGACGTGGCTATAACAGCGCTCGCTGGACTCTGCGGAGTTCTTCTCCTATCGCTCGTCTTTTTAACATGGCAACAGACGGCCATCTACCGCGATCTTGTTACCCTATATACTTCAACATTGACGAAGAATCCTGGTTGCTGGATGGCGCATTATAATTTGGGCATCGCTCTCAATGACCGGGGAAAGATCGATGAGGCGATCGCTCATTATCAGCAGGCTATCGAGCTGCGGCCAGGTTATGCCGAGGCGCATTACAATCTGGCCCGGCTTCTCGCGCAGAAGGGCCAGCTCGATGACGCGGTCACTCATTATGAAAAAGCATTGGAAATAGACCCCGCTGATGCAGAAGCCCGGAACAACCTCGGCGTCACGCTCTTTGGCAGCGGACGTGTGGATGAGGCGATTACTCATTATCAGGAGGCGCTGAAGATCCGGCCGGATTATGCGGAAGCTATTTGCAATCTGGCGCACGCACTTCTTTCAAAGGGGGATTTAGATAGCGCGATCGCTCGTTACTCGGCATGCCTCGCACTATCGCCAAATCAGGCCGAGGCTCAGTACGATCTGGCGAGTGCCTTACTCCGAAAAGGGCGGACGAATGAAGCAATTGCTCATTACAAAAAAGTGCTCGAGTTGCGGCCGGACAATCCGGATGCCCATGCAAATCTGGGAAGCGCCTTTCTTGCAAAGGGCCGCGTCCGGGAAGCAATCGCTGCGTACAGGAATGCCCTTCGGATTTCTCCGGAAAATGTGCCTGCCCAAAGTAATCTAGCTTGGCTTCTGGCAACATCGTCAGACCCGTCGCTCAGGAATGGATCAGAGGCTGTCCTTCTAGCTGAACGGGCCGACTCAGAAAGCTCTCGAAGTGAAAATCACCCGATCGTTCTGCGCATTCTGGCTGCGGCATACGCTGAGGCTGGCCGCTTTGCTGAGGCCAGGCAAACTGCTCAACAGGCATTGCAAGCGGCAGAGATCCAAGGCAATTCCACTTTGTCCAACACTCTCCGGGATGAAATTACGCTGTACGAACTGGGTTTACCGTACCATAAAGAACAATAACTCGTTGCGAAGACCCTGCGCCGATTGACGATAACCTGGAAGAACGTGTCGGACAGGTGGTCTGCACCGCTTGACTTGTGAGATGTCAAGGAGCGGCAGTCTCCAGTCCGCCGCCTGCTAAACTCAGCGGTTGGGAAGCTCCGAGAGGGTCTACGAGCAGCACGACTTGCTCTTGGAATCGCCTCTGTGTTATTTCTCGGGAAACGTTTGACGGACTGGAAGGCCTATCTGGTAAAGAGCGATGTCCCCTTGAAGGACGTTCGCAAGCTGGAGATTGCCTTGGCTGGTCGCTATCTCCTTACCTCGTTGAGCCACTTTAATCGCTTCCGAGAACTGACCGGATTCCGCATTCGCGGCCGCGAGAGTGCGTAGGCACGACGGATCGGCACCACGGGAAAGCTGGACTGCTCGGGACGCGAGCTCTGTCGCCTTTGCTCCGTCACGAATGGAAGTGTCACCGCAAGTCGCCAAAAGCCACGCCAGATTGTTCCGCGGCAATGGATCTTGCGGAGAGCTCCGTGCTGCAAGCTCGTACTCAGCAATTGCATCTCTCCGTAGTCCTTTGTTAAGAAACGCGTCACCCAAAACAGTGTGGAAACTTCCGTCCTCCAGCTGGGTTGAAGCCGCCTTCCGCCATAGAGCGATGGCCTCGTCGGTCCGCCCCTGCTGAAATAGAATGCTACCCAGATTCAAATACACGTCGCCGTAATCAGGTCGCATTTTTGCCGCTTTCTCGAAATGGTCGATTGCTTCTTGTAGCAGGCCTTTCCGGACGAGCGCGGTGGCAAGATTATTCTCGATGAGTGCTCCGCCAAGGTCGTATTGCGCGAGAGCGTGGCTGGATCGAATCTCCAACGCCTTCTCAAAGTGCGAAATCGCCTGGTCCAATTCGCCCCGTCGTAGGAAAAGATAGCCCAAACTAGTATGTGCCATGTCGTTGTCAGGGCTAACGGCCAGCGTGTGGTTCCAGAGCACCTGACTATTCTCCCAATACGAGGTCTGCACAAATGCACACCAGCTCAAGGCAACGATGATCGCTGTCGCGATAGCGGCGCAGAATGGCTTGTAACCGGGGCCGTGTGGGTTGCCCGGCTCGACTCTACGTGATCCATGAGTGATCGGCCGCAGGCTGGTCGCGGCAAATCGCGAGCCGGAGTTACGCATTGGGGGCGCTATCAGATCGGTGACGCCCCAAACAATCAGCACATACAAGCCGACCTCTGGCAGGTAGGTGTATCGATCCGCGCGTGCTTGCTCGCCGACTTGCACCAAACCAATCACGGGCACGAGCATCCCGAGGTAGCAAAACCAGCCAGTCAAAATGTAAGGTCGCTCTTTTCTCCAATGAATTGCCAACACGCTCATCGCAATGAGAAAGGCACCGGCCAAAAGAATTTGCCAGAGCGGCAGTTGATTGTTGGGATGAGGATAAAAGGGCGCCAACTGCACTGGCCACAACATCTGCCAGATGTAGGCAACATAACTGACAGCCGCGTTATTCAGTCGCCATGTGAACGGTAACTGGTCCATGGATCCTTTGGCATAGTGCTGTGCCAGCAAAGTCGCTATGCAGGAGGGAGCGGACAGCGCAAGCAGCGGAATCTTCTCGAGGACAAGACGCGTGCGCTTCTCGGAAAACCTCTTTAGCGGCCAGTAATCGAGAAGCAAAAGCACGAAGGGCACTGTCACCAGCATGGGTTTCGACATCAGACCGAGCGCGAGGCACAATGCTACGGCCAGATAACGCCCGACAGACCGCTTGTGCGCATAACGGACGTACGCCCCCAGTGTGAGCATGAAAAAGACGGCGCTGAGCACATCCTTTCGCTCAGAAACCCACGCTACAGATTCGACGTGCAACGGATGAATGGCGAACACAGCCGCCACGAATGCGCTTGGCCAAAACGCGCCCGTCATTTGTTTGAGCACGAAAAAAAGCAACAGCACCGCTATCGTATGCAGGAGCACATTAGTGAAGTGATGGCCGCGGGCCTTCAGCCCGAACAACTGGCAGTCGAGCATGTGCGAAATCGTCGTGAGCGGATGCCAGTTCCGTGCATGAGGATGGGTAAATGCGGTGAGTACGCCGTCTACCGAAAGTCCTCTTGTGATGACCGGGTTTTGATACACATACACATTATCGTCGAAATCGACGAAATCGTGCTGCAGAGTTTGACCAAAAACCAACCAAGTGATTGCAACCAAAGCGAGGCAGGCATAAAAAGACGCGAATCCCAACGAGGGGCCTTTTTTTAGGGGACTCTTGAAAAACTCGAGCGTCTTCTTCTTGGGTCTGTTCTTCTTCTTGCTCATTCTTCAGAAGCCATTACGAAAGAGTTTTTACATCCATCGCTCAACGTCTAATTTAGATAACTCGCGCATTCCGCGTGGCCGTTGGGCTTGTTCGTCATGGGGAACTACTATTTCTTAGGCTAGGCCACCCAGTGATCTGATTTAAATGACGAGTGGTTGTGGCGTCGCTTCTTCATCATGCGGACTTTGTGCTTCCCTCGTCAATTCGGCGCTGCTTTCAGTGGCCTCATGTATCCCTGATATCCGCATAACCGGCGATGAATTAATTGCCGAGAGAGTTTTCCCGAAGCGGCAGGCGTCCGCGATAGAGCACAAGATCTTTCTCGAGACGATTGGCCACGTCGGTCTTTCCTTGCATGGTAGCTATCGCTGCAGCTTGTCGGGCCACGGCGACCGCTTCAGAGAACTGGCCGCTCTCCGCACAAGCAGCTGCGAGCGTTCGGAGAAACCGTGGTTCTCTACCACCTGAAAGCTGCACTGCTTCCTGGGCAAATCCGACCGCTCGGGCACCGTTGCGGATTGACGCATCAGGAGCTGTCGCCAATACCCAGGCAATGTTGTTACGAGAATGGGGATCTTCCGGAGCCAAAGCCAAGGCTGTTTCGTAATGGGCAATCGCCTCCCGTAGCGAGCCCTTTCGCAAAAGAGCATTACCAAGCCCGGTATGGGAATCTGCGTCATTGGGCTGTAATTCGAGAGCTTTCTCCCAATCAGCGATTGCTTCGTCGATGCGACCTTTTGCAAAGAGAACGTTACCCCGGTTGTAATAAGCGTCTGCATAATACGGTTGCAATCTAAGTGCCTCCTCGTAATGGACCATTGCTTCGTCAGATCGCCCTTTTCTGGCCAAAGCGTCAGCGAGGTTCATTTGCACGAAAGCTGAACCCACGTCGTAGTGCGAGTCCGTCTTGCCAGATCTAATTCTTGCGGCACTTTCGAAGTGCGAGATAGCTTTGTCCAATTCATCGCGGTCAACACGCAGGTACCCGAGGTTATTGTGGGCAACGTCGTTGTCAGTGGTCACCGTAAGAGCATGGGTCCAAAGGGTCTCGCTGTTTCGCCAGTAGGAAGTCTGAATAAATGCCAGCCATGCCAAGACAGCGATGATTGCTATCGCGACTGCGGCAGCTACGGCAAACCGTGATCTGGACTGATGGACTGCTGTAACGTCAGCAGCGAGCCACACTGCAAGCAGAAACAGACCGATATGGGGAAGGTAGGTATAGCGATCGGCATGCCCTTGTTCTCCAACTTGGACGATGCCAATCACTGGAAAGAGCATAACAAGATACCATAACCAGCCGGTGAACAGGTAAGGTCGTCCCCGTCGATAAACGACCGCTGCCGCAGTGGTGGCAAGCAGGAATCCGATCGCGAGAATGACCTCCCAAATTGCCAGAGTATCATTCGGATGAGGATAAAAAACGGCGAGGTCTGTCGGCCATAACGTTTTCCACGCGTAAATCGCGTAACTCGCGAACGCGTTTTGCACCCGCCAAAGGAGTGGCAACGGCGGGATCGCACCAGACGCGCGTTTTTGCAGGATAAACGTGACGATGCAAGCGCCTGCGGAAAGAACAAGCAACGGGATCTTTTCCAGAAGGAGGCGTCGTATTATGTCTCGTTGATTGTTGCACTGTGCGATTTTCTTCTTCCCTGTTGTTAAGGAGGGTTGTTCAAAACGGCGTAGCGGCCAGTAATCGAGAAGGAGAAGGACGATGGGAGCGCTTACCAGCATTGGCTTGGACATGAGTCCCGCTGCGAAGAGCACAACGACTGCCAGGTACCGCGTTATAGACGGTGCGCGTGCATAACGACCGTATGCGCCCAGCATGAGTAAAAAGAATACAGCGCTCAGAACGTCTTTTCGCTCGCTTATCCACGCCACGGATTCGACATGCAAGGGGTGTACGGCAAAAAGTGCTGCGACAATCGTGCTCTTCCATACTGCACCAGTCATTTGCCGCAGTACCTGAAACAGCAGGAGCACCGCGATCGTATGCAAGATAATATTGGTAGCATGATGGCCGCCGGCGTTCAGACCGTAAAGCTGACAGTCCAGCATGTGCGACAAAGTCGTTAACGGATGCCAGTTGCGTGCGTGCTGGCTGATAAAGGCAACTGCTATCCCTTTTATTGTTACCCCAGATTGAATAGCAGGGGTATTATAGACGTATAAGTCGTCATCGAAATTAACAAAATCATAACGGATTGTTTGACCGAATACGATCAGGCTAATTACAGCAAGAAACAGGTATATACTGAGAGCTATTACACGGCTACTAAGGCTCCTTTGTATTCCGCCACGGCGGTATTCAAATCGCCGCTGGTTGTTATTGGCTGTGGAGCTCTGAATCGCCATGTGTTAAACTAGGGTCTCGCAGCGGCTGGTGTTCTTGGTAAAGGGTAATATTCCCCTGGAGCTCAGTAGCCAGGCTGAAGTTCCCCTGGCTGTTGGCTAATTCAATCCCCTGCTGCGCAGTCTGAATTGCCTGGGAAAACTCGCCAGTTTCGGCATAAGCTGCCGCTAAGGTGCGAAAGATTATCGGGATTCGGCGGCCCGAAATGCGCAGAGCATCCTCTGCCAGTTGAACCGCTTTCGCGCCGTCTCGAAGAGAATCGTCCGGCGAAGTCGCAAATATCCACGCGAGATTGCTCAGGGCGTTTCCGTTGTCTGGTTGAATCGCCAGGACGTTCTGCCATTCTTCAACACCCTCCCTGATTCGACCGTGCTGGATCAGCACCGTACCCACAATGTTGTGAACCTCGATGTTATTCGGCTGTAGCTCGAGTAACTTCTGGTAGTGAATCAGCGCGTCCGCGACTTCACCCTTTTGAAGAAGGGCCTTGGCAAGATTCTCATGAGCAGGGGTGTTGTCGGGTCGAAGATTTACGGCGGCTTGCAATAGCGAGATAGCCTTGTCCAGTTTAGCTTGTTGCAAATACACGATGCCGAGGTTGTTTTCAGCGACATCGTTATTTGTGGTTACTGCAAGCGCGTGCTTGAACAATGTTTCGCTATCGCGCCAATACGAGGTCTGGGCCCAGGCGCGCAAGCTCAAGAGGCCGACGGCAAGCGTTGCAGCAGTACTTACAATTGCGCGCCGATGTCGCCACAACGCTGTCAGATCGGCGGCCGCCCATGTGACCGCAATGTATAGGCCGATCTGGGGCAGATAGGTGTATCGGTCAGCACGCCCCTGCCAACCGACTTGCACCAGCCCAATCACCGGTACAAGCATTCCTAGATACCAGAACCAGCCTGTTATTAGGTAGGGCCGCTGTTTTCGCAGGGCGATAGCTACCACACTAATGCTAATTAGGAAGAGAAGTGAGCAAATGATTTCCCAAAGTGGTAGCCGATTCTCTGGATGCGGGTAGAACACGGCAAGTCGGAGCGGCCAGAGCATTTGCCAGATGTAGAGAACATAGCTGACTACCGCGTTGTCAATTCGTTCTAATATCGGCAACTGCTCAGTCCAACCGACCGCACCTTTCTGCGCAACGAACGTCGCGACACTCGAAATAGCTGAAAGTGCGATGAGCGGGATTTTTTCCAGCATGCGCCGCCGCAACTGACCTCGGATTCTATCGAGCGGCCAGTAATCCAGAAGCAAAAGCACGAATGGCAGTGTCACTAGCATCGGCTTGGACATCAGGCCACAAGCCAACACGAATACTACGACGAGATAACGCCTGACCGATGGGGAGCGCACGTAGTGCACATAGGCGAGGAGCATGAGCATAAAGAAAACGCCGCTTAGCACGTCCTTTCGCTCAGCTATCCATGCAACCGATTCGACACGTAAGGGATGAATTGCGAACACCGCTGCAACAAACGCGCTCTGCCAAAATGCGCCGGTCATCTGTTGCAACGCAAGAAAAAGAAGTAGGACCGCGATTGTATGCAGTAGAACGTTTGTAAAATGATGCCATCCCGGGCGTAACGCATATAACTGGCAGTCCAGCATGTGCGAAATGGTCGTCAGCGGATGCCAGTTCATGGAATGAATGTGAGTGAATGCCCAGGCAATGCCGCTGACGCTGAGACCGCTTGTTATTTTAGTGTTCTCATAAACATAGCGCGGATCATCGTAGTTAATGAAGTCGTGCCAAAGCGTCTGACCAAAGACAATCCATGTAAGCACTGCTAGACAGATACAGACGCTCACAGCTTGCCAGCGCGGCTTCAGCGTCCCGTTCATCGCGAAGAAATGACGAAGCACGAATGACAAAGAGGCAGATCAAGAGCTCTGTTATTCGTGGTTAATTCAGACTTCCTCATCGGCGTTGCAGCATTCGCTGGTCAATTGCACCTAGGATTTCCTCTCGTAGACCAAAATGTATTTCCCCAGCTGTGGCACTGATTGTGGAACACTACCAAAATAATAATCTGCTTTGTCTGGTGCCACCATGTTCACGAAACCGACAACAGCATAGTTTTGCGCCGTGTATTCATTAGCCCACGTGAAAATCAACCGATCAGATTCTGTTCGTTGCAGCCAAGAATCTGGCATTACCACAAAGATGAGAAATTTGGGACGCGTGCGTTCAATCTCGCGAATCATTTCTTGTTGCATTTTGCTGGCATATTTCTGGGGTTCCATCAGGCCATAAGTATAAATGTAGCCGGTGGCAGAATGTCGGTTGGAATAAAAATAGATCTGCGGCTCGGAGCCTAGGACGGCTATAGTGTCGGTTCGGCCCGTATGTTCGCGCAGGTATTCAGCTATTCTGATGGACTCTACGAAAGGACTTTCTGGGTAGATCGTTCGAGAAGCGTCAGTCAGAGAGGCTCCAAAAAAGAACTTTCTGTCGGCGATAATAGGCCAGGCGAGAGTGGCTCCCATAATCAGGATGGATATTAATCGGACTGCGATCGATCGGCGCACAATGAGGTCCGACAATCTGCTGATGGCAACGCCGGCAAGGAGCGAGACGGCTGGGAGAACCAAAATAAAGTAGTGCACCCGAAAATAGAATCCTGGGCATAGCGCCAATGCAGAGAAGAAAACAAAGCCGAGAAGAAAAATTGTGATGCTACGCGTTCGCTGCTGCCACAAACCGGCAACGAGTCCAATTGCAGCCAGCATCCAGATCGGCCAACCAGCTAGAATCACTTCCTTCGTGCTGTACGCGAACATTTCCGCCGCTAGGCTTAAAGGGACTAGGCTGCCATATTGACGCGCGTAATCGATTGTCCAAAACCAGAACCTCTCGAACACGCCGATTCGCCAGAAAAGAAGACAAGTAATTCCTAATGGAAGAATGACCCCGGCACCGAAGGTCAGGCTTCGCAGGAGAGTTTTTTTAGGCCGGAATCGGCGATGAACATCGCTGGAGACACGATAAATCGCTCCAAATAAAGCGAAAAAAACTCCCGGTTGCTTCATTAGCAGCCCAACTCCAAAGAGCAACCCGCTCGCGAATATCCGTCCAAGTGTTCGCCGATCTGTCTTGTTGAATAGGAGAAGGGTCCCACCTAGCACCGGGAATAGCACAAAATGTGTTGCGTGGCCGGCAAACCCAAGTACCGATGGACTTACCGAGAGCACCGCGTAGCTCATCGCTGCCGCAAGTCCTAATGTTGAATTCACCAGTTGTCGGCCTAAGAAAAAGATCAAGACGGCCGTAGCTGCATTAATCACGAGCAACCCCAAGTGAATTCCGATAATCGTTTGTCCAAACATCGACATGATCGCAGCGTAGGCAGCGTAAGTGCCCGGGAACTTCATGTTGTAGGCGAGCTGGTAGGGTGGAATACCTTGCAAAATAAGTTGACCAGCATAAGCGTACTCGCCTTCGTCACGCTCAAGTGGAAACCCAAGGAGCCGAATTCTGATGGCAATAACGAGGCCAAAGACGATTACCGCCAGAGTCCACCACCCAGCACGCAAGACCTTGCCGCTATCGTCAATCTTATGAGTCACAAAAGCTGCTATTTGGACGAGAAACGGGACGTTGCAACCCGGGCGTTTGGAATCATGCCAGCTTCTCAGGTCCCTGGGGAGTTTTCAACTGCCACAAGCCTGCGGCGCGAAGGAGCCCATTTGCTTTAATTCGCATGACTGGCGGGTAACTTATGCACGAAGTTGTCGGGCGTCTTTTTTCTTCACGCAGTCGCGCATTCATTTTTGCTTTGGTTTTAGCGGCTGCGACGATCTTTGCGTACCGGCCCGCGTGGAACGGAGGTTTTCTTTGGGACGACGACGTTTACATCACCAATAACGAGCTGTTAACGGCGCCTGATGGTCTGCGGCGAATCTGGTTCTCGCTCGATTCTCCTTCGCAGTATTTCCCGCTGGTTTATACAACTTTTCGCATCGAGCACGCGATTTGGGGCCTCGATCCAACCGGTTATCATTGGGCCAATCTTCTGCTGCACATTGGCAACGCACTGCTGGTTTGGTTGGTACTGGCGCGGCTAAAGGTCCCGGGAGGTTGGCTGGCTGGAGCAATTTTTGCGTTGCATCCCGTCCAGGTCGAATCGGTCGCCTGGATCACGGAACGCAAAAACGTACTAATGGGCTTCTTCTTTTTGCTCACGCTGCTTGCATGGATTGCGTTTTCTGACGGAAGAACAAAGCGGCCCTGGCTGTTTTATGTACTCGCGCTGATCCTTTATCTATTGGCACTTTCGGCCAAGACAACAGCTTGCACGCTGCCGGCTGCGTTGTTTTTGATTTTGTGGCTGCAGAAGAGGCCCATCAGCTGGAAACGAATTTTCCAGATTATTCCCTTCTTTATTCTCGGCATCGCTATGGGCGTATTAGCGATGTGGTGGGAGCGGTACCATCAGGGGACAAGCCGGACTGTTTTTACGTTCCTGAGCCCCATCGAACGGGTTCTCGTCGCGAGCCGTGCCATTTGGTTTTATCTGAGCAAACTCGCCTGGCCATCTAATCTCACATTTATTTATCCGCGATGGGATATCGCGCCGACTCATCTGCTCAACTACGCGTGGCTGTTGGCAGGAGTTTTCGTGTGTGTGGCAATCTATTTTCTACGTCGATACGTGGGACGCTGTGTTGAGGTCGCAGCGGCATTTTTTGTTGCGACCCTGAGCCCGGTGTTGGGGTTCATTATGCTTTATACATTTCGCTACACGTTTGTAGCCGATCATTATCAGTATTTGGCCTGTATCGGTCCGATCGCCCTGGCATCTGCGGGTCTGGTCAATTTGGCAGACGTGTCTAAGAATAGCCGCACCTTAATTTTCAGTGTGGCGCTCTGCGTGGTGGCACTCCTGGCGACACTGACGTGGCGACAAGCCGCAATGTATGGCAACATCGAAACGCTCTGGCGCACGACTCTTTCCAGAAATCCCAGCTGCTGGATGGCTCACAACAACCTGGGCATCGTGCTGTTTGAAAAAGGCCAGCTTGACGATGCGATAGTGCATTATCGGACGACGCTGCAAATGCAGCCCAATTTTTGGGATGCCGATTACAATCTTGGCACCGCTCTTCTGGGGAAGGGCCACGTAGACGAGGCGATTTTCTATTGCGACAAAGCAGTCAGGATGCAACCAAACGATCCAGATGCTCAAGTGGCCTTGGCCAATGCTCTTCTTCAAAAGAGACGAATCGACGACGCGATCGCTCACTACCAGAAAGCAGTTGCAATACGGCCCGATTACTTTCTTGCCCGTTACGGTCTTGGCCACGCCCTGCTTGAGGGAGGGAAATTTGATGCGGCGATCGAGCATTCTCGGGCCGCCTTGTTGATTCAGCCTAATAACGCAGACTGTCACACGATCCTAGCCATTGCTCTTGATGAAGAAGGTCAATCGGTCGAAGCCGTCAAACACTATGAAAAAGCGTTGCAGATTTCTCCTCAATCGGTTTCCGCGTTAAATAATCTGGCTTGGTTACTGGCCACAGGTTCCAACGCCTCACTGCGAAACGGAGCCAGAGCGATTCAACTTGCGAGGCAAGCTGACCAACTTTCTGGAGGCACCAATGCGCTCGTGCTACGCACGTTGGCAGCGGCATATGCGGAAGCTGGCCAATTTGGGAAAGCGATTGAAAGCGCCCGGACTGCGATGCAGCTCGGGCGGAGCCAGCGGGCTGATTCGTTAGTCACCGAGCTTCAACAACAGATCGCACTCTATGAGTTGGCGCTGCCTTATCGTGAAATGGCAAAATAAGGACGGTGTAGGTAAGCCCGCCTGACTCGTGATTCCCTACAACGTTAAGACCGACGATCCAATCTTGTGACGATTCAACGATTTAACGATTTAACGCGGCCAAGGCCGTCAGAGTTCGTCGCGCAGAATTTCGAACACCTTCGTGCTCTCCACTACTCCCGCCAGCGCATCGGTTCCGGGACCATTCCCAAACGCAATGACGTCTTCAACGGTGACCAGGGCAGATTTCGTGTAAAACGCCGCCGGCTCAGGCTGTTCGGGCTGCGGTTGTCTGTTCTGACTTTCGTCTTGTTTACCCGGTATTTTCGCTGCTCCGTACGATTTATCGCCATTCGGACCGGTGGCCCAGGTAATCCAGGGCTGGCCGGCAGAATTAAAGCCTAAGAGCGCAATACCGCTGTCTTTGCGAAAAGGAAATCCATTTAGATTTAATCCGCCGATCGCCACATCGCCGCAGACCACAATCGTCGATTTTTCTCCGCCGTAACTTCGCGCGATGCCAACTGCGCGGTCCAGTTCGACCGTTTGGCTCAAGGTTCTCTCCCCGTTGTTTTCCTGCGCTGCGTTTCGCATTAACCCTGCATCAACCACCAGTAAGTACCCGCCAACATTGTACTGGAGCAGTTGGATTGCTCGTCGCACCATATCCGAAAGGCTCGGCTGCTGACTTCTTTCTTCTACCTGATTCACGAAGGCGAGATCTTCTTTACTAAAAAGGCCGACCAGTTTCGGACGGCGCCACGCGGGAACCGCGTCCAGCTCGGCTCGAGTTTGAACAATATCAAACCCGTTGCCACGGAGCTCGAGTAAAAGATCGCGGCTATCCTGTCTGTCTCCGCCCTTTGTGACGGGAAGAAATTGCGCGGCGCCGCCACCCATCGCTATGTCAATATTTCCGCGGTCCCCAAACTCGGTTGCGATCTTCTCGGCGTCGCTCGGCTCGGCGGGATGTGCGTAAAAGGCCGCGCTCGTCGGATCGGTGAGTTTCGTGTCCGTTATGAGTCCCGTGGCCCGTCCATATTCGCGTGCTAGTTCAATGATACTCTTGATCGCTTTCCCGTCGGCATTGATTGCAATGGCGCGATTCGCCACTCTCTCACCAGTCGCTATTGCGGTCGCAGCGGCCGACTGGTCTGGAGCGGCGAAATCCTTTGAATAATTCATCACCAAAGCTGCATGAGACATTGAATCGAGGTTCAGGCGCGTGCCGGCGCCAGCAGCATAGGCGCGGGTTGGGGCAAGCCGTGCCGGGGAAAGGCCTTCTCCAACAAACAAGATAATTCCGAAAGGCTTCCGGATGACCCAGTGCTGAAAATAAAGGACACCAATTCCAGCAAAGGCGAGGAGACAAAAAAGTGCCAGCAACTGGTTGCGCCACTTCACTACCTTCCCTGTAGCGGCGGTCTATGACTGTCGCAAATAGTGAAGCAAGTTTGTAAGGTGCGTGTTCTGAAGCTGGTAACTTGCAGACTGACCCCGTCTCCGAGAAGGAAAGAACCGCTTGTCGAGCTTCGCATTCACCGGCAAAGTGCGCGACATATGGCCGGTCCAGTGATGCTAATCATTCGCGACGGCTGGGGCATTAATCCGGGTGGCAAGGACAAGCGCAAGGAAAATGGTGATGCAACCCTTCTCGCGTCGACCCCATTTCATGACAAGCTCTACCGGGATTATCCAGGCTCTACATTGAGCGCAAGCGGAAGCGACGTGGGCCTGCCGGAAGGACAAATGGGCAACTCGGAAGTTGGCCACCTCAATTTGGGAGCCGGTAGAATCGTTTACCAGGATCTGACGCGAATTAATAAAGCAATCCACGAGGGCGAATTAACTCGCAATCGAGTTTTGCAGGAAACCTTTGCCGGTGCGCGCGGTCATCGCCTTCATTTGCTTGGGCTGGTTTCAGATGGTGGTGTGCATAGTCATTATTCGCACATGATCGCGCTTGCGAACGCGGCGCATGATGCAGGGGTCGCGGAGATTTTCGTCCATGCTTTCACGGACGGGCGCGATACGTCACCAACCGGCGGCGCTGCTTATCTAAAAACTTGCGAGAAAGAACTCAAGAAAAGCGGCGGGCAAATTCTCACGGTTGTAGGTCGGTATTTTGCGATGGATCGCGATCGGCGTTGGGACCGTACTAAAAAAGCATGGGACGCGGTTGTTCTTGGTCGCGGCGAAATCTGCAAATCCTCGCCATCGGCGGCTGTGGATCAGCAATACAAAAACGGCAAAACAGACGAGTTCATGCCGCCGTTGATTTTTTCTCACGCAAATGAGCAGCGGGTGCGTGATGGCGACGTGGTCTTATTTTTCAATTTCCGCGCCGATCGTGCCCGCCAATTGTCACAGGCATTTTTGCTGAAGGATTTCGATGGCTTTGACCGCGAGGTCTGGCCGCAAGTGGAATTTGTCACGCTAACGCAATACGATGCGACCTATTCTTCGCCGTATATTTTTGCGCCCGAAGAGCTCGCCGATATCTTGGGCGAAATCGTCAGCGCGGCCGGCAAACGGCAGTTGCGCATCGCTGAGACGGAAAAGTACGCACACGTGACTTACTTTTTTAACGGGGGCATCGAGAAGCCGTTTCCGGGCGAAGACCGCAAGCTGATCCCTTCACCAAAGGTCGCTACCTACGATTTGAAACCGGAGATGAGCGCGTTCGAAGTTACCGACGAAGTGCTCGCACGAATGGCGAATTACGACCTGATCATCCTCAATTTCGCCAATGCCGACATGGTCGGCCATACCGGCGTGATCGAAGCAGGAGTCAAAGCTGTAGAGACGGTGGATAAGTGCCTGGCGCGAATTATTCCCAAACTTCTCGAGCTTGACGGCAAAACCATCGTGACTGCCGACCACGGCAATTGCGAGAAGATGCGCAACGCGGATGGTTCACCCAATACTGCGCACACGAGCAATCTTGTGCATTTCATCTACGTGGCCAACGATGCTGCACGATTCCGGTGCGAAGACGGAATTCTGGCCGATGTGGCACCAACTCTTTTGTTTTTGCTTGGGCTGCCTCAGCCAAAAAAGATGACTGGCCACAATTTGCTCGTGCCAGCTTAGCGTGGCTTAGACGGAGCACGGCGATATCGGGCTTCGTCAAGGCCAGGCCGATCCCGGCTCCCGGGTACAATGTCGTCGAATGTGATTTCGAACTTCCGATTAATCACTCGTGTTCCGGCCACGGCGATTCGGTGCAACAGCCGAATGTGGTACTCGGCTTTTGTTTCGTGCCAGATGGGTTTACGGACGAGCTTGAGCGTACCGTCGTCTTCCACAAGAGCGCCCCAATCCATAGGAATCTCCGACTCGCGGAATAACTCCTCAGGCAGAACGAGGAAATACAAATTGGCGCAGCGATAGCGAAGTAACTTGTCGAATTTGGTGCAATCATAGAGGCGATTTTGCAGGGCACGCAGCTCACGTAAAAGTCGCGCGTAACCGCGGTGGCCGACTGCGGTGAAATCAGGCAAATCGAATTCGGGAAAAAGGGAATCGCCGTTCCGCAGGTTCGGGTAATGTGTGCGGAGGCGCTGTTCGAGAATCTGACGACGCTGGGAAATCGTTTCGAGTCGCTGCCATGCTGCTTCGCTCTGACAATTATCTCGCCGCAAATCGCAGAGCGCCTGTTTACACTCAAAGATCGCTATCGATCCAATTTTCCTAGGCGCCAATCGATACGCGGCGACGTCGGCACGATACCGGCAGTTTGGCAGACTCACTTCCATCGCGCATGCGGAATAACCTTGGGCTTGTGCCCACAGAAATGCCAGCCGCTTCAACCGAGCGTGTCTCTCAGTTTCGCCGTGGCCGCGTTTTATTCCCGCAGCCATCTCGCGAGCTCGCGTGCCCAATAGGTGACAATAATATCGGCCCCAGCCCGCTTAAGAGCAGTCATGATCTCAATTACGGCGTCGCGTTCGTTCAGGAAGCCTTTCTCGACGGCGGACTTGACCATTGCATACTCGCCGCTCACATGATAAACGGCGGTCGGTTTTCGAAACCGCTCGCGGACTCGCCACAAAATGTCCATGTAAGGCAAGGCAGGTTTTACCATCACAATGTCCGCTCCTTCGTCGACATCCAGTGCTACCTCACGCAAGGCTTCATTCGCGTTGGCAAAATCCATCTGATAAGACCGTCGGTCGCCGAACTGGGGAGGACTCTCGGCAGCCTCGCGAAATGGTCCGTAGAAAGCCGACGCGAATTTCGCCGCGTAACTCATAATCGACGTTTGGTCGAAGCCTCGCTCATCGAGCGCCTCGCGAATCGCGCCGACGCGACCGTCCATCATGTCGCTTGGCGCCACAATGTCCGCACCAGCTGCAGCGTGAGAGAGCGCCGTCTTCACCAACAACTCGACAGTCTCGTCGTTGAGAACATGGAAATGATCTCCGTCGATGCGTGTCACACCACAGTGCCCATGACTCATGTACTCACACAGGCAGACATCGGTGATGGTGACAAGGTCTGGACATTTTGATTTTATAGCCCTCAATGCTTTTTGGACGATTCCGTCTTCGGCATAGGCGCCGCTGGCCTGTTCATCTTTCTGTTCTGGAATCCCGAAAAGCAGAATCGCTTGGAGCCCAAGGTCCTGAGCAGCGCGCGCTTCATCGGCAACTTCCTTGGCAGATAACTGAAAAACCCCAGGCATACTGGCGATCGGCCGGCGCTGCTGTACTTTTTCACTTACAAACAGCGGCAAAACAAAATCGTGAACGCTCAAATGCGTCTCGCGAGCGAGATTTCGCAGAGCAGGCGAACGCCGCAACCGACGCGGGCGATGCACGAGTTTTCTCACAACGCGACGCTACGCGTTGCGAAAGTGAGCCGCAAGCAGGCAGGAACCGACTTACTCAACTGCCGCCCCTGATGAATGGGCCGCGTGCTTGACGGCGCGTGACGTTAGGTGTCTGCATCTTGATCGTGGCGCGCGGCTCGGATTATTTGTTGGTCGATATCAGCAATTCATATGCAAAATTTGCCTTTGCGTCGACAAGGCGAGTTTTAGCTCCTACGCGGTTCCCTACCAGCGAGCTTTCAAGCGGTGTAGTCGCACGATTCCTCGGGAAACGAAATGTAGAGAAGCTGGTTGTCTCTTCGGTAGTGCCCGCGAAGAACTCGGCAATTTTGAGGGCCGCAGCAAAAGTGAATGTGCTTTGGCTGGATTGGAAGCTGAAGCTGGGTGTCGATATTGATTATCCGAAACCGCAATCGATCGGCGCGGATCGGTTGGCGAACGCCGCGGCGGTGACAGCGCTTCACGGCTTTCCCGCAATCGTTGTGGATTTCGGCACTGCTGTGACCTTTGACATCGTCTCTGTACGCCGGGCTTACATTGGCGGTGTGATTGCTCCAGGGCTTGAAGCAATGACTAATTTTCTTTATCGGCGAACGGCACTCCTCCCGGAGCTTTCATTGAAAGAACCGCGACGCGCGGTCGGTAAATCGACAATCCAGGCGATGTTGTCGGGAGCCGTGTTCGGCTATCGCGGATTGGTTCGCGAAATCCTCACGCAAATTAGAGCAGAGCAGTTTTCGCATAAGAAAGTTCATGTCGTCGCGACCGGAGGCTATGCGCGCCTAATCACGCGGCGACTGCCGGAGATCGATCTGGTTCATCCGAACCTTACGCTGGAAGGATTGCGAATTGTCGCCAACCTCAATGACTGATTTACGACCATGCAGGGTGGTCGGGCCCTGTATTCTTTCGTTTAATTTTTCCGAAGGGAACTGAAAAATCGACTCATGGGAGCAACTTTCCACTTGTCAGATGCGCTGAATAGGGTTTCAATCGCTACTTCATGAGAGTGTGGGGGATGGCGGCGATCGCCGCGCTGGTGCTTAGGTTATTCGCCGCGGATTCGTTTGCAGCGGAAAATGTCGCCCCGACGAAAGCGGAGCTGGAGGAAATGTACAACGCTGCGTTCCGGGCGTTCGATTCTGGCAAATTCGCGGAAGCGCTAAAAGAACTCGATGCCATCGATGCCCGCCAACCTGATCTCGCCGCGTCGAAGAACCTTCGCGGCGTGATCCAGATGCGCCAGGGTAAGTACGATCAGGCGGAAGCGGCACTACAGGACGCAGCCCGCATCGATCCAAAGTTCTGGAACGCGCGCTTCAATCTGGCGGAAATCCCGTTTCTGAGAAAAGATTGGCCGGAAGCGCGGAATCGCTTCGAACAGCTCCTTTCCAGCGGTGAATCGGATCTGGCGAAAGAAGCTTCGCAGCTGATTCAATACAAGATTCTGCTCACGTACCTTCTCGAGGGGAAAGAGAACATGGTCGACTCTATTCAGGCCAAATTGGAGCTTTCGCCTGATACGCCAGCCGTTGACTATGTGAAGGCGGCCGTTGCGCTTAAACAGAAGAATCAAAAAGAAGCGAAAGATTGGATCGGCGTTGCGGAAAAGAACTTTTCACCGCAACTGAACAAACTTTTCGCCGAATCACTTTACGAAGTTGGGTGGCTGGAAAAGCCAGCTGGCGAAACGCGACCTTCGTTGCCGCTCATGACGGCCGCTGAGCGCTCCGAAAAAACGAAGGCCACCGCCCGCGCAAAGTTCGAGCAGGCGCAGCAAGCGCTGCGGCAGCGCGATTTGGCGGCAGCGCTCAAACTGATCGATGAAGCGGATAAGGCAGATCCGAATCAGGCGTCAACGATTAATTTACGCGGCGAGATTTTGGCGCAGCAGGAACAGTTCGACCAGGCCGAAGCGGCATTTAAGAAGGCAGCGAAGCTGGATCCGAAACTTCGCGAGGCACAATACAATCTGGCGCAAGTTCCCTTTAAGAAGAAGGAATATGCAAAGGCGCGGGACCGTTTCGAGACGTTGTACAAGCGCACGCCTGGGGGCGACAAAAATCAGGCGGCAGAACTCATTAAATTCAAGATCTACCTCACGCTTTTGCTCGAAGGAAAAGAGAGCCGCGCACACGCGATGATGGACGAGTTTCAATTTACCGGGGATACGCCCGCACTCTATTACGCCCAGGCAGCTTGGGAATTTCAACATAACAATCCAGAGAAGGCCTCGGATTGGACTTCTTCGGCGAATAAGATTTATTCGTCGGCACTCAACAGCGTTTTTGCGGACGCTTTTTACGATGTTGGTTGGATGCAAAGGCCAGCAGCTGCGACCATGCCGACACCCGCATTCGACACAGCCCAGGCTGAGGGGAGTCCAGCAGTCGAGCCGAGTCCCATTCCGGACAAGGTTTTCGCTGCGAATAGCCAAAGTGACACTTCGAAGGGTGAAGGGCTGGCTTTGAGCTCAACGGTGAACGCGCCAGGTGCTGCTGGACTGGATATCGCCGGCACTGGAACAGCTACGCAGACTTCCATCTCTGCATCGAATGAGTCGGCTTCGGGAACAGGCTCGCAGCCTGAGCCCCCGGCATCGGCGTTGTCCTCAGGTGGCAGCGAATCCACGATTGCGGCATCGCCCGCTGAGTCACCGCAGACGTCGCCCGCTTCCACAGAGCAAAATGGTCAGGCGGCGGCTGTTGCCCAAACGAGCGTTTCCCCGAGTCCCGCCGCAGAAGTCATGCCTGTCAAAGTTGCGTCGTCCAGCATTCTGGCGAGAGGCAGAATGTGGTTGGTAGGCGGATTACTTTTAGCGGCGCTGGTCATCCTTGCTTGGGTGATCGTGCCTACCCTTCGCCGTCGTTATGTCTTTGATGTGCCAAGTTACTCGCGAGCCCCCTCTGCTGCCGCGCCTGCTCTGTTTAAGCCGAAAGCGGCGTCGGCATCGCCGCAAAAGAAGACTTTGCAGGGCAACGGCTTTGTCGGAGGGCCCCGTCAGATTTCGCTACAATTGAAGGCATCGAAACCAGCATTGCGACATAGCGCTGTTCCTTCGCGCGACCTTAGCGGTGGTCTTGATCTGACCAAAAACATGAGAGCAAAGCCGTCACGAGACTCGGCCTATCAGATGGAAAAGCCAATTCGCGAGGTGCCGCTCATTGGATCTGAGGCGGAGGCTGAACCAGTCGTCGGGCCAGTTGTCGAACAAGCGGCAGAGAACGGAGAAAGCTTGCATACGGAGACTCCGCAGAAGCCTGAGAAGGCCGCGGCTTTAGCGATCAACGAATTGACCGAAGTCACCGCGACAGCGCCGCAAGCGACGGTTGAGGTTCCCGAAAGCGTTGAGGAAATCACATGGCCTACAGATGAGGCGAGCGACGTGTTCGATGGCGCGATTGAAACCGCATCGTTTCCTGAGGAGCCTGCTGAGATCCTACCAGATGCAGAAGTCGCATTGCCTGCGGTGACAACGTTGACAGAGCGTCCTGTTGAATCGATCACTCTGGAGCCGACAGTGCCCGATCAAACAGTTTCGACCGTGATTCCCACCCCAGTGCTCGCAAGGGCTGCTATGCTTCCCTCTGATTCACCACCAAGGGCCGCTTCTGCAGAGCCTGTATTTTCGCAAACAACAACACCCGCAATCATGCCTGAAACAACTCAAACCCCAATCGCTCACGCAAACAAAGCCCCGGCCCCGCCGATGGCAAAACCACAACAACCGCCTGCCGTGATGCAAACATCCGTGCAGCTTACTTTCTCGTTCGAGATCGCAGCCATGCAGTTGACTTCCAGTTTTAAAATGGGCGCTCTCAAGGTGCGTCCCATATCGAAGCTGGTCACGATGCGGTTGCCTTCGGCTCAGCAGCCTCAGTCCGCTCTGAATTTGCAGGTCAGTTTCGAAATCGCAAAGATTCAGCCCGCCGCAGGAGCGCTCGGCAGGATCCGAATGGTTCCGTCGCAACAGCAGAGACCCACTCCAGGCGGTTTGCCATCATTCGCAGTTGCGGGATTACAGGTGGTTCCGAATTCTGAGACCGCACCAGTCCAACTCACCCCCTCGCAACAGGGACGAGCGTCCGTCCTCATCACTGTTCCGTTCCAGATTACCACACTTGAGTTTGCGCCCTCTCTCGAAATAGCATCCGTTATTCTAAACTCGAATTCCAAGCAGGTAGCTGTTCAGTTGCCGGGCGCCGGGCCGACCCCGGCTGAAGGCGCGCCAATGTTTGAGATAGCAAACCTGGAGTTAGGTGAAGGCGGCGAGATCGGCATGATGCATCTGAACCCGGTTAGCGCGCCAAAGCGCGCCTGACCCAGACGAAGGTTCTTTTCTGGAAGAAGGCAGCTTCCGTAGCTCAGTGCCAGTTTAGCGAGCGCAGTTGTTTCGGAAGAAACATTCCGTTCTTTCGAATCAGCTTACCGTCGAAATAGATTTCTCCACCGCCGTATTCCGGGCGCTGAATGCTTACCATATCCCAGTGCACCTGGCTTCGGTTTCCATTGTCTGCTTCTTCGTAAGCTTGCCCGGGAGTAAAATGAAACGAGCCGGCGATTTTTTCATCAAACAAGATGTCCCGCATCGGATGTAAAAGTCGCGGATTAAATCCGAGTGAAAATTCGCCGATGTAGTGCGCGCCGGGATCTGAATCGAGAATCTTGTTCAGTTTTTTCGTTTCGTTGCTTGTCGCGTCAACTATTTTTCCGTTTTTGAATTCGAGACGGATGCCATCGAAGGCGATTCCCTGATAGATGCTTGGCGCGTTGAACGTCACGTGGCCTTCGACTGAATCTCTCACGGGGCAGCTGAACACCTCACCATCGGGTATATTGCGATCGCCACCGCAGATCACGGCTGGAATCCCCTTCTTGCTAAAACGGAGATCGGTGCCGCGACCTTTGATTTCGACTCGATCGGTCTTTTCCATCAAACGATGGAGCGCCTTCATGCCCGGCAGAAGCTTCCGATAATCTAGCGTGCAGACTTCGAAATAGAAATCCTCAAAGGCCTCAGTGCTCATTCCTGCAAGCTGTGCCATGGACGGTGTGGGCCAGCGCAGGACTACCCACTTGGTCTTTTTGACTCGCTGATCCTGTACCGACCGCATTTTCCTGGCGATCAATTTCATTGTCTCCGGCGGCACATCGGAGAGTTCTGTGACGTTGTTGCTGCCTCGCACTGCGATATACGCATCCATTTTTTTCATTCGCGCCAGTTCATGGCTTGCTGTGAGATTTAGCTGTCTATCAGAGGCATCCAGCGAGAGAGCGCGGTTTACTCGAACGTGATAGGTCTGGGCAAATGGCACTCCGCCCGCTTTCCGCGCCGCGCGTACCAGCGCGATGGTCATTTCGTCAGGAATATCGAATGCCTCAATGAGGACCGTTTCATTACGCTTGAGACGGATAGAATATTCCACCAGAAGTTTCGCGAGTTTATCAAACCGGGCGTCGTGCATAGGCTCTTATCATTCCACCAGCATCGCCGGACGCAACCAACTGATGCTACGCGCTTCGGATAAATTTCGCTGCGAAAGCGCCATCGAGACCATCTTGAAAGGGAAGCGAGCGCTTTTGCTCTTCGAGACGCAGGATGGACGCGCTGGTGAGAGCTCGCTGCACGACTTGCTCGTTCTCTTCCGGCTCAAGGCTGCAGGTGCTGTAAACGAGTGTGCCCTCCTGCTTTAATAGCGGAAGGAGTGCGCAAATAATTTCGAGCTGCCGCTGTTGCATGCGGACGAAATCGCTTGGTTGTAATCGCCACCTGGCATCCACGCGTCGTCGCATTACTCCGGTATTGCTGCAAGGCGCATCAAGCAGGATGCGGTGAAAGGGCGCCATTGAAGCAATCTCTGTAGGGAGATGACCGCGTGTCCAATCGTGATCAAAAATGCGGACTATCCCGACGCCGAGGCGCGCCATGTTCTCTTTCAAGATCTGCAATCGCTCCGGGTCGCGGTCGCATGCGACGATTGTTCCCCGATTCTCCATTAGTTGTGCAATGTAAGCGGTTTTTCCGCCCGGAGCGGCGCATGCGTCGAGGATCGTTTCTCCAGCCCGGGAACTCAGAATCTGACAGGCAATCGCGGTGCTTGGATCTTGAATGTAGCAGTGGCCTTGCCTGATTGCCTCTGTCGGTATCAGGTCAAATTCAATGAACTCCGGATTACGCGTCAGCGGCCGAGAGTCTGGATAAAGCCGGAGGAACTCTTCGCGGTCGATTTTTTGTTGATTGATTCGTCCGTAGACCGGTGCGGGACGATTGTTCCATTGGCAGAGCTCGTCGGCATATTGGGCGCCAAAATGCTGCTGCCAGCGCTCGACGAGAAATTTTGGATGCGAGGCTCGAACAAACAGAGGTTCTGCATCGGCCCGCGCAAGCAACTCGCCCTGTCGCCGGATCGCGGCACGAAGCATGCCATTTACGATCGGTCGCTGTCTCTGTGGGACGAGGTTCACAGTCTCATGCACTGCCGCATGTGGCGCTGTCTTGAGGAGGAAAATCTGGTACAACCCCAGGCGCAGAACATCACGAAGATCGGCGTCGACTCTTGAAGCGCGCAGGCAACCGACCCAAAAATCCAGTAAAGTTAAATTGCGAAGGACACCGTAAAAAAGTTCAAAGGCAAACGCACGATCGGATTCAATGAGCTCTGCCTTCACGAGAGACTCTGAGACAATCGAGTCGGCAAATCGCTTTTCTTTTCGCCACGTGCGCAGCGCGTTCAGCGCAATTCGGCGAGCAGAAAGCCGCGCCATACTCTGGAAAGACCGTTATCGCGGCTTCACGCTGGCGCGTCCAATCGAATGATAATCAAACCCCAGTCGGCCCATCGTTCCAGGGTCCAACAGATTTCGGCCGTCGAAGACGATCGGCGTTCTCATTTTTTCTTTTAGCACCGCGAGGTCCACGTTCGCAAATTCGTTCCATTCCGTGGCGATGACCAACGCCTCGGCATCATTCACTGCTTCAAGGGCGGATGAAGTAAATTCAGCGTCGGCGACCGCTTTGATGGCACGGGCTTTTTGCATTCCTTTGGGGTCGTAGGCGACGACGTGTGCTCCTTCGCGAAGCAAATCTGCCACCAGTTCTATTGCGACAGACGAACGGAGATCGTCCGTATCGGGTTTAAAGGTAAGACCCCACACTGCGATTCGCTTTTCTCGCAATACCCACAGCGTTTCCCGAATCGCCTTTAGAAAACGCTCTTTCTGGCCATTGTTAATGCGCTGTACTTCCTTCAGCAAATTAAAGGGAACACCAAGCCGTTCCGCGATTGTGATGAAGGCCGCAATATCCTTGGGAAAACAGGAACCGCCGTATCCAATCCCTGCGTTAAGAAAATCACGGCCGATTCGGTGATCCATTCCAATTCCATCAGCGACTTTTTCAACATCGGCTCCGCTGGCCTCGCAAATCGCCGAGATCGCGTTGATATACGAAATTTTCAGGGCGAGAAACGAATTCGCGCAATGTTTGATGAGCTCGGCGCTGTTGATATCGGTGACGAGAATCGGCGCCATAAACGGCTCATAAACTTTCTTCATCAGGTCGATCGCATGTTCGCTTTGAGCTCCTATCACTACGCGGTCGGGATGCATTAGATCAGCTACCGCACAGCCTTCGCGCAGAAATTCAGGATTACTGACCACGTCGAAGTTTGCACCGTGGCGGTTGTACCTTTTGATTGATTCGGCCACTTTTTCGCCGGTTTTCACAGGCACTGTGCTCTTGTCGACAATCACCCGGTAATCGTTTAAGACGCCTGCGATTTCACGAGCGACTTTCTCCAGAAAGCTGAGATCGACATCGCCATCTGGTTTCTGTGGAGTCGGAACGGCGATAAAGACGATCTGCGAATTCTTTACGCCGTCTTCTATGCTGCCGGTGAAACGCAACCGATGCGCCGACACGTTGCGGTGAATGATTTCTTCAAGCCCGGGTTCATAAATTGGCACCTCGCCGGCCTGCAGTTGCCTGATTTTCTGCGCGTCATTATCGACGCATATGACGTTATGCCCGACGTCGGCGAAACAGGCACCGGTCACGAGGCCAACATAACCGGAACCGATGATTGCAAGATCCATAATTGAAGGAATGGTGCGGGCGAATCAGCCGCAGCACAAGTGGCCGAACAAATTCAGGCCGTCCTGCATGGTCCGCGCGTTTTCACTTATTCTCCTTCGGACGTCGGATCGAAGTTCAAATCGAATCCGAATTTCGGGAATGCTTTGAGCGTTATGGTGAAGATGACGCCGTACTCCCTCGATCCGTTATTGTCGCGTATGATGCCACCAAATGAAGCCACCCAGCTCGACAAGTCTCGATAGATCGAGTAGCGCTGTTGTTCGAGGATGCCGGTTGCCCCTTCATATTGCTCCTGGACTCCAACGCCCCAGTTATCGTCGATGCGGTAATATCCACCGACAACAAACAAGCTGCTGTCCTGGAAAAACGGATTGCCGTTCAAATACCGATGCGCGACGTTCAATTGCAGATTGGCCATTGGTTGAACGGTTGCAATGGTATCGACTTCCGTGAACCCTTTGTCGAAAGCCGGCAGTTGTGAATTGACCGAGAAAGATACCCACGGCAACGGTGTAAAGCGGATGTTGTTAAAGAGATTTGAGTATTCCGTTCGGTCGAAGGGATTGTTGAAGTTTACATCAAGGTAGGTATCGAGTTCGAACCAGGTGATTGTTTGATCGTCTCGGCGCGTTTTCAAGCGATTGCGAACCCCGACCCGCCACACGGTCCAATCATCGATAGTGTCGATGGTTGTGAACTGGGGGAAATCAATTGCCGGTAGTTGAGTCGAAGGCTGAAACCGATCGAGCGCCAAAATTGATGTTGGGTTAGGCCCATCCTCTTTAACGTAAGAAAAGTTCGTGAACGGTTGAATAACGTGCATCAGTCCGTCCAACCCAAACGAGCGGCTTTGCACGTTCTCCCATGTACGTGAGATCTTGAATGAAGCTTCGGCGCCCGTGTCGAAGACCGTGCGAAACGTGTCTCCGTCAAACTTCACTGGATTAGCCAGCGTTGGAGGTGGAAGAATAAAGTCTGGTACGAGCGGATTTGATGGCGGTATGAAGGTTGTCGATCCCAGGTCCCACGTCTTGCCATAATAGGTTCCGCGATAGCCAATCCTTGGCACGATGGAAAGCCACCCAAAGTAAGTGTTTGGAAAGGTTAGTTGGTGGAAGGTGTCCAGACGATCCGTGCCATAATTCTCAAAGCCTAAACCTTGAGGGAATTGTAGCCGTAAATTGGCAAAGCCGGTCTCACCTTCATAGAAAATGGGTCCGCCAAAAAGGGCATGACGTTTGATGTCCAATACCACTTCCGGCTGGCGTTCAGTTGTGGTGAAAAACTGATTCGCCTGAAAGCGCTCGATGGCCGTCAGGGTATAAAAAGGGTCCGTCTTTGCCACCGCGAGCACATTGTCCGGAACCGGATCGATGCGGAACTCCCCTTGGAAGAAGTCCTGCATCACGTACTGATCACTCAGCTTGGTCAGATTGGCGATGCCATAAATATCGTCTGTAAAGTTGGTCGTATCTGCCAGGCTAACCCGGTATCGCCCGGTAGGAACGTCTTTTCGCGGAATGTTGGTTTCATTCAGGTTCGGGTTTTGGTCCTGCAGATAATATGTCTTTAGCCGTGCCTGGCTGTCGTTGAAATAATCTATGGTCGAGTCGAACCCTACGGCTACGCCACGCCGCCCCCGGTAATCTAGCCGGAGCCGCCCCTTAATGTCGTCTGTGATTGGGAAGGTCACTTGAGTGAGGAGGGATGGTCCCCATGAACTCAAATACGCTGGTGAAATCGTGAAGCTAAATGCCTCGTTGAGCGATTGGTAAAGATAAGGCCACCAAAAAACAGGCACTTTCCCGACATACGCGGTTACGTACTGGAAAATCACGCGATCGTTCTCGTAAACACGGATCGTTCGGGCGTGGAGATGGAAGTCGGCCTTCGGTGAATCATGCGTCGTAAAGGTGCCGTCGTTTATCAGATACCCGTTGTCAGAAATTGAGGTCACATGCTTGCCGGTTAGGAAATAAGGCTGGGACTCGGTTCGCGCATTGAGCGCTCTGATTTTTTTAGTCTCAGTGTTGTAAATGCCGTTCTCGGCGATATACAGGCTTGTGTCCCGATAGATTCGCACGTGGCCTCTTAACTCCACGTCGTGCGTGCTCGGATTGTATTGGGCGTAGTCGGCGTAAATGTCTGTATTGCCGATATGGATCGCTACGTTGTCGCGCGCCGTGGCCAGGCCGTTTTCATACGTCGTTTCCCCCGTAGAAGTGATTTCAATCGGAGCGTTCTCCGGAGTCTTGATCTCTCCCCTGATGAGACTGGCACTTGCCAAAAAAGTGGCGATCAACAAGACCAGCGTTCGCATGGCGCACGCCGAACGTACTGCGCCAGAGGGTCCCTGCAAAGCCAAAAGCACTCCATGCAATCAAGACAGCCACTAAGCACGAGCCGGTTGAATCGAAATCATCGCGCGTTCTGTCTTGATTAACCAATCAATTGACGGTTTTCTTCATCCCAACGTGAGCAAGTGGGTCGACCAAATCTTCGTTTATACCAAGCATTGGCTGCTGACATGGCTGACCGCCGCACCTGGCTGGATTATCCAGACCGTGTCGAGTTTGATTAATATTTTCGCGCTACTCGGAGTATTTCTGACGCTGTTCGCGGTGATGTCGGTGTTGGAGCGAAAAATTCTCGGCCGGATACAAAATCGCTATGGCCCTAACCGCGTTGGACCATTCGGGCTTTTGCAGCCAGTGGCTGACGGCATCAAAATGTTGATAAAGGAAGACATCGTGCCCGCGCGTGCTGACAAGCTTGTGCATTTCATGGCTCCGATTCTCATTGCTGCTGCAGCGATTCTTGCCCTTGGAGTGATCCCTTATGGCCGGAACATGACGCCGTTTACGATCGATGGCGGAATCTTGTTTTTCTTTGCGGTTGGATCGACAACGGAGCTTGCGGTCTTCATGGCCGGATGGGGAAGCAATAACAAATTCTCGATGCTAGGAGCGATGCGTGCCATTGCGCAAATGATCAGCTACGAACTGCCTCTTATTATTACCGTGCTCCCGGTGGTGATGGTGGTGGGCTCGCTTACACCCGACAGAATTGTTGCTGCGCAGGCTGAATACACATTTGGCTTCGTGCCACGCTGGTTCGTCTTCACCCCGTGGGGTACAACTGCGTTCATTTTATTTTTTGTATCCGGTCTTGTGGAATCGAATCGCACTCCATTCGATGTGCCCGAAGGTGAATCGGAAATTGTCGCCGGCCACATGACCGAATACTCCGGTTTCAAATACGCAACTTTCTTCATGGCGGAATACATCGGGATGTTCGCCATCACAGGGCTCGCCGCGACCTTGTTTCTCGGTGGCTGGCATTCGCCCGTTTCCGCCCTGGAATTTGTTCCGTCCTACGTTTGGTTTTTCGCGAAGCTGAGCGCGCTACTCTTTGTTTACATCTGGCTTCGCGGAACGTTGCCGCGCACGCGAATTGATCAGATCATGAATTTTGCCTGGAAATTCATATTGCCAATGTCTTTTACCTGCGTCATCGCAGCGGCTGTCTGGCATTATGCAGGTCGCGGCTTGCGCGGTTGGCTTTGGTCGCTTGTGGTGATCGCGATCGTTTACACCGCGCTGTCGATGTTGCTCGACACGCAAAGAAAATTTGCGCCACGCGTTTACCGTTTCGCCGAATGAGCAGCGCAGCAGTTGTCATTATTGCTATCCTGACACTGGCCGCTGCGCTGGCTGCTGCCACGCTGCAAAAGCTCATGCACGCTACGCTGAGTTTTGCTGTTGCGCTTGTCGGCGTGGCAGGACTCTTCTTTCTGCTGGGCGCGGAATTTGTCGGCCTGGTGCTGGTTTTCGTCTACATCGGTGCGGTTGCGGTACTAATTGTGTTTACGATTCTTCTGACACGGCGTGACGTTGGAAAAGAGCGCGCCGCTAACTGGGGCGGCGCATTCCTGGCGGTTGCTGTCTTCGGCGGTTTGACGTGGGCAATTCTTAAGACCCAATCAGTTGCTGTTGTCGCCCCACATATCCGACTAGTGACTGTTAAACGAATTGGTGAAGCGTTGATGACTAGTTATGTCTGGCCATTGCAATGCGTGGGACTGCTTCTCACCGCTGCGTTGATCGGCGCACTTGTTCTCGTAATGGAGGAGAAGCCATGAAGAAGGTCAGAAGAATCACAAACGTTGCAACGCCAAGTCTGTAAACTCGCAGAGTTTCTTTTTAACAATCTAACTCTTTTAGCTTTTGTAACGGTTAGCTATGACCCCAACGCTTCAACTGTTTCTTGTTATCTCCGCGGCCCTGTTCAGTATAGGTCTCCTTGCGGCTCTGAGCCGTCGTCACGCCATCTTTATTCTGATTGGGATCGAGATGATGCTTGCCGCAGCAAACCTCAATTTCGTAGCGTTCTGGCGCTTTGGCCCGCAAACGCAGCCACCGATCGGTGTTATGATCGCGATTTTTTCAATCGCCATTGCCGCCGCTGAAGCCGCGGTCGGTCTTGCGCTGGTAATTGCCGTCTATCGACACTACCGCACAACAAACGTAGACCATCTGAACCAACTCAAAGGATGAGTCGCTGGATCCTCGATCATCTCTGGTTGATCCCTGCGGTGCC
This sequence comes from Verrucomicrobiota bacterium, assembly GCA_003221195.1. GTDB lineage: Bacteria > Verrucomicrobiota > Verrucomicrobiia > Chthoniobacterales > UBA10450 > Udaeobacter. The sequence goes on from QHQO01000018.1 coordinate 51,479, forward strand.
GTTCGCGGTTTCGTTAGTGATCTTGAGCTTGCCGAATGGGCGGCACAAAAGCGCAGCTGTACTGGCGGTCGCTGGACAAATCGCCGCGCTCGTAATGTCGTTCTTCGCGTTCCTCCCGACTCTGGAAACCCCTGGATTCCGCTTCGTTCAGAATTTCACCTGGTTCACGTTCGGCGACCATGCGCTGCGTCTGGGATGGCTTGTGGATCCGCTCGCGGCCGTCATGCTGATGATGATCACGTTGGTCGGGCTTTGCATCTTCGTCTTCAGCACTGGTTACATGGCCGGCGACAAAAATTTCGTCCGCTTTTTCGCTTATCTTTCGTTTTTCTCCGGTGCGATGCTCGGGCTCGTTATTTCGAACAGCTTGCTTCTTCTGTTCATCTGCTGGGAGTTGGTTGGACTGGCGTCCTATTTGCTCATTGGATTTTGGATGGGGCGACCAAGCGCCGCAGCGGCGGCAAAAAAAGCGTTCGTTACCACTCGCATCGGCGACCTGGGATTTTTCCTTGGCCTGCTCTGGCTTTACGGCCGCAGCGGCACGCTTCTCTTTTACGACGGTGGGGACGGTTGTCTGGAGAAGGCTGGTCTTACCATGCTCGGTGCGAGTGCCACGTTTATTGCGCTGCTCATTTTCTGCGGCGCAATGGGGAAGTCGGGACAATTCCCGCTGCACGTCTGGTTGCCGGATGCGATGGAAGGCCCGACTCCGGTCAGCGCATTGATCCATGCCGCAACGATGGTTGCGGCCGGCGTGTTTCTGGTCGCCCGCGCATATCCGATCTTCTCGTTAGGCGCGATCAACGGGGTGACCCCATCGCTTATGGTCGTCGTGTGGATTGGCGTGATTACGGCGTTAATGGCCGCGCTCATTGCGATAGCGCAGGCCGACATCAAACGCATCCTCGCGTATTCGACTATTTCTCAACTCGGTTTGATGATGGTTTCGCTCGGCGTGGGCGGCGTCGCCGCCGGGATGATGCATCTGCTAGCCCACGGTTTTTTCAAGGCGCTGTTGTTTTTGGGCGCGGGCTCGGTCATTCACGGCTGCCACGGCGAACAGGACATTCGGAAAATGGGCGGCCTGCGCTGGCTCATGCCAATCACGTTTTCAACTTATGCAATTGGTATGATGACTCTGAGCGGTGTGCCGCTCTTCTTTTCCGGCGGCTGGACCAAGGAGGAAATCCAGCATGTGACCGCGCACTGGCCGGCTTCTCGCTTGCCCTACTATATTCTGCTGATCGGCGTCGTTCTTACCGCGCTCTACATGACGCGGCAAATCATCTACGTCTTCTTCGGTGATCGGCGTGTTGCCTCTCAGCACGCCCATGAAAGCCCGCGAGTCATGACGATGCCGCTCATCGCACTCGCGATTTGCGCAATTTTGTTCAGTATCGTGCTAACGCCAGCATGGCCCTGGCTGCATGATTATCTAACGGGCACCGCCGCAGGCGTTGAGCTTGTGCGCCTGATTCAACCGACGCTTTTTCTTTCGCTCGTTCTTGTGGGCGCGGGCTTCGCTCTGGGCATCTGGATGTATCGCAAAGCCGGCGTGCAAGATCGACAGCGTCCCGCCGACACTGATCCGCTCGAATTGGCGCAATCCCAATTGTTTCGATTCCTCGAAAATAAAATGTGGATCGACGAACTTTATGCTCGCACGATCATCGCGTTTAGCTGGATGAGCGCGCGTTTGTCCGACTGGATGGATCGTCATTTCTGGGATCGCCTAGTGCGCGGATTCGGCGGGATCGGTCAACTGCTCGGAATTTTCACTGCCGGTATTGATGAGCGCGGCATCAATGCTGGAGTCGACGAGACCACTGTTGGCACCCGCGGTCTGGGCCGGCTGATCTCCGCTGCGCACTCGGGACAGATCCAAACATACCTAAGCGTCATCGCCATCGGTGCGCTGGCGCTATTGCTTTTCTACGCATGGTTGGCTTAATCAGCGCGCTCATCATGGTTCCGCTGGTGGGCGCGCTTGCGCTCTTTACAGCCCCCGCGAGAAATGCGCGTCCGATCGCATTGTCGTTTAACGCACTGGCTGCGCTTGACGCATTGGTGTTGTGGCAGCACTTCGATATTCGGGCGGCCGGCCTTCAATTGGTCGAACAGCACACATGGATTCCCGCAATTGGAGCCGAATACTTAGTCGGGATCGACGGTTTGAGCCTGCTCCTTGTGTTACTTACCTCGCTCATCATTCCATTCGCATTTCTCGCGCAAAAAATGGATCGCGGCTTTTGCGCGCTGATGTTGATCATGCAATCTGCGCTCTACGGCACGTTCACGGCGCAGAATTTTGTGCTCTGGTTTCTGTTCTACGAAATGAGTCTGATACCCGCGTTCCTGCTCATCAAAATCTGGGGAGGAGAAAATCGCGACCGCGCCGCAACGAAGTTTTTCCTCTACACGTTTCTTGGAAGCGTGGCAATGCTGCTGGGATTTCTCGGAATTTATCTAGCCCGGGGCTCGTTCGATTTTGTCACGCTTGCCCGTCTGGGTAAGAACGGATTACTTACGGGTAATCTCGCCTGGCTTGCTTTTGCCGGAATCTTCCTTGGACTCGCGGTCAAAGTGCCGCTGTTTCCATTTCACACCTGGCTGCCCGACGCGTATGAGAGCGCGCCGACCGGAGTCGCGATGGTGCTGACCGGGGCGCTCTCGAAAATGGGCGTTTACGGTTTCGTACGCCTGTTGCTTCCGCTTTTTCCAAATGAAACCAGAATCATCGGACCCTGGCTGCTAGCGCTCGCGATCTGCTCGATTGTATTCGCTCCACTGGCAGCGTGGGCCCAGTCCGATTTGAAAAGAATGGTCGCCTACTTGTCAGTCAACCACCTCGGTTACTGCATGCTCGGTTTGTTCGCGGTCGCTGCCTCGCCCATTGGTGCTGCGATCGACACGCAAGCGGCGTTGAGCGGTGTGTTCATGCAGATCTTCAATCACGGGATCACTGCGGCCGCATTGTTTTACCTGGTCGGTCTGCTTGAGCAGCGTCGCGGATTGCGTGGCATTGGTGACTTCGGAGGATTGATGCAGAGGACGCCTCTCCTCTGTGGCTGGATGAGCGTGGCTATGTTTTCGTCATTGGGTTTGCCGGGGCTAAACGGTTTTATTGGCGAGTTTTTGATCTTCAAAGGTTCGTTTGCCATTGCCGCATCCTTCACGACTCTTGCGGTGATTGGCCTGCTTGTTACAGCGATCGTTTTCATGCGCGCGATGCAAGCTCTCTTCAGTGGGCCGCTGGCAGAGAATTGCAGCGCCTTTCCGGATCTCTTGCCGAGGGAAAAGGTCACGATCATTCCGGTCACGCTGCTCATGTTCGCCATTGGCGTCGCACCACAGTTCGCATTCAACATTTTCAACACAACCGTCGTTCAAATGGCGCAATTGTTCGGCTGAGGTCATCGCGAATGACGCATGAAATCATTCCAGTTGAGCAAGTCGCGCGACGAATTCTCTATTTTCGCGGCGAGAAGGTCCTTCTCGATTTTGATCTGGCTGTTTTATATGGTGTTGGAGTCAAAGTTCTGAACCAAGCGGTAAAGCGTAACCGCGAGCGGTTTCCGGATGATTTCATGTTTCAACTTACCGGCGAGGAGACGCAGCTGTTGCGGTCGCAACTTTTAAAATCGAGCAATCGGCAAGTTGCTGAAAATGGGGGTCCTGGAACGAACTGGTCACAAATTGTGACCAGTTCGCAGAAATATCGCGGAACAAAGTATCGGCCCTATGCCTTCACCGAGGAAGGCGTTGCCATGTTGTCAAGCGTATTGAAGAGCAAGCGCGCGTTGAAAGTAAACATCGCCATCATGCGCGCGTTCGTGAAGCTCCGGCAGACTCTCGATGCGAACCGCCAACTCGCGCAAAAGTTCTCAGAGCTCGAAGAGCGCGTTGGGAAACATGATGATGAAATCGCTGCAATTCTTGAAGCAATCCGGCAGTTGATGACTCCGCCGGAGAGACCACGCCGCGAAATCGGGTTTCATGTGCGCGAGAAGGCCCCGGTCTATCGGGCGCGTAAACGCGCATGATCGCCTGGACGATTTACATCACGTTCGCAGGCGCAGTGCTGCTGCTCCTTTTCCCAGGCGTTTTTGCGCGCTGGATAACGCTGCTTACGACGATCGCCGGGCTGGCCTTGGGAGTCGTTGCATTTGTTCGCACACCAATTGCGGATCTTGCGCACTTCACAACGATCGTAAAGGTGCCGTGGGTGCCACCGCTTGGCATGAATTACCATCTCGCTATTGATGGCGTGAGCCTCACGATGGTTCTGGTTACGGGCATCTCCGCCGTAAGCACCGTGTTGTTTTCATGGGATGTCGATCATCGCCAGCGCGAATTTTTCTTCTGGTTGCTTCTTGTTGTGGCTGGTTGCTACGGCGTTTTCCTTAGCGCCGATCTGTTCTTGTTCTTCGCGTTCTACGAACTGGTCATCGTGCCGAAGTATTTTCTCATCGCCATCTTCGGATCGACCAACAAGGAGTACGGCGCGATGAAGCTGACACTGTACTCGTTCTTCGGTGGAATGCTCGTTTTCGCCGGAATCCTCGTCGTCTATGTGACAGCCGGCTCCCTGGATCTGAATCAACTGGCGCAATTCCACTTCAATCCTCAGTTGCAATCATGGGCCTTTCCTGTGCTGTTCCTCGGCTTCGCTGTGCTTGCCGGCATCTGGCCATTGCATACCTGGGCTCCGACAGGCCACGTCGCGGCGCCCACTGCAGGGTCGATGTTGCTTGCCGGCATCGTGATGAAACTGGGCTCCTATGCGGGACTGCGCGTCGCGATGAACGTCTTTCCAGAAGGATTCCAGATATGGAGCAAATGGATCGCTGCCCTGGCCGTGATCGGAATTGTTTACGCGGCGGCGGTGGCTTTGCGCCAACGTGATCTGAAATTCGTTATTGGTTATTCGAGCGTGAGCCATATGGGTTTCGTGTTGGTTGGTCTGGCTACGGCAAACGCGCTCGGTGTCTCTGGAGCAGTGCTGCAAATGTTTTCCCACGGAGTGATCGCCGCACTGCTCTTCGCCGTTGCGGGGCGAATGCTCTATCGACGCACTCATACCCGCGAGCTGGATGCGTTAGCTGGAATGAATCTCAGCGGCGCTTTGCCGTTCGCTGCGTTCACGTTCGTAATCGCTTCTGCCGCGTCGATGGGAATCCCAGGTTTCAGCGGATTCGCAGCGGAAATTACGATTCTGATTGGCGCATGGAAAACCTACCCAATCGCGGTTTGGATTATCGGCGTCGGCATGGTTCTGACAGCGGCTTTCACGCTGCGCGCGCTCGTGAAATCATTTTTCAGTGAGGTGCGCGTCCAGGCCGGCCGTGTTCGTACAGACACCGACTGGAACGAACAATCGATCACGCTTGCCGAAAAGTGCGGCGCTTGTTTGCTCATGTTCGCCACACTTGCGGTCGGACTTTATCCCAAACTCCTACTCGATCGTATCATGCCCGCAGTGGAAGCGATGAGATTCTTAAAATGAGATCCCCGGCTTCAACGATGTCGTATCTGGAACTGCTCAAGCTTGCGTTGCCTGAAGTCATTGTCGTGATTAGTGCCCTCGTCGTGCTCGCGATTGGGCTTACAGGCAGGCAACGCACTGCCGTGGCAGGCGTGTCGTCTGCAAAACCGCCAACCAAGGCGGCTGGCACGGCCGCCGCCGCTACCGACTGGTGCTCGTTGGCTGCCGCTCTCGGGGTTGGCATCGCAATTGCCGCAGTGCTCATGTTACCGCGCAATGCGAGCCTTTTCAGCGGGATGCTTGTGATCACACCCCTCACGTCCCTTTTCAAAATCATTTGCCTCGTGCTCGCTTTTTTCACGGTGTGTCTGGCGCGATCTGAAAAATCTCTGCGTCATCCGGGCGAATACCTGACAATTATTCTTTTGGCGACGGTCGGTCTCATGCTGCTCGTTGGCAGCGAAGAGTTGCTCATGATTTTCATTGGGCTCGAACTGCTGGGCCTTTCCCTTTACGTGATGGCTGCGTTCGACAAGACCGATGTGCGATCTGCGGAAGCAGGTCTGAAATACTTTCTCTTCGGCAGCACCTCCAGCGCGTTTACGCTTTTCGGAATCAGCTTGATCTACGGCATGTCGGGGAGCACCGGTCTCGCCGCGATCTCTGAGAAATTAGTGGCGGCGCCGGCGCAACCTTTGCTTGCGACGGGCATCATCATGACGCTCATCGGCTTCGCGTTCAAAATCGCTGCTGCACCGTTTCACTTGTGGGCGCCTGATGCGTATCAAGGAGCACCCATTCCGAGTGCAGCGTTTATTGCCTCGGGATCAAAAGTTGCTTCTTTCGTCGTGCTTGGAAAGATCGTGCTGGTGGGCTTTGGCCCGGTGCATGGCAGTTCGGCATGGCACGCGATGGCTGCAGGTTGGTCGCCAATTCTCGCCGCGCTCGCTGCTTTGTCGATTCTGATTGGCAACCTCGTCGCACTGGCACAGACGAATGTTCGGCGGCTCCTCGCATACTCCGCCGTCGCCCACGCTGGCTATACGCTGCTTGGACTTGTCGCCGGAGGACGGGACGGATTTTCGGCGACGCTCTTCTACGCGACTGTTTACGCGATCACGCTCGTTGGTGCGTTTGGAGTCGTCGCAGTCGTGCGCAGCGAAACTGGTGGCGACGATGTTAAGAATTTTTCCGGACTTGCCGCGCGGGCGCCGCTGTTAGCCGGGTGCATGGCTATTTTCATGTTTTCTCTGGCAGGTATCCCGCCGTTGGCCGGATTTTTCGGGAAGTTTTACCTGTTCAGCGCTGCGCTGCGCGCCGGTGGAGATCACGGCTTGCTCTGGCTGGTTGGGCTGGCGCTCTTCGGCAGTTTTGTCTCGCTCTATTACTACCTGATTGTGCTCAAAGCGATTTTTGTCGACCAGCCTTCGGCTTCAGCTCCACCGCGCGATCACGTGTCGTCGGATTTGCTTCAGCGAAGGGCAGTCGCTGCGCTTGCTGGGATCGTTCTCCTTCTCGGTATAATGCCAGACATCCTGGCGGCGCGAATTCTTGCGGCTATGTCCTAAGAGGTTTCAGTAAAAAAGTGTGACTAACGGTTGACTAACGCGGTATAAGTTTTGCATCAAATCGAGAAGCACAGACCGGAAGAGTTGATGAAGTGAAGATGGGCAGCATCAGCCAGTTCATTGATCGAAATTTCCGTCACTTCAACGCGGCAGCTTTGAAAGACGCAGCCGACGCGTACATCGCACATCTGGATGGTGGCGGGAAAATGATGATCACGCTGGCGGGGGCGATGAGCACTGCTGAACTGGGGCTTTCTCTCGCCGAAATGATTCGGCAGGACAAAGTGCACGCAATTACCTGCACGGGAGCAAACCTCGAGGAGGACCTTTTCAATCTCGTTGCACGCAGCCAGTACGAACGGATTCCTCATTATCGCGAATTGACTGCGCAACAGGAGCAAGAGCTTTTGCGACGCCATTTGAATCGAGTGACCGATACGTGCATCCCGGAAGAGGAAGCCATTCGTCGAATCGAGAGGGTTGTAATAGACGACTGGATCGCCGCCTCCGAGAGAAAAGAACGCGGTTTCCCGCACGAATTCCTTTTTAAGATACTAAGGGAATGCCGGTTGAAGAAATTTTACGAGATCGACCCGGCCGACAGTTGGATGATCGCCGCGGCGCACAAGGATCTTCCGGTTTTTGTACCCGGCTGGGAGGATTCGACGTTGGGAAATATTTATGCCGCTCGCTGCATAACAGGCGCGATCAGCGATGTGCATACCGTTCGCTCCGGCATCGAATACATGATCGCGCTGGCGGAGTGGTATCGCCGAATGTCGCAGGATTCTTCCATTGGCTTCTTTCAGATCGGCGGCGGCATTGCGGGCGATTTCCCCATTTGCGTTGTGCCCATGCTCAATCAAGACATTGTAACCACGCTTGTGCCCGAGTGGGGCTACTTTTGTCAGATCAGCGATTCAACGACGAGCTTCGGATCGTACTCCGGCGCAGTGCCCAACGAGAAAATCACCTGGGGCAAACTGAATATCAAAACGCCGAAATTCATCGTTGAATCCGACGCCACGATTGTTGCGCCGTTGATTTTTGCCAAAGTCTTGGGTTGGTAATCGCTGTCGGCCCGAAAGCGGTCGCTATAAGCGGCGGCCAGCAAATCGTCAAGCGACGCAAAGACCCCTAACGCCATCACCTTTAGTGGCGATAAACTGCTGCGAGCGTTTCAAGACTGAGAAAGATGATATGAAATGTAATCGGTACCCAGATAATTCCGAACACTCCCATTGATGCGAATACATCCAATGAAGAGAACGCTGCTATCAAAGGAGGGCCGTGTGCTAGTGCTCCGACCACATGCCACTTTTTAGTATGCGGCCGACCCGCGCCAAGGATCAGAAGTACAGCGATGATCGTCAATAGGAGATACGCCTGGATGAGGCCTACCCAGACCATGGGGTTCTGCTGCATGAAGCCTAACGGCCCGATTCCAATCATCCAGCCAATGGTCGTGGCGGCGGCGCTCCCTGCTGCGACGAGAGTTAAAATCGTGCCGTGAATCCGCAGTAGGCGTCGCCGAAGAGTCAGATTTGTATCCTCCGACAAACACCAGTCGGGCGCTGCCTTGTTGTTTTACTGCCAATGGCCGGCAACGTATACCCAGCCGCCGGGGCGACGCACCCAGTGACCTGCGACCCAAACTGCGGCAGGTCTTGGACGGACCACCCAAGTGCCCGGCACCCAGACGTAATCGGCTCCCGTCCATCGCCAATAGCCGGTCGTCCAAACGTATCCCGGTCCCGGTGCCACTGTCTGGGTTTCAACGCGAACCGGTGGCGGAGGTCTCGTCACCAGTACCTCGCGAGCTGGCCCCGCGGTTGTCACTTCCTGCGTGGTCGTAGTCGTTGTCACCGTCGTTGGTTCTTCCGCGCAGCCGACCAGGGCTAACGGTACCATCATCAAAAGGTAAGAGCTTCTCTTCATCGTACGCCTCCCAATACAGATTCGTTTTGTGCCAAACAGGTGGCTTTGTCGAAAATCAAAGCTTCTGCCTGCGTTCGATGGCGTAAGATCAATTTTGATTCGATGATATGCGATGCTTTACGTGGTCGCTACGCCGATCGGCAATTTGGGCGACATCACACTGCGCGCACTGGAGGTACTAAAATCAGTCGATCTGGTCGCGGCTGAAGACACACGGCATTCCGGGCTGTTGATGAAACATTTCGGAATCAAGAAACCATTCATCAGTTATCACGAACACAACGAAGCAAAGCGCGCGGCTGAGCTCGTTGAACATCTCGCGGCGGGCGAAAACGTCGCCCTAATCACAGACGCGGGAACGCCTGGACTATCCGATCCGGGATTGCGTCTCGTCCGTGAATGCATTCAGCGGGAGCTTTCGTTCACGATCATCCCGGGACCATCATCGATCCTCACCGCTCTCGTCGGGTCTGGATTTTCGACTGAGAGATTTTCTTTCCGCGGATTTCTTCCCGTTAAGATTGGGCGACGCGAGCGCGAGTTGCGGGCCGCTGCCGAATCGGGTGAAACAATCATCTTTTTCGATTCGCCTTATCGATTAACCAAGACACTTGCCGCTTGCATTGATGTCATGCCTGATCGGCAACTTTGCGTAGCGCGAGAGCTGACAAAAAAGTTCGAGGAATTTCGACGTGGTACCGCCCGTGACCTTTTGGCGCATTACGAGGCCCACACGCCGAAAGGCGAGATGGTGCTCGTTATTTCCGCGCCATAATGGGTTGCATTGGCCGCTGTGGAATAGAGTGGCGACAGTCGCCGCGCGCGGCGGAGCGCAGAGGGGCGGCTCTGTTCCTGCGAATAAACGAAACGCATTCGCCGTCAAACCCTGCTGCTCAAATCAGCGTGCCCGCTTTCAAAAACGATGCGACCCGAGATTGCTTCTATCCAAAATCCCGCACGCTCGTTCAGTTTTTCCATGCTTCCCGTTTCTATGGCGCTTCCCGCCGGTGGCGCTCTGCCTGCTGGTAAAGCTCGCCACAGAACGGGTTCGTCCCAGTGGCAGACTTTCACGGACAAACTTGCCGCGCGCAGCGATTATGATGTAATGACCCGCTCGCCTCGGCTGCTTAAGCCTTTGCTCGCGGGATTGATCATTACATTACTGCAGCTTGCGATGGCGATTGGCCTCCTTGCGCCAGAAAGGCGCTTTTCGGAGCGGTACGCCGCGCTGGTCCAGCACGATAGTCATTGGTTCATGAACATCGTGGATCGCGGTTATCAGACCATCGTGCCTCCCATCGATCACAAGGTGATGGAAGTATCAAATGTCGCGTTTTTTCCAGCTTATCCTGCGATTGCGGCCGTGTTTCGCTATGGACTTAATATCGATACGGGCACAGCCCTGTTGATCACTGCTCAACTCGCTGCCTGGGGCTTCTGGATTTATTTCTTTCTTTTCTGCAAGCGGTGGAATATTTCGCCTGCGCTACAAATTTGCGGAGCATTATTAATCGCCACCCATCCTGCGGCATTCTTTCTGGTTGCCGCCTATTCAGAGTCTCTGTTTTTAATGGCGCTGCTTGGTTTTATTTATTGGAGCACTGCGCAAGGGAGATACGCGAAATTCTGGGCCGCCATACACGGCATCGTCATGTCGGCAACGCGGATTGTCGGGATTGTATGTGCGGCATTTCCGCTGGTACGCTCGGTTTTTCAAACTGGATGGCGCCGTTTAATTGAGCCGAGGCCGTGGTTTCGCAAGGAAAAGCCGGCGATCGCTATGACGCTGGTGGCAAGCTTCGGCGCCATAGGATTTTTCACTTATTCTCAACTGCGCTGGGGTCACTGGGATATTTATATGCTCACCCAGGCAGCCGGGTGGGGAATTGCTCCCGATTATTTGGCAGTGTTCAGGCCTTCTAGTTATCGCTGGTTCGTTCCAGCACTGAATGATCCGACGGAGGCGAGCCAAATGTCGATGACATTGGGCGCTCTGTTTTTTATTGGTATTGTCCTTTGCGAGCTGTCGATTCGTAGATGGACCGATTTGCCGATTCGCGCTGGCATCTATTTCTGCGCTTTTGTGATCTACTACCTTTCCGTCAGCGGAGTGGCCTGCGTGGATATGGAAAGCATGCTCCGCTACGAATTTTCCGTGCACGCACTGATCGTGCTGGCGCTTTTGAATTTTCTGGGTCAGTTTCAAGCGACGCCGGTGCTCGTTAGGGCGTTCGGCATCGCGGCAGTGGCGCTGCTTAGCGCCGCTGGGTTGTGCGTACAGGGGTGGTACGTTTGGAATTTCATGCGAGGCAACTGGGTTGCCTAGAAGAAGATGAAAACAAGAGTCGTCATTATCGGTGCAGGCCCGGCAGGATTAACGGCCGGGTATCTTCTGTCAAAGGAGGAAGTCGATCTCGTTGTCTTGGAAGCCGATCCCATTTACGTCGGCGGAATCTCCAGGACGGTGACCTACAACGGTTTTCACTTCGATATCGGTGGGCACCGTTTCTTTTCCAAATCCAAATCAGTCGAAGACCTCTGGACCGAGATTCTGCCTAACGACATGCTCGTCCGACCGCGTTCTTCGCGCATTTTTTACGACGGCAAATTTTTCTCTTATCCGTTGAAACCGTTCGAAGCGTTGCTCAAGCTGGGCATCTTTAGGTCTGCGCTTTGTGTTCTTTCGTGGATGAAAGCCCGCCTGTTTCCCGTGCGCGATCCGCGCAATTTCGAAGACTGGGTCAGCAACCAATTCGGAAAACGGCTCTTCAACACATTCTTCAAAAGTTACACTGAAAAAGTTTGGGGGATGAGCTGCAAGGAAATTTCCGCAGATTGGGCCGCTCAGCGCATCAAAGGACTTTCACTCGGCAGTGCGATTAAGAATGCTCTGATTCCCCAGCATTATAACGGAGACCGCACAAAAGTAATTAAGACACTGATCAATTCGTTTCGCTATCCGCGCAGAGGTCCTGGCATGATGTGGGAGGCATGCGCGGAAAAGATGAAGGCACTGGGCGGCAGGCTGGAGATGGGCTGCACGGTATCTCGTTGTTCCCATGATGAAACCTCTGGCAATTGGACGGTCGCATACAAAGATCGGCAAGGAGATCTGCAAGCAATCGAAGCCGAACACGTCATTTCGTCCGCACCGATGCGCGAGCTCTTGTGTGGTTTGTCACCGACCGTGAGCGAACGGGCAAGGCACGCAGCTGAGAGCCTTAAATACCGCGATTTCCTTACCGTGATGCTGATCTTGAAAGATCGGCGCATGTTTGATGACAATTGGATCTACATTCACGATCCAAGCGTCAAAGTCGGTCGCGTTCAAAACTTCCGCTCCTGGTCGCCGGAGATGGTGCCTGAGCCGGATAAGGTCTGTTACGGTCTCGAATATTTCTGCTTTGAGCACGATGGCCTCTGGGATTCGAGTGATCGCGATCTAATTGAACTCGCGAAGCGCGAACTTATTGGGATTGGGCTATCCAGGGAAGAGGACTTCATAGATGGCTGCGTCGTGCGTCAGAAAAAGGCGTACCCCGTTTATGACGACGATTACGCGCTGCATGTCGCGACGATCCGTCAGGAACTTGAGACCCGATATCCGAACCTTCACCTCATCGGTCGCAATGGCATGCACAAGTACAACAATCAGGACCACGCCATGATGACTGCGATGTTGTGCGTCGAAAATATTCTCGCGGACGCAAAACTTTACGATCTTTGGCAGGTCAACAGCGACGCCGAGTATCACGAAGCGGGTGCCGCGACAGCTCCAGAAACAAACGGCCCCGGTTTACGGCTGGTTCCCACTCGCGTGGTCGCCGCTCCTGAACTTGCACCAGAAGGATAACGACCGACTCAGGATTCGAATTCCTCTACCGGCGGGCAGGAGCAGAAGAGATTCCGATCACCATAGACGTTGTCGATCCTGGCGACGGTCGGCCAGAATTTGTGTTCGTGCGTCCACGGCGCGGGGAAAGCTGCTTGTTCGCGCGTGTAGGGGCGGTCCCATTTATCAGACGCGATTTGACGCGCAGTGTGCGGCGCGTTTTTCAACATATTGTTTATCCGATCCATTTTTCCCTTTGCGACTCCTTCAATCTCCCCGTGGATGGAGATCATTGCGTCACAAAAACGGTCGAGCTCGTGTTTTGGTTCGCTCTCTGTGGGCTCGATCATCATTGTCCCAGCAACCGGCCAGGAAACAGTCGGCGCGTGAAATCCGTAGTCCATTAACCGTTTTGCTACATCTTCCACCTCGATGCCTGCGCTTTTCCACTGGCGAAGATCAATGATGCACTCGTGTGCAACGAGCCCGCGTTTACCTTTGAAAAGAACCGGAAAATAAGGATCGAGCCGTTTTGCCATGTAATTCGCATTTAGAATTGCAATCTCGCTCGCGCGCTTCAATCCCTCCGCGCCCATCATGCAGATGTACATCCAAGTAATCGTCAGAATGCTGGCGCTGCCATAGGGCGCTGCGGCAACGTTCCCACCTTTACCTCCGCCGTGACGGTAATCGGAGTCCGTCCCACTTGGCGGGCGTTTTCCGTGCACTCCTTCGCCAAACAAGATTCGTCCCGTCTCAGGATCGACAATGAATTCTCGCGGAAGATAGGGCGCGAGATGCCTGGCCACACCAATCGGTCCCATACCTGGCCCGCCCCCGCCGTGCGGGATGCAAAACGTTTTGTGCAAATTTAAATGACAAACGTCAGCACCATAATCGCCGGGCCGGCAAAGCCCGACTTGCGCATTCATATTGGCGCCGTCCATGTAAACCTGGCCGCCATGGGCGTGCACGATATCGCAAATTTCGCGAATCGTAGGCTCAAAAACTCCATGAGTGGAGGGATATGTCACCATCAGCGCGGCAAGATCGCGCGCGTGTTCATCTGCCTTTGCGCGCAGATCGGCAAGGTCGATATCTCCATCTTTTAAGCAGGCGATAGAGACAACCTTGAAACCAGCCATGGTCGCGCTAGCTGGGTTTGTGCCATGGGCAGAGGTCGGGATGAGACAAACATTTCGATGCCCTTCATTACGCGAAGCGTGATACTCGCGGATCGCCAGTAGACCCGCGAATTCGCCCTGCGATCCAGCATTAGGTTGCAATGAAATCGCATCGAATCCGGTGATTTCGGCAAGCCAGTGTTCGAGCTGTTCGCACATCTCTGTATAACCGACGGTTTGTTCCATGGGCGCGAACGGATGCAGCTTGGAAATTTCCGGCCACGATATCGGAAACATTTCCGCGGTTGCGTTCAATTTCATCGTGCACGAACCAAGCGGGATCATCGAGGTAGTCAGCGAAAGATCACACGATTCGAGCTTCTTGAGATAACGCAGCATTTCCGTCTCGGTGTCGTGAGTGTTGAAGACAGGATGAGTGAGAAATTCCGAAGTGCGGATTGCGGATTGCGGGATGCGGATTGGCGGTTCTCCCATATCGTCATCGGCAAAATCGCGCACGGTTGTGCCGCGAAAGATCGACATTAACAGCTCGAGGTCCCGAGGCGTCGTGGTTTCGTCGAAAGAAATGCCGACTGCGCGCGGGCCCAGCGGCCGCAAGTCGCAATCCGCTTTTTGCGCGTGTTCCAAGGTGAGCGCGCTTGACTCGACTTCGACGCGGATAGTGTCGAAGAAATTCTCGTGCGTGATTTTCAAGCCGAGCGTACGCAGGCCATCCGCAAGTTGACTCGTTAGGCGATGAACCCGTTCGGCGATTGCACTCAGACCTCCTGGACCGTGATACACGGCATACATCGAAGCGATGACAGCCAGAAGAACCTGCGCCGTGCAGATATTGCTCGTAGCTTTGTCGCGGCGGATATGTTGCTCGCGTGTTTGTAGAGCGAGTCGATAGGCGGGGCGACCTTCCGCATCGTGTGAAACGCCCACCAGCCGGCCGGGCATGTGGCGTTTATACTGGTCACGGGTGGCGAAGTACGCCGCGTGTGGGCCGCCGAACCCGAGCGGGACGCCGAAGCGTTGGGTGTTACCAAAGGCAACATCGGCGCCAAATTCTCCTGGCGGTTTCAGTAGTGTGAGCGCCAGGATATCGGCTGCGACCACCACCAGCGCGCCGGCGTCATGCGCCCCCTTAATGAAATCTGTGTAGTCGTAAATCGCGCCATCAGTAGCCGGATACTGGACTAGCGCACCGAAAATGTTGTCGTCGAATTTGAAACGCGAATAATCACCGATCTTAATTGTAATCCCAAGCGGTTTCGCCCGTGTTTGAACAACGGCGATCGTTTGCGGGTGACAATTGTCAGCGACAAAGAACGTTTTGCGATTCGGAACGACCGCATGACAAAGCGCCATGGCCTCAGCGGCGGCAGTGGCTTCGTCAAGCAGCGAGGCATTGGCTATCTCGAGCCCGGTTAAGTCGGTAATCATCGTTTGAAAGTTGAGGAGGGCTTCAAGCCGGCCCTGAGCGAGTTCAGCCTGATACGGTGTGTAGGCGGTGTACCAACCCGGGTTCTCGAGAATGTTTCGCTGAATAACGGGCGGCGTAGTGGAATCGGAATAGCCACAACCAATAAACGAGCGTGCGATCTTGTTTTTTCTGGAAATTGCCCGGAGCTCAGCCAGGGCTTCCATCTCCGATTTCGGTTCCGGCAAGTTCAGTTCTCGATCCAGCCGGATATTCTTTGGAACGGCGGCTTCCACAAGAGTATTAAGACTTTCGAAGCCTACCTCGCGCAGCATGGCGCTTACTTCGTCTTCGCTCGGGCCAATGTGGCGGCGCGCGAAGGAATTCGGGTCGGTTTTTTTACCACGCCGTTGCATGGGAGCAGACTACGGAAAGCGAATCGCGCTTCAAGTCGCGCTCAGGTAGGGGCGATTGACTCAATCGCCCGGGCGGCTCGGCGAACCGCCCCTGCCATTTACGTCGCGTCGTGAATTTCCACGCCGCGGCTTTTCAAAAGGGCGCGCAGCTCAGCCAGGTGTTGATGGTTGCGAGTTTCGACCGTGCAAAGAACATTCACAGCCGAGACATCAGGGCTGGCGAACGCGCGATCGTGCACGATTTGTTTAATGCTTGCTCCGGTTGACGCGATCTGCGCCGCCAGATCGGCCAGTCCACCGGGTCGATCGCTAATGACAGCGGTGAATCTACCAAGTCTGCCATCCGCAACTAAGCCGCGTTCAATTACACGACTGAGGACATTGGGATCAATGTTCCCACCGCAAAGCAACAGAACCACTCGCCTGCCGGCAAGCTCTTCTAATTTTCCAGACATGCACGCGGCCAATGGCGTAGCAGCAGCTCCTTCAACGACGCTTTTTTCCAATTCAACCAGG
Organism: Verrucomicrobiota bacterium; assembly: GCA_003221195.1. Classification (GTDB taxonomy): domain Bacteria; phylum Verrucomicrobiota; class Verrucomicrobiia; order Chthoniobacterales; family UBA10450; genus Udaeobacter. The sequence goes on from QHQO01000018.1 coordinate 67,784, forward strand.
CGGAGAATTGACAGAGCGATTTGTTCTTCGCTTACCGTGACAGTCAAATCGACGAGTGGTCGGGCAATTTGGAACGCGTTTGTGCCGACCTGCGGAATGGCAAGTCCATCTGCGAGCGTCGGAAGCATCGCGATCTTGATCGGTTTGTCCGCTTCAAGCGCGGCTGAAAAGCTCGCTACGTTCTCCGCTTCGACAGCAACAACTTTCGCGTGCGGCCGCAAGGTTTTCACGGCCAACGAAACGCCAGCCAGCAAACCGGCTCCGCCAACCGGAACAACTACCGCCTCGAGATCGGGAATTTGCTCAACGATCTCGAGGCCCATCGTTCCCTGGCCAGCGATAATCGCGGGATCATCATAACCGTTGATATAGGCAAGCCCTTTCTCCGCTGCGATTCTGTGCGCCTGCGCTCTGGCTTCGCCGAAATCCGCCCCGTGCAAGACAACGGTCGCGCCGAGTTGCTGGCACGTGCTCACCTTTATGAGCGGCGCGAATCTGGGCATTACCACTGTCGCGGGTATGCCGAGTAATCGGCCCTGATAAGCGAGTGCTTGAGCATGGTTGCCCGCAGAAGCGGCAATGACTCCACGCTTCTGCTGTTCACGCGACAGTTGTGCCAGTGCATTGCGGGCGCCCCGTTCCTTGAAGCTTCCCGTACGCTGCAAGTTATCGAGCTTGCAGAAAATCTTCATGCCGGTGATGTCGCTCAGCGGAATGGAGGGCGGACATGGGGAATAATAAACCGCGTCCGCAATTCGTTTGCGCGCCGCTTCGATGTCCTGAAATGTGACCAAGCTTTTAACTCTCGAGCGCTGCCTGCGCAGCTGCTAATCGTGCAATCGGAATCCGGAACGGGCTGCAACTCACGTAATCCAAGCCCAGCCGGTGACAGAATTTGACGCTCGCCGGTTCGCCACCGTGTTCGCCGCAAATTCCCAGTTTGATGTTTGGCCGGGTCTTGCGTCCTAAGTCGCGCGTTATTTCCATGAGGCGGCCCACGCCTTTTTGATCGATCGATGCGAACGGATTTGAATCGACGATATCGAGCTCGGCGTAAGCGGGAAGAAAGCTTCCCGAATCGTCCCGGCTCATTCCCAGTGTTGTTTGGGTAAGATCGTTTGTGCCGAAACTGAAGAACTCGGCATCGTGCGCAATCTGATCGGCCACTAATGCAGCCCGCGGGATTTCGATCATTGTTCCCACGAGATACTTGAATTTTGTTTTCTTTTCCTTGGCCACGTCGTCTGCTACGCGGCGAACGATGTCAATTTGAAGCTTTAGCTCGCGCGGAAATCCCACCAACGGAATCATAATTTCCGGATGAACCTTGATTCCCTTGGCTTGAACTGCCGCGGTTGCTTCAAAAATTGCGCGCGCCTGCATCTCGGAGATTTCAGGAAATGTGATCCCGAGGCGGCAACCGCGATGACCGAGCATCGGATTAAATTCATGCAGTTCGTGCACACGCCGGGCGATTTGTTCGACAGCCACGCCGAGCTTGTTCGCGAGTTCGTTTTGCTGCGCGTGATCGTTGGGTAAGAATTCGTGGAGTGGTGGATCGAGAAAACGAATGGTGGCGGGCAAACCTTTTAACGCCGTGAAGATGCCAATGAAATCAGCACGCTGATAGGGAAGTAGTTTGGCCAGTGCGCGTGCCCGCTCGTCCTTCGTACCGGCGAGAATCATCTCACGCATGGCGTCGATCCGATCGCCCTCGAAAAACATATGCTCTGTTCGGCAAAGCCCGATGCCTTCCGCACCGAACGCGACCGCGTTTGTTACCTGCTCGGGTGTATCCGCATTTGTGCGCACGGCCAGGATGCGGAATTGATCCGTCCACTTCATTAGTTTTGCGTACTCTTGGTAAACGATGCTCTTTTTCGGATCGAGAGAACGGTCGACCAGCACCTGAACGATTTCCGACGGCGCAGTCGCGACTTCGCCGGCAAAGACCTCTCCCGCGGTTCCATCGATCGAGATGTAATCGCCTCGATTCAACGTCGTGCC
>QHQO01000201.1 GCA_003221195.1 Verrucomicrobiota bacterium
TGCTCCCTCGGAGCCGCCGATACTGTTGCATCATCGGAGTAAGCGCGTCCCGCATGATTCCAGAATTAAATCACGCCGCACGAATTGCGAGTTTGAATTGGAGCAAGCGTCTCAATGGCACCGCGGTATTCATGACCGGTAAATCGGCGCCGCGATGGGATATCCAAATTTTTTGAATCCAGACAAGGCTTGGGGCGCATCTCATCCAAAAATCAGCCCATGCAGCAGATGATTACAACCTCACTTACTCCGAATCAGCCGGCGCAAACATCAGCCACAAACGGATCGACTCCCTTGATCCGTCTGACCGATCTTAGCAAGATTTTCGTTACCGACGAAGTGGAGACACACGCGGTGTCCGGAGTCCATCTCGACGTCCGCGACGGCGAGTACGTTTCCATCGCTGGGCCTTCAGGCTGCGGCAAAACGACTTTATTGTCCATTTTGGGACTGCTCGATACACCTTCGGATGGGAGTTACGTGCTAAAGGGAACAGAGGTCGCGAACCTGTCGTTCGCCGATCGGGCCCGCATTCGCAATCGCGAGATCGGTTTCATTTTCCAAAGTTTTAATTTGATCGGCGATTTGACCGTTTACGAAAACGTCGAGCTGCCGCTGACTTATCGCGGATTGAGCGCGAATGAGCGCAAGTCTGCTGTCATGGGAGCGCTCGAGCGCGTCGGCATGGTTCACCGCGCGAGGCACTTGCCTGGCCAGCTTTCCGGCGGGCAACAGCAACGCGTCGCCGTTGCCCGGGCACTTGCCGGCAAACCTGCGATTCTGCTTGCGGACGAGCCAACTGGAAATCTCGACTCGCGCAACGGTGAAGCCGTCATGGATCTGTTAAAAGAGCTGCATGGCGCTGGCGCAACGATTTGCATGGTGACCCACGACGAACGATTCGCCAGGCACGCTGAGCGCGCCGTTCATTTGCTTGACGGTCAAATCGTGGAGGATCGGCTCGCAGCCTGACTAGGATCGACAACAGAGGTTAACAAACATGAATGATTTTCGATTTGCGCTGCGGCAGCTTCGTAAATCGCCGGGATTTACTGCTCTGGCGATTATTACTTTAGCGCTCGGCATCGGCGTTAACTCGGCTATTTTCGCGCTCGTCAATGGCGTGGTGTTGCGGCCGATGGTTCCGCTGCGGCCAGCAGAAGTGCTAAACATTTTCACCGCGCGCCAAAACACGAACCACGATTATCGCCAATTCTCGCACACGGAATATCGGGACTTGCGTGAGAACGGTGGAGATCTGTTCGCGGATCTTGCGGCGCTTGAGTTCGCCGTCGCCGGAATCGGTCGCGATCACGAGATGCGGCGAAGCTTCGCCTTTCTGACTTCAGAAAATTTCTTCTCCCTCATCGGCGTGCCGCCAGTGCGTGGCCGCTTTTATACCGCCGAGGAATGCCGGCCGAACGCTAACGTACCGGTAGTGGTCGCCAGTTATGCATTTTGGAAACGCATGGGCGGCCGTAATGACTTCGTGGGGAGCAATCTCCAGATTAATGGACAACCGTACACCGTGATCGGTATCACGCCGGATGGATTTAGCGGGGTCAGCGCCCTGGTCGCACCCGATATATGGTTGCCGCTCGGCGTCCATTCACGTCTGGGCTCGGCATTCGCCGACTCGGAAAGTTTGCATGATCTGGCGGAGCCAAAAAATTATGCACTCAATCTGACCGCGCGTCTGCGACCGGGGCTCACGATTGAGACAGCAAAGGCGCGCCTGGCACCGCTCACCCAGCGATTCAACGCGATTCAGCCGTCTAATACAGAAGGTGCGCGAGATCTGCAGCTTCACGAACCGTCCCGATTCAGTATCAGCACCTCACCGGAAGACGATGGCCCGGTCACTCTTATCGGCGCGCTGCTGATGGGGATGGCCGGAGCAGTCCTGCTTATCGCCAGCTTGAATCTTGCGAACATGCTACTCGCCCGAGGCACTGCGCGCTCAAAGGAAATCGCGCTACGTCTGGCGGTTGGCGCGTCACGTTGGCGTATCGTGCGCCAATTACTCTGCGAAGGTTTGCTGCTTGCGATCTGCGGCGGCTTGGTTGGACTCGTCATGAGTGTCTGGTGCAACGATCTGCTGCTGCATTCGCTCGCGCGCCTACTCGGTTCGACGAGTTTTTCCTTCGTCGTTAAATTGCGACCCGACCTAACTGTCCTCGGGGTCACGTTCCTGTTTTGCCTGATTGCGACCGTCCTTTTCAGCCTTGGCCCCGCGCTAAAGGCGACAAGGGCCGATCTCGTCAGCGATCTCAAGCAGCAAATCGGCGAACCGGCACGCATCGGCCGATTCAATCGGTTCTTTGCGGCTCGTCATATTTCGGTTATGGCGCAGATTGCGCTTTCATTAATGTTGTTATTCAGCGCCGGATTATTTTTCCGTGGTGCCCTTAAGGCAAGCGGGCTTAATCCCGGTTTTGTTGCCGCAGGCGATTTGGTTACCGAGATGGACTTCTCGCTGATCAGAAAAGACCCCGCTGAAGCGCGTCGTCTGATATTCGAGACTGTGAGACGGGCGCGCGATCTTCCAGGTGTGCGGACTGCAGCGCTGGGAACGATGTTGCCCTATGGCAACTTCACAAACTCGCGACGAATCATGTCCATGCGTGAAACTTTACCGACCGATCCGAAGGCGCCCGATCCCGGCGCGGGTGCGCTTTTCACTGCGACGACGCCAGGTTATTTCGATGCTATCGGCGTAAAGCTTCTGCGCGGTCGTGACTTCACCGAGGCCGAAGCTGAAAACAGAGATATGCCGCGCGTCGCGATCATTGACGACGCGATGGCAAAGAAAATTTTTCCGAATATGGAAGCAGTCGGTCAGCACATTCGTTACACCCTGCCTCCGAAAGACGGTTCGCCTAACGACTTGCTCGTGGTCGGCGTAGTCAGTAGCCATCGCCACGATGTGCAAAATGATACGCTCAACCAGCGACTGTTTGTGCCGCTTGCGCAAGGTTACAACGGCAACGTTTACCTACATGTGCGGCTTGCAACAAAAGATCGACGTGCTGTCGCTGCGTTCATTCCCACTATGCGGCAAACGTTGCGCAGCATCGATCCCGATCTGCCAATTCTAAGCATTGCGCCTTTCGTTGATCTTACCGAAAAGAGCGTTGGCCTCTGGATCGTGCGTCTTGGCGCGTTGCTCTTCGGAGTGTTTGGCGGAATTGCGTTGCTACTCGCCGTTGTCGGTGTGTATGGCGTAAAGGCATATGCGGTTGCCTGCCGGACACGCGAGATTGGGATTCGAATGGCGCTGGGCGCGCATCGCCGTGACATTTTCGCCTTGATCATGCGCCAAGGCGCAATCCAAACTGCACTGGCCGTGACGATTGGTCTTCTGTTTTCATTGGCCGCTGGTCGTGTGCTTGCTCGGATTCTTTATCAGGTTAGTCCGAGCGATCCATTCGCGTTATTCATATCGGGTGCCCTGCTGGCGGCAGCAGCAATGCTTGCCTGTTTTTTCCCTGCGCGACGCGCCACACACGTCGAGCCGCTCAAAGCCTTGCGAACTGAATGACGCAATCCATTCGGCGCAGCAATTTGTTCCTTCTGACTCTGTTTGCGTTTCTTGTTGCACCCGCGACGCTTTGGTCGGCGGTTCCCCTGGTAGTGAAGAATCCGCCGGTCCGACCCTCCGATGCGGATTCACCGGTGCTGATTTGGGACATTGACCTAACGCTGGCCGATGCTCTACCGCGAAACTTTCGCGCGACTGACGAACCGCTTAAAAGTGGCAATGGCACGCCATCTGCCACCACTGGCTTGAGCGATCTTCACGCCTCTGGCAGCGGAGAGTTTACGGCTGATAACCTCAAACTTTTGCTGACGCGAATGCATGGTCCGGTCACCATTTTCGATCTACGGCAGGAAACACACATATTTGCCAACGGCCTCCCTGTTAGCTGGTTCGCAACACGCGATTGGGCGAATGTCGGCCGCAGTCAGACTGAAATTGAAGAGGCCGAAGCTGTATGGGTGCAATCGCTTGGTCCGGGGAGCGAAATTGCCGTTCGGCCAGGTCACGCCGTCAAAGAGGGCAATGCTGAATCTGCCGTCCCGCAACAGGTGATTGTAAAAGAAGCCAGCATCGAACGCGATCTCGTGTGGTCCGCGGGCGCCAGTTATGTACGGGTCGCCGTTACCGACCATACGCGACCGCCCAATGAGGCAGTCGATCGATTCATTGTCGCCGTTCGCGCGCTTCCGGAGAACGCGTGGGCGCATTTTCACTGCGAAGCCGGACTTGGACGAACGACCACGTTCATGGTGCTTTACGACATGCTGCGAAATGCGACTCGTGTGTCGCTCGAGGACATTGTGCGGCGTCAGAAATTACTCGGATATGACGTGCTTCGTCCTCCTGGGCGTGACAATTGGAAGGCGCCTTACGCTGAGGATCGGACCGCATTTGTTCGTGAGTTCTACAATTATGCTCGTGGTAATCCAAACGGTCGGCCGCAGATCTGGAGTGAATGGCTGAGGTCGGGCGGGCGGTGAGTGCGTTGTGAGCCAGCTAGCGGTCTTTGTGTCCCTATGGTATGCCAGGAGTCCTTCTTAACGAAGGACGGCCAGACGCGCACTTAATACATAGACATTGTATGTCCGCCTGCGCTAAAGCTACCGCGCGACTGCCCCGAAAGTTTTAAAAATGACGGCGAGCGAATTCACGGCCAGAGCCGGTTTTTAGATAGCTTTCGAAGTGGCGGGCTTTAGCTTGCGAACGGAATGCGACTGCTGTTTCGATTTTCCACGGTCTGTGCTTCGCCGTATATGGGCATTTCCCACGATTGTGCTCAGCCAGTCTAGATCCGAGATCGGTGGTAATGCCGCTATAGTGAATCTCGTCGTCTACCTCGCTGACGAGGATGTAAACATAGTAGAAGGCATCCATCGGCTGCGCCTTTGAAGGCGGATCATGAACGAAGAAGGCTGGCCTGCCAAGCCGTAGTCTTGGAGCGCTTATGTAAAAGTTGCTACACACGGCCCGCCTTCGCTGGGCTCCGGCGTGGCAGCCTTCGCTTTGCGCTGCGCTCCAAGCGAAGGCTGGAGGCGAGGGGAGTTGAACCCCTGTCCTCGTCGCTATCCACGCAAACATCTACATGTTTATCCGACGATAAGTTCTGAGGAGCCAAGCCATGCGCCGGCACACTGCCAGCTCCCGAGCGTCCACAAAATCGATTCACGAACCGGCGTGGTCGCTCCACCGATTCGCCAGCCTGCTGTCCACGTTTGCCGCCGTAGCAGGCGTCCCACGGCAAACGTCACGGTCAATTAAGCCGCGAGAGCGAGACCTTCGTTGTCTGCGTTTGTTTTTTGGTCCGGTTTTTAACGAGGCCAACGAACCATCCTCGGCATGCCGTCTGCGCTTCCAACGATGAGTCGAAGCCAGTACGCCCCCTCTTTTTGTGCTTGAACAGATACCTCTTCTTGGGGTCTTATGCAACAGGAGCGAGAGATTCGCGGAGGCGCGGCTCTAAAGTATAATTCCGGGAATGGCGATTGAAATAACAGCTCGATCCTTGGCCGATACGCAACAGGCGGATATGTCTTCGGGTGAAGTAATTCAGCCGAGGGAACTTTCGGGGGTTCCCGAGAGGTCGATACCGGTCTCGCGATTCTTGCGGCGCTCCCTGCGGTGGACGCGCCGAAACTTCAGTAGTCGCGCGAAGTTGCTTTCGGGTGGGGAGGTCCTCATTCTTTCAGCGCCAAAAAGCGGACGCACATGGATCCGGACATTTCTTTGTGCTTACTTATGCAAGCGGCATGGTCTTGAGTTCACCCTGCAGCCCGGGCGATATGATCATCCGGGATTTCCCCGCGTAATATTCTCCCACGATCGTTTTGAGCATCGGACAAAGGGCAATCGCTGGGACCGTTTGCGCGGCAAATATCTCGTTCCCAGAAGAGAACTTCGAAAAGCCAAGATTGTCCTGCTCGTGCGGGACCCCCGGGACTGTTTTGTTTCCCTCTATTTACAAATGACGCGGCGCGATCCCGGCGCGGATGCAGCGTTGAAGCAAAAATCTGTCAGTGAACTCCTGCGCGACAAGAGATTTGGAATCCGCGGCATTGTTCGCGCAATGAACGACTGGCTTGACGAATTCTCAGGGCGCAAGGATTTCACGATCATCCGGTACGAGGCGTTGCGGGCATCTCCGGCCGAACATTTTCGAGACCTGCTTGCCGTAGTCGGCGAAACGACGCTCGACATGTCGATTTTTCAGAAGGCACTTGAGTTTTCCCGTTTCGAGAACATGCAAAAATTAGAAGCAGCCGGAGTTTTTGATTCGAAAATTCTCCATCCGGGTGATGTGCGTGATCCGGAGTCATTTAAAGTTCGCCGTGGGAAAGTAGGGGGTTTTCGCGAGTATCTTTCGGCTGGGGATCAAGAGTGCGCTATCCAGGCATTAGTTGAGCTCGATCCCCGGTTCGGTTATAGCTCCTGAAGCATAGCCGCAACTATCGTTGAGCGGGATGAGGCTGCTACTCTGCCTCTCGCGCCTCTGAGCGGCATATTCCTGCTAAAGATCATCTAGCGGACCTGTTTTTCCTCATCGCGTTAGAACGGCTCGGTGTCGGAGGCTAATTACGGTACACCATCGGGCTCGCGGCATGCACTCAACGCGAGCGTTGTGGCACCGAAAAAAATCTGAAAAAACTGCTTGCGCTCTATTTCCTACTGAAGTAGTAGGGATCTTAAATCATATGAATTCAGTAGACATTAGAATGAGAACGGAGGGATATGACTAAATTTGCTTGGCCGCGTTCTGCGCGGGAACCATTTGGGTGGAATACGAAGCAATATCGCGCTTCGGCGGTGCCTTCATTCTCATTACCGGTGCGTCTGCATTGGCTTTGCTGTCAGGCGCACTGTTTCGCGCGCCAGAAGGGTATGAGGGCGCCAATGGACTGCATGTTAGGCCGGGTAAACGGCGATTCGGCTCCACTCGTCCATGTCCGACTCTCTCAACGACAGGTGCGGCGAGAATGGACACTGCGAGCGGCATCCGCGTACAAGAGCACGACATGAAACTTTCTAAACGTGGCGAATACGCGCTCCGAGCACTTATCGATCTTGGCATCGCGTCCGAGCTCGGGTGGCCGATGCTCCAGATAAGTGAACTGGCGGCAAAAGAAAAACTACCGATCAAATTCCTCGAGCAGATTTTCACGCAACTCAAAGCCGCCGGATACGTGAAAAGCAGGCGCGGGAAGTTCGGCGGTTACTCGCTGGCCCGTCCGATGAGCCAGATAAAGTTCGGCGCCGTCATTCGGTTGATCGACGGGCCGCTGGCGCCGATCCGGTGCGTTAGCGCCACATCCTACGCGCGCTGCTCCTGCCCGGATGAAGTGCACTGCGGCCTGCGCATGTTGATGTTCGACGTTCGAAACGCCATCACCACAATACTCGATCGCTTCACTCTTGCAGACATCGTCGAGATCACGCTTCGCAAATATCGTCGCGATAAAGTCGCGCCGCCTTTCCTTCATAGATCGATCCCGCTCGCATCGATCTTGTCTAAAGAGGGCGAGCCGCCGGTTCGTGACGAGAGCAGAGTGGAGGCATTGAAGCAACTTTCGGGGTCCCGCGGGAGCCAGTTACACAATGGCCGCGCGAAGGGCGCGGCGAAATAGGAGAGAAATCATGCCGGTCACAAAATGTTTCCCAAAGGGAATTAGCGTTGTCGTTGCGATGCTGCTGCTGACAACGATCCAACCGCTGACAGCGCAAACGCCTTCCGACTCTGAGCGATTGGAGAAACTCGAACGCGCGGTCGAGCTGCTGCAAAAACGCAACGCGGAACTTGAGGCGGAAGTACGCAGCTTGAAAAAAGAGCGGGTTGCGGCTGTTCCTGAGGGCAGAATGAAAACGAACGTGACTTACGATGGAAAAACGTATCGAGAAAAGGCGATCGTGGAGGAAGAGAAAGCGCCTATTTACGTCCAGCAGCGGGGACCGGAGTTGAAGCTGGTGCTCGGTGGATTCGTTCAGGTGAATTTTGAAGATGGCGACGTCTCTGCGTTCGAAGGCCGGTTTGGCCAGACTGCGATAAAAGATCGGTTTCGGCTGCGACGGGCGCGGATCAATTTGACTGGCGACTTTGCGGAACAGTTCGATTTCAAAATGGAAGGGGATTTTGGCCAGAGCGATGGCACTTCAGGCAACCGGACCGCCTTTTCCGCAACAGACATTTGGGTCAACTGGCATCAAATCCCAGCGCTACAAGTCAAGGTCGGTCAGTATAAAGCGCCATTTGGCCTGGAGCAGCTGACGCCTGATACTAGCTTGCTCACGATCGAACGCACGTTGCCAACTGGCGCAATCACGCCAGATCGGCAAATCGGTGCTGAACTTTGGGGAAAACCATTCACCAGCATTTGGCCTGAGCAGAAGGACCTGCTGACCTACTACGCGGGCATTTTCAACGGCAACGGTCGCAACATCACCGTCAACGACAACAACAACTTTATGTTTGTGGGTCGTCTGGAGTTGCAGCCGTTTAAAGGTAAAATCGCTGGTCAGAAGTCCTTTCTTAAGCTGGGCGGTGACGTGCTCAACAGCCGTGATGAACAAGGGGTGAATATCTCGCAGTCGAGCAACTTGCTGGTAAACGACGATGGTTCTCTCTCGCCCTTTGTCCTACCTAGCGCGGATCAAAGAACCGCTTGGAGCGTGGACGCCTGGCTCGAGGTGGGTCCCTTTGATTTAATCGGTGAATACCTCCAGGAACGCGTACAAGATCGCACTGTAAACGGAGTGCCTCCCGAGTTCGCCAACTTCACGACCGACGGATTCTATGTAACGGGCGCTTATTTCCTGATCCCGAAGAAGCTGCAGGCTGTGGTTCAATGGCAGTATTTAAACCCCGGGCAAAAGGGAAACGACGGGCTCTATTCGATCCTGGGAGGCCTCAATTACTACATCCATGGAGACGATCTGAAGCTGATGGTCAACTACATTCATACCTGGTCGGATTTTCGCCAAGCGAATCCTGAATTTGGGGAAGACCAATTCGATGAAGTGATCGGGCGTGTTCAACTAATGTTCTAGATCGAAGCAAACCGGATTGGAGCAAACGAAAAATATGAAAGAGACATTCTTGAGTAAACTGCGCGAGTTATGGGCGATTCGCCGGCGCTGCCAACAGATCCACCTTCAACAACGACGGAATCGACGTCCGCAATCAACTAAATTTTATGCCGAAATGCGGCGACTTACTAAAGTCCCATTGCCAAAAACACGGTAATTCTGTACGTCTTTCATCGTTCAGTGAACTCGCACTGACGAGAGAAGGGCCGCAGCGGCTTTTGTTCCCGGTAGGCAGTTATTCTTATGAGAATATGAAAACAAGAGCACTGATCGCAGTTGTCGGAGCATTGGCGGTTTTCTTGCCAAATAGCCGTGCGGAGGAAAAAACCGTGATTCGGTTCGGGCATTTTCCAAACATCACTCACGCGCAGGGAGTCATCGCACATGCCCTCTCTCGGCAAGGCAAGGGGTGGTTTGAAAAATACCTCGGACCGAATGTCGAAATTCAGTGGTTTACCTACAATGCGGGGCCATCGGCGATGGAAGCGATCTTTGCAAAATCGCTTGACGTCACCTACGTCGGCCCTGGTCCTGCGCTCAACGCGTACTTGAAATCGAACGGTGAAGAAGTCCGCGTAATCTCCGGTGCAGCCAATGCCGGCGCCGCTTTGGTAGTGAAAGCCGATTCGCCTATCAAGACGCCGGC
>QHQO01000202.1 GCA_003221195.1 Verrucomicrobiota bacterium
CAGGTAGTTGAGAGTACTGCAAAGCTAACGCAGTTTACGCGCCGCGGCGGGCCAGCGGTGGTTAATTGTGTTTATGGACAGGTCCCGGGACACTTTACGAATCATGCTGCACTAATCGTTCGATCCCCAACGCCGTTGTAATTCCCGAACTGGCATACCCAAACGTCAGTGAGGCGGCGAAGTGGCTTTGTCGGGCATTCGGTTTTCGAGAGCGCTTACTGATCGCCGACCATCGAGCACAGTTATCTGTCGGTGAATCAGGAGCCATTGTTGTCATGGAAGCTCCGCCTGACGCGGCGGTCGACTCTCTGCACAAAGTTATGGTTCGCATAGACAATGTTCGGGAGCATCATGCGAATGCTCAGGCTCATGGCGCCGTCATTCTACGCGCACCTGAGGACTATCCATTTGGAGAGCGGCAGTACACGGCAAAAGACTTTGCAGGTCAGGTCTGGACTTTCACCGAGACCATCGCAGATGGTGACCCAGCGCAATGGAGCTGCACACTCGTAGATCAATGAAACGACGTAAGACTGGTTCAGGTTGGAGGCGGCCGCGCCACCTCAAGGAATGCGGCAAATGATTAGCAGATGAAAATCGTAATAGAACGAACCTGGGCGTCATTGATAGGTGTCGCTTCCACCACCATCGGGATATTAACATTTGGTTCGATCGTACATATCCCGACGTTGGATGCTGTGGTTCACATCATAACCGGTGTCATTTTTATTGCGGGGGCCTGGATCAACAAAGGACAATATGTTGGCAGAACAAATCGTTGGCTGGGTATCGTCTACATCGTGTTCGGAGCGATTGGCATGAACTGGGCCCACATCATCGTTGGTATTATTTCCATATTAGTTGGCCTGTTGACCTAACCAACCAACTTGGACAATGAATTCTCTGACTCGTTGCCTGTTCTGCGGAGCCGCTTTTCTCTTTTCGCCCGTCTTAGCCCGAGCGGCCGATTCTGCAGCCATTCCTGAGATAGCCAGGCTTGCCAAGGTGTTGGTTGGGGATTGGAACACTGTAGAGATCGTACAGCACGGTAAGCCTGTCCCTGATGGTGCAGGCCGCCGTGGAGCAGCACATGTTAGGGTCACTGGCGGTGGAACCGCGGTGGTTTCCGAGGGGCATTCTGTTGGAACTGTCGGCGGAGATCTCCAGTGGTTCATCACGATCTGGTGGGACCCAAGCGCCAAGTGCTATCGTTTCCTCACCTACTTCAGGACTCCAACTGATGCGGGATGCGAACTACGGGGCACAGCGCATTGGGACGGTGACACGTTCGTGAACGACTACGAGGAAGTGATCGATGGCAAGCGGACAAAGGTACAAGACATTTGGACCGACATTACGCTTAATTCGCACACACTGACTGAAGTGCACGACGTCGGCAACGGCGTGATGGAGCCGTATGTTGTCTCCCGTAACACGCGACAGTGATTCAGTTGAGAGTCTTTGGATGCGGGTTGAGAGTCGCCAAGGTTTACATGGTGTGGCGCCTCAGCCCTGTTAGTTAGGGAAATATGAACAAACTATCACTTGCGGTCGTCGCGCTACACCTCGCATCGTTTGCGTTGAAGGCGGCGCAGCCGGAGATCAATCCCTCGCACATCGATGTCTATGTGACGCCCTACTACAATTCGAAAGGTCCAGAGGTCAAAGTCGGTCGGTTTAGTTCCGGCCTGGCCTCGGCGAAGGAGGATGAGTTTCTTGCTACCATCGCCGAGATGAGGAAAGATTGGGACCGACTCACGTTCCCCGAGCTGTATGTCGCTGCAATCCGGTTATACGACCTGGGCTACCGAAAAGAAGCGGTTTACCTGGTTTTATTCTGCTCAGTATCGCGGTCGGCAGTTTGGCGTTCTCCTGGATCAAACCAAGATGGGAAGCATCGGTAGTCCTGGCTTTGAGCTGTTGCACGCCCAGAACGCTTTTTATCAGCTCGTGGGGACTTACATCAATAGTTACGCCTTCGGAGATATGGACGGGCTTGTGAAGATCGTGGAAAGAGTCCAGAAAGAAGGCCATCGCATACCTGATTTAGAGGCTGCCTACCCGGGCGTCACTTTCAAAAACAAAAGCGAATGGCCGTCGGCTAACGCTGATCTCGCTGATGGGATGAACCAGCTGATATCGATACTGAAAGAGAAGAAGGACGACATAAAGCGCCAGCGCATCGAGCGAGGAGTCGAGGAAAAGTTCTCGAAACTAACAAGTAAGGAGCTACCCAGCCGCTAGAGCCAGCGCTGCCATCGAGGCCGAAGGCACAAGTTGCTGTGAAGCTTAGAGGAATATGATCGCGGCTCTTCTCATCGCACTGATCGTCCTCGGTCTGCCGACGCTTTATTTCGCATGGCACAGCCGAGAGTTTCGCAAATTCTTGGCTGGTGCGTTGTTCGTCAGCGCGGGAATTCTATTCTATCTCTACCTTACCAAGGTGTCGGTGCCGCTGCTCGGCACCAGTCTTATCCTGACGCCAGAAATCAGCGGGTTTCGCTCCATCGTTTATTTCATCCTGTTCGCGCTTTGCTTCTACTTTGGTTTTATCAAAACGCCGAAAGATTCGGGCAAGTGACGCTGTCATGTTGAGCGAAGCGAAACGTCTCTGGTCTATTTTCGTTGGGTATCGGCCCAAAAGGGATCCGAGATTCTTCGCTTCGCTCAGAATGACATTCTAAGATGCCTTGTAAGTGCTTGAGGCCTATGGTGCGACTGACTGTTGTGCTTTCTGCGATGGCATTTCTTCCGTATTTCGCACTCGCCATGCGTTCCGCGCCGCCAAGGGTTGAGCCAGCGATTCACGACAGTATCCGCTACGTAGCACCGAATGACGATGGGCGTCGCGCGTACATCGAAGCGTGGGATGTTCAGACCAATAAAAAGCTCTGGGAATTGACGGTGTTTGCGAACCACATTGAGCCACGGCTGGAGGAAGATGTTCAGTGGGTTTTCATTAATAAGCTGAACGTTCGCGATGGTACGCTCCTCGTGATATCGGAGCGCGGTAACACGTACCTGATTGATTTAAAAACGAAAGCTATAACTCAGTCCGATACCACGAAATCTGCAACGCCGGACGCGACTGCACAGCTGCATGATATTCCTGAGGTGATCAATAGAGCCGTGACGAATGGTTTGCTGCCGAAGGAGTACGAGCTCTCCTTTCGCGTAAATCCATTCTATCTGCGCGGCGATTTCATTGGCGATGGTAAGGCTGATATTGCGGTCCTGGTCAAGCAACGTTCGACCGGAAAGCTCGGAATTGCGATCATCAATGGTGCGACCGACAAGGTAACGGTTGTCGGAGCGGGAAACGCAATCGGCAATGGCGGTGATGACTTCGAGTGGATGGATACGTGGCAACTTTATTCCAAAGGCCGCGCCATCCATGAAGCTGATAGAAGTGTCCCACATCTCCGTAGCGATGCGCTGCTCGTGGGCAAGAGCGAGGCCGCTAGCGCGCTGATTTACTGGAACGGCAAGCGCTACGTCTGGTTCCAGCAGGGCGACTAGGATGGCCGCGAATGACGTCATCGCGTAATTACTGTCGAAGGGTGTTAAATGCGATGTGAGCACTGCCGGCAGACTCGCCAGGATGTTCGCATTTTTTCCCGCTCGAAAGAGGGAAGGCAAGCGGATAGATATTTTACGGAGACAGTTTTGAGCGACGCTGACACTGTCCCGAATTTAGCAATGGCTCCTAACAATCCGATGGATTAATCCAGGCGGGTTTGTAGCGTATAATGCCCCGGCGAAAAAACATCAGAAAGCAGACACTATGAAAACACGCTCCCAATTGAACATTCTCGGTATCAAAGATCAGTCAGGCCATGGACAATCGGCCAGCTTGCTCCAGTCGGCTAGGTTGACGATCGGAGTGACAATTCTCCTGTTCGCTCTGGTTAGCGGTGAGGCGGCCGTGGAGCAGCCTGATTTCTGTCGCCGGACTGCGCAGGCCGTCTTGGCGTCCTGTCAGGCGGCAGCCCAGAGTGATTACTGGCTCGCCTTGGGGAAGTGCGACAACCTTGCGGATCCTGACGCACGGGAGGAGTGCCGGAAGCAAGCGTCGGCGGATCTGAACGACGAGCGGCAGACCTGCCAGGAACAAAACGACGCGCGATTGGCAGCCTGCGAGCGGCTCGGCGGAACACCGTACGACCCGGTGATCGATCCGTCGAATTTCGTCACTCGGATCGATAATCCTTACTTCCCATTAAGGCCGGGCACGACCTTCATCTATGAGGGTCATACCGCCCAGGGTTTTGAACACGATGAGTTCGCCGTGACGCACCATACCAAGGTGATCCTCGGCGTCACCTGCGTCGAAGTCCACGATACGGTCACTGTGGACGGCAAGCTGACGGAAGATACGCTCGATTGGTTCGCCCAGGATAGAGATGGCAACGTGTGGTATTTTGGCGAAAACACCCACGAGCTTGAGGATGGCTTGATCACCACCATTGAGGGCACGTTCATGGGTGGTGTCAACGGGGACAAACCGGGAATTATCATGAAAGCTCATCCTGCCATCGGCGATTTTTACCGTCAGGAATTCTCTTTGGCTAATGCCGAGGATTTTGCGGAAACCGTCAGTCTCACCGCGTCGGTCACCGTGCCAGCTGGGACGTTCCACAATTGCCTGAAATCGAAAGAAACCACGCCTTTGGAAACCGATCTCCTCGAATACAAATTCTACGCGCCGGGCGTTGGAAATGTCCTGACTGTTGACACCAGAACTGGAGACAGGGAGGAACTGGTGCGGATCAGACATGAATGAGGCAACCCAAAGAAATAGACAGAACAATTTCTGCCTATTGGTCTACTCGAACGGGAGGCGGTACGTCTGGCTTCAACAAGACGACTAGTAGCGACTGGCGTCGAGCTTGGATGGAGCTTAGCGCGTAATTAAAAGATAGCCCTTGCTCTCCTCCTCTCTTCTTTCAATTGATTTCAATTGAAAGATGGCAGCACGTTGAAGGTCGCGCAGCAAAACGGGCGCTTTCTCAGTTGATACCACCAGCGCATCGAGATTTCCACCGTTCCATTCGGCGATGGCGCCATCTGGCGCGAGGTAGTGCGTTTTCCGCAAGTAAAGAAGCAGACCCTCGTCTTTCGCAGAAACAGCTTCGTAGCGCCAGTGACGCGCCTCCGCTTCGCGACGAACGTTGCGTCCAAAAACAGCGAGCGCGTCACGATGATCGCGATAGCCGGTAACTACCTTCCAAATTGTATAACCGCCAGTAAACAAGATCGCGAACAGGAGCGCGATGGCTAGATAGAGACGCCACCCAGTCCGGCTCAGAGCGTCCGCTCGGCGCAGCGAGCTGAACCCACTAGAAACCTGTGCCGCCAGCAGCAAACAAAGCGGCGGAATAACCGGAAAGATTCTGTCAACCCGCTTGGATGGAACTAGTGACATCACGATCAAGCCGCCCACACTCCAGCAAAGCAGCCAGAAGGTATCCGGCGAGATCTCGCGAAATGCGGCACCTATTCTCCATCGACGGGACGCAAGATCGAAAATTGCAATCGCGATCAGCAGGATGCTCCACGGAGCAAATTTGTGAATCAGATGCGGCAAATAAAAATAAAGCGGCTGCGGACGATGAATTGTTTCGCCAAAACGTCCCAAAAATTCGCGCATAACCACTTCATCAAAGAATCCGGACTGAGACAAGATGCCGCCGGTGACCCATAACAAGAAAACAGCTAGTGAAGCGATCCATGGCCACCAGCCAGACCAGGCGCTGAGCGGCGCGCCCGGCGGTCGCGCCCTACCATGGCGCCACTGGAACAACACAATGCCGGGAAGTAAGAACGCGTACACAATCGGGCCTTTGATCAGCATTGCGATGGTGAGCAATGCGAAAAGGTAAACTCGATCCCGCGGCTTCCATTCCTCCTGCCTTTCAATTTTTTGCCATATCAGCAGACCAACAAGGAAGATTACAAATGCCAGTGCCATGTCAGTGCGCACCAGAGTTGCCAGGCGCGGAGTCAGCAGATTCAATCCAAACGCACTGAGCGCAACGAGACCGGCAATTGATCCATACGCGGCGCTGGCGGTGCGAAACAGCAATACTGCCAGCGCAACGGCAGCCAGGAGCGATGGCAGCCGCCACGAGAGCTCCCATAAGCGAGTCATTGCAAAGAGACCAGCTGAAACCCATCCCACCAATGGCGGCTTTGTTGCCACGCGTTCGTGCGGCGTCTGCTGATAGAACCAGCGACCTTCCTTGATCATCTCGAAGGAAGTGTATGCTTGCTTCGCCTGATCGTAGTCGTCGAGCTGCCACGGCAAATTGCCGACGAGAAACAAAAGAAAGCTAACAGCAGCAACCACCCAAACGGCGCCCTGGTCTTCGAGCAGTCTTCCTGTCATATGGCTTGGCTGTAGCGTGCGCTGTCCTCAGCGCATCGCGTTCTAGCACGGGAAAGCCCATTCCGCTGAGGACAGCGGACACTACAATGCGTGCGAATAGAATGAATCATTCACTCGCGCCAGAGAATTGCGCGCATCGGCGCGCCATCGCCACCGGCGATTTTTAGAGGCGGCGCCGCGAACTGATAAATCCCGGAAGCAACATCACTCAAATCTAGCGACTCAACGATGGCGATGCCGGCACGGGCCAGCGCATGATGGTTCTGCAACGATTTCGAATCGATCTCATCGACGGACGGAAGATCCATCCCGAGCAGTTTGACGCCATTTTTCTGCAGCCACGCCGGCACATCGGCAGCGATCACAGGAATTTGGTTTGGAAAAACTGCGGAATCACTCCACCGACCAGTTTTTACAAGGAGCCGGGAGGTGGCCGCTATTGCTTCGGCAGACGGCCGGAGGTCCTCGATTGTGATCAGGTGTTTCTCCTTCGAATCTAAGAAAGCTTGCGCAAGGTCGACAACTGTCGCGCGCCCCAGATAAGTTTCGAGCGGTGCTTTCTCAATCGATTCGCCATTCGTGTCAAAATGGAACTGGGCGTCGGCGTGCGTGCCGTTATGCACGCTCATGCTGATCGCGCCCAGATTCACGCTTTCACCTTTCACTTTCTGTCTCGTCAACCGAAAGCAACACGGCTCGTCACCGGGCCATTCTGCAAGGTCGTTCGAAAGGGTTCGTGAAATATCCCAAATTTTCATGCGTGATTAGTTAAGTCGCCGTTCCCATCTCTTCAATAATT
>QHQO01000032.1 GCA_003221195.1 Verrucomicrobiota bacterium
AGGTTCTCCATCGCGAATAAGCGAGCGCTTTTCACGATGTCCAGTCCCTGGCTGGCGGCCAGCGTGCGAAAGATCCGGTTATAAAGCGCTATCGCATGATCCTGCCAAAAGATTGCCGCATCGGTTTGGTCCGCCGTTCGGGTCGTGCTGGTGAGCGAGCCGAGTTCCTTGACCTCGTTGAAGTCCTCCGCGTAGTCGGCACTTGTGAGCGCGTTCGGTCCATCGGTGCGGAGCATCTCTGCGCTTGGGACGAGGAATGGCAGCACGTTCCCGACCCACGGCGCTGGATCGTTTGCAAAGTTAGGTGGTGTCGGCCGCCAGATGCCGGGCGCCGGTGGGTACAAGTCCGGCGGCGGCCCGAACCGGCCGTCGTTCATCCGTTCTTCGAGCATTGCCCTGGCCGTCGTTTCGCCGATGCTGACTCCAGCAGCTCTCGATCCCGGTGGGTTGTCGGGCAGGTTCGCTATGTAAGCATCGTAAACCGGTTGCCATGTCGGCAGTTGCGCAGGGAACAAGCCGGGGAGATCAGGGAAACCCACGAGCACACGGAACGCCGCCGCCGCGGCGGCTGCCTCCTTTGAGTCCGTCGGGTTCGCGCTCGGCTGGACGAGGTACGGCTGGTAGCCACGGTCGATCGCGTTGACGGCGTCATAGACTGCGCCCTGCACCATCGCAAAGCTCAGCGCCGACACTGGCGGCGGCTGTCCGGCGTTCGTGACGATCGCCGTCGAGGCGATCGCGTTCCAGTCGGTCACGGCGTCCGCGCGTACGACTTTAAGTGAGGCGAGTGCGACGAGCGCCAGCGCGATTACAACTGGCAGAATTGATATTTTTTTAAACTGAGGCAGCGGATTCATTGTTTTTCCTTTCTACATATTGGTTTTCGAAATGATGATTGCTTTCCCTTTACAAAGGGGTTCCGGCGCGCGTGCTGCACGGAATGTTAATTTTTCTGATGGCTTGCTTTTTTTCTGCGATTTTGATACAAACTGGTGACGTGAAGACGCTGGCCGGGAACGGGCATGCCCGCAGTGATTTGTTTCCGTCGACCCACTGGAGCGTGGTTGTCGCGGCTGGGAGAAGCCAGGCCGAACCGGAGGTTGCGCACGCCGCACTCGCGGAGCTTTGCCAAACCTATTGGGCGCCGCTTTACAGTTTCTTGCGCAGCCGCGGCTACACCGTGCATGATGCGCAAGATCTCACGCAGAGCTTTTTCGCCTACCTGATCGAACACAAAATCTATGCGCGCGTCGATCGACAGAAAGGCCGGTTCCGTTCGTTTCTGCTGGCCTCAGTGAAGAATTTTCTCGCAGACGTTTCCGACCGCGAACGAACACTCAAGCGCGGCGGCGGACAAAAATTTCTACCTCTGCATGAAGAGCAGATCAAAGAGGCGGAATCGCTTTTCCAGAATCACCGAGGCGCAAGCACTGAAGATCGACTCTTCGATCGCAGTTGGGCGGAAGCTTTGGTCACTGCTGGACTGGAACGGCTCTCGGCAGATTACAGAAGTGAGGCCAAGGAGAAGCTCTTCAACGAATTGAAGATTTTTGTTGCCGGATGCGCCGGGCCGCCACCGGCTTACGCCGACCTGGCAGATCGTTTGGGCATGACGGAGTCAACGCTTCGTAGCCATGTCACCCGCCTCCGGGCGCGTTACCGGGAAGTATTGCGCGCTGAGGTGCGCCGAACAGTGGACACCGAAGCGGAGGTGGATGAAGAGCTGCACGAGTTGCTCCGTGTGCTAACGAGAGGGTGAGAAAGAGGTGCCATGGCAACATCACGGGCATCCGCGGTCACGAATTGTTCGATATGCGGCGAGCCGTTGAACGCGAAAGGCGATTGCGTTGCC
This sequence comes from Verrucomicrobiota bacterium, assembly GCA_003221195.1. Taxonomy (GTDB): domain Bacteria; phylum Verrucomicrobiota; class Verrucomicrobiia; order Chthoniobacterales; family UBA10450; genus Udaeobacter. The sequence continues at coordinate 1,853 of QHQO01000032.1, forward strand.
TGTCTGCTCCGGAGGGGTCTCGGCGGATCAATCGCTGAGAACGGGCCATCAGCCTCGCTGGTCTTCGGCGATTTCGAGGTCGCACGTCGCGAAGACGGCTCCTTCTGGGAACTCGGTCGTGGCGCATTTGGGGTGACCTATCTTGCTGTGGACAACGTGTTGCGTCGTAGGGTCGCCTTGAAAGTGATCGACGTTCCAGCGGCTGCGCGCGGTTCACATAATGTGCGCGAACGTTTTTTGCGGGAAGCCCGCGCGGCGGCTGCTTTGCGCCACCCAAATGTGGCCGCCATTTATCAATTCGGTGCTTCCCCCAATGGCAGTCGCTGTTTCTACGCAATGGAATTAGTCCAGGGCGAAACCTTGGAGACTCGCGTGCGGTCCGGTAACGCAGAGACGGCGGAGCTGGAAGTGAAAGTTATCGATTTCGGCCTGGCCAAGGCCATCGCGGATGCCGGCGGAGAAATGGACCTGACGCACGGAGAATTCGTCGGCACACCGACTTTCGCAAGCCCTGAGCAATTCGGAAGCGGCGCGGTCGATGTTCGCTCCGACATCTACTCGTTAGGCGCGACGCTCTGGTTCGCGATCACCGGGAAAACACCATTTGCCGGCCGCAATATTGAGGAAATTCACCGCGCGCAGAAATCGGACACGCTTCCCGTCGAACAACTGGACGCAGCGCGTGTTCCGTCCAGCCTAAAGTCGCTGCTCGTATCGATGCTCGCATTTGAGCCGGCGGCGCGGCCCGGGATACAGGAGCTGACAACATCGCTGCGACGTTGTTCAGCAAAAGAGATCACGCTCGAGATCGGGCATGTGTTGTTCATCGACATCGTTGGCTATTCAAAACTCTCAATCAACGAGCAACGCGCAGCCGTCGATGAATTGACGCAGACCGTTCGCTCAACGGAGGAATTTCGAGAAGCCGAAGCGTCGGATCGGCTGATCAAGATCGCCACCGGCGACGGCATGGCATTGGTCTTTTACACAAGTCCCGAGGCACCCGTTCGCTGTGCAATGCAGATTAGTCGAGCGCTCAAAGATCATCCGGGGCTACACATCCGCATGGGCATTCACAGCGGCGCGGTCAGTGGATTGCTCGATGTTACCGGTCGCGCCAATCTCACCGGTGCCGGGTTGAACATGGCGCAACGGGTGATGGACTGCGGCGATGCGGGTCACATTCTTCTTTCTAAACATGTGGCCGAAGATTTGGAACAGTACGAGGGATGGCGCCCATTGCTGCACGATCTTGGCACAATCGATGTGAAGCACGGCATCAAATTGCACATCGTAAATCTGTATGGTGCTGACGTTGGCCGCCGCGAACTGCCCGCCACACTTCGGATGGAGCGGCGACGCGCTGCCCGAATGCGATGGGTAAGCGGAGCAGCGGCGATAGGCTTCGCCGCAGCCATTCTCGCGGGAATGATTTTCGTTTCGCGAAGCCGCCCGCCTTTAGCGCAGACCGCTCCGGAAAAGAGTGTCGCGGTGTTGCCGTTTGAAAACTTAAGCCGCAATCCCGATAACGCCTTCTTTGCTGATGGCGTGCAGGACGAAATTCTTACTGATCTGGCGAAGATCGCCGACCTGAAAGTCATTAGTCGCCGGAGCGTGATGCAATACAAAAGTGAGGCCAAACGAAATCTCCTCCAGATTGCACACGAACTTGGCGTTGCGAACATCGTAGAAGGCAGCGTTCAGCGCGCGGGCAATCGCGTGCGAGTCAACGCGCAGTTGATCGATGCGCGCACCGACCGGCATTTATGGGGCCAGACCTATGACCGCGATCTCGCCGATGTTTTCGCTATTCAGAGTGAGATCGCAAAGACGATCGCCGACCAGTTGCAGGCAAAACTTTCACCAGATGAAAAGAACGCAATCGAACGTCCGCCGACGAACGACGTCACCGCGTTCGATCTCTACACCCGTGCCCAAAATCTGCTTCTGACGGCGAGCGTCACTAGTACGGGGAAAGCGGATTTACTACAGGCGGCCGATCTGCTGAACCAGGCTGTCGCACGTGACCCATCGTTCTTCCAAGCCTACTGCCAGCTCGCCTTTACTCATGATGTGCTCTATTTGCTTGGCTTTGACCATACATCCGGGCGGCTGGCCTCAGCGGAAACCGCTGTTGAAGCAGCCTCTCGCCTGCGGCCGGGCGCAGGCGAAGCACACTTGGCGCGTGCGGAGAATCTTTATCGAGGATACCTCGATTACGACGGTGCTTTGGCCGAGCTGGAAGCTGCTCGCCAAACATTGCCGAATGATCCGCGAGTGGTCGAGTTGAAGGGGTACATCGAGCGGCGTCAGGGGCGGTGGGGAGAATCCATAAAGGACCTCGAGCGCGCCGTCGAGCTCGACCCGCGTAACATTTCAACGCTGCAGCAGCTTGCACTAAGTTACCAGGTGTGCCGGCGCTACGCTGAAGAGAAACTGGTGTGGGATCGCATATTTGCCATCGTTCCGGATAACGCTGAAGCAACGGCAGGGCGCGCTCTCGCAGAGTTGTTTTCGAAAGCCGATACCCGGCCCTTGCATCAAGTGATCGACTCAATCCGCGCCAGAAATCCCGCCGCGCTGCCGAGGATCGCCGAGTTCTTGCTTGATTGCGCGCTGGCCGAACGCGATACCGATGCCGCAAAGAGTGCGTTAATCGCGTTGGGCGAGAATCCGATCAACTTAGGTGCGCCCGACAACGTTCGTTTCAACCGCACATGTGTAGAAGGCGTTATCGCTCGCATGACAGGGGACGACGAGAGAGCGCGGTCAGCTTTCACCGCTGCACGGGCAGAGCAGGAGAAAATCGTCCAAGCTCAACCAAATTACGGCCCGGCGTTGTGCGTGCTTGGTTTGATCGACGCCGGCCTCGGCCGGAAGGAGGAAGCTCTGCGTGAAGGCGGTCGCGCGGTGGGGCTTAACCCTATGGAAAAAGATGCATTCAGTGGCATCACGATGGTCAAGTATTTGGCCATGATTGCAGCGTGGGTTGGTGACAAGGATCTCGCCTGCGAACAGCTTGCCACCACCATCCGTCACCCGAGTCCTATCAGCTATGGCCAACTGAAACTGCTCCCGCTTTGGGACCCGCTGCGCGGCGATCCTCGATTTGAAAAACTTGTTGAAGAAGCAAAGCTGCCGGTCGCATTGAGCGCATCAGAATCGGGTGCTCGTAACGCCGCGAACTTTGCTCCAGCGCCGGAGAAAAGCATCGCAGTGCTGCCATTCGAAAACGCGAGCAACGAACCGAACACCGAGTATTTGTCGGAAGGAATTTCCGAGGCGCTGATCAATAGCCTGAGCGAGTTGCAGCAACTGCGAGTGATCGCCCGCCCGACGGCTTTTCGTTACAAGCAAAAAGATGTCGACCCGCGCCAGGTGGGACGCGAGTTGGGGGTGGCGGCGGTGCTGACAGGAAAAGTGCGGCAAATGCAGGACGCTTTGAACGTTCAGGTGGATTTGGTGAATGCCGTGACTGGCGCGGAGATTTGGGGCGCAGGATACGATCGCAAGATCACGGACTTGGTTGCGGTCAAACAGGCAATTGCGCAAGAGGTCACAGCGAAGTTGAAGTTGAAATTGTCCAGCGAGGAGCAGCGGCGACTGGTCAAGCGCGACAGCACGAATGCAGAGGCATATCAGTTCTACCTGCGCGGCCGCTATTTTTGGAACAAGCGCACTTCGGACGGAATCAAACAGGCGATCGAGCACTTCCAGCAGAGCATCGAGCGCGATCCTAATTTTGCTCTTGGCTACGTCGGCCTGGCGGATTCCTACACTGGACTGACGTTTTACAATTTTGCCGCACCGCAAGAAGCAATGCCAAAGGCAAAAGAATCGGCAATAAAGGCGCTGGCACTGGATGACACACTCGCCGAAGCGCACACGACGCTGGCGCATATTCTGATTAATTACGATTGGAACTGGTCGGCAGCGGAGAAAGAGTTCAAGCGCAGCATAGAACTCAACCCAGATTATGCGACGGCGCATGAGTGGTATGCGATTCATTATCTAACGGCTACGGGTCGGTTGGAAGAAGCTGTCCGGGAAATGAAAAGAGCGCTGGAACTCGAGCCGGCATCGCTCGTCATGAACACGTTTATGGGAGCGACCCTCTACTACGCGGGCCGGTACGATGAAGCGATAGATCAATGCCGCAGGACCATACAGATGGATCCGAACTTCGCCGTCGCGCACTGGCATCTTGGCCTGGCGTTTGAGCAAAAGCAGCTTCTTGATGCAGCCACCGAAGAGTTTAAAAAGGCAATCTCTCTGTCGGGAGGTAGTCCGTTAATGAAAGCTGCACTCGCTCGTGCATATGCGAAGTCGCAGAAGACGCATGAGGCGAATGAAATGCTCAATGAGTTGAACGAGCTTGCGAAGCGACAGTACGCGTCGGCCTACGAAATAGCGGCGATCTACGTCGCGCTTGGTAACAATGAAGAGGCATTTCAATTATTGGAAAAGGCATACTCGGAGCACTCATTCCATCTTGCTAATCTGAACGTGTGTCCACAGTTCAAATCAGTCAGGTCGGATCCTAGATTTCAGGATCTGGTGCAGCGCGTTGGCCTTTCCCGCTAACAGAAAATCATAGCCTCGCTCGCGCTGAAATAGGCTTAACCACAAAGTTTGTAGCCACGGCGCTGTGTCGCCGGAGCCAGTCACAACACGATCAGCGGCTCGACACAGCGGGCGCGGCTACAACAACTTGCTCGGGATCGAGAAATGAAGAGGCGCGCGATTACTCAAAGCGGTAGCCGTGCAATTCGATTTCTTTGGCAAAAGCTTTTTCCACGATTCGCCGTTGTTCGTCGTTGAATACTTGCTGATATGGTCTGCGATCTGTGCGGTATTCCGATTTTGCTGTAATACCAAGCGTTCCGTCGAAAGGAATGTTTAATTGCGAGAACGCGTCACCCAGCTCGGCAAGCAGATTCTCGTAACGAAGAATGCGATCTACGATGATCTTTGTCCCCGAGCGATCGGTGTATCGGAAGTAGTTAATGGGGAACCGGCCACGCGTGAGATATTCATCTAGTGTAAGCGAACCGCCTTCACGAGCGGCGTGCATGTGGTAGTGAGACAAAACTTTGTCCCAGGGATTTCGTTCCACGCAAAACTTGAAGTAGCTGTTCCAGATGTCGCGAGGAACCCGGTGGCGAACCTCAAATGCCGGCATGTGACGGTAAAATTTCTCGCGGCTGACGATGGAATGCTGCAGTACAGAGAGGAACTTGCCCGGTCTCTCTGCAATTTCAGGAATAGGGTTAATAGATCCCTCATAATTGCGCGGTCGATGACCTTCGATTGGGGGCTCGATCGGCGTCACGATGTCGGTGGCACCGCAGTGGTTTGAAAGAAAGACTTCAATACTCGTGCCCGCCGTCTTCGCGGTCTTGATGAAAATGAATTTGTATTTGTGCGATAGGATCATCGAGCCGAGACAGCTTTCCGAGCAACAGGTCGCACGACCGGTCAAAAACCGCCAACACTCGCGCAATCAAACGATGCACTGTAAATTTGGAAGACCCGGCGCTGATGATTTCTTTTCAGAAACGTTTTCTCTTCGTTCACGTTCCAAAGACAGCTGGTAATTCAATTCAGAGCGTTCTCCGGGATTACTCGGAGGATGAGCTCGTGGCATTACGCGGAGAACAGGACGGGGTCGAGCGTTTCGGGCTGCGCAATCCTAACTACAAAATTAAAAAACATTCAACGTTGGCTGAGTATCGCGAAGCCCTCGGAAATGAGCAATTTCGCAGCCTGTACAAATTCACCTGTGTGCGAAACCCGTGGGACCGGATGGTGTCGTATTATTTCACGCCGACGCAAAGTCCGGAAACTTGGAATCGGAAGAAATTCCGGGGAATTATTTCCAAAGCTATATCGGTCGCAGACTATCTCCGGCTGGATCCGGGTGAAGAAGATCCTTTTGCCAATATCGACTGCATCATGCGCTTCGAGAATCTCGCGGGCGATTTTCGCACCGTCTGCGCGGCCCTAGATATTTCGCCGACGACCCTGCCGCAATATAACCGCTCCAACCGCGAACATTATTCGAAATATTACGACGACGAACTTCGCGAATTAGTGCGCGAGCGGTTCGCCGCGGAGATCGAGCGTTTTGGCTATGCGTTCGAGGAGAGATAAGAGCTACAATTTTCCGAGCGTCACGTATTCCCCGTCCGGATGGCGAAACCATTCGGGTAATTCAATCCCTGCCGCGATCATACTCTCGTAACAATTTTGCGTGATCACACCTCGCCGGGTGCTTTCCCCGAACACCGCGAAATTTTCCTTCGTCACAAACAACCGGTGCTCGGACAATTTTGGGACGTCGTTTTTCAGTTCATCCATTGCTTTCGCGCTGGGAATTTCGTCCGGCAGATGAGTGAATAGGTGTCGTAGAACTTTGGCGCGCAGGATCTGATGAATCCAAATTTGGAACCAGGCTTTTCGCTCCAAATAAACATCGCCAAATGGATTCTTAATCTTGCGCGGATAGAGAGTCAGTTTGGGATTATTTAGCGTCGCCCGGCATCTGCAAAATAAAAGACTGTCCACTTCCGGCGAGCGCGTGGCGTGAGAAATCAGGCTCGCGATTTTATCGGTGACGAGCTGGATCGGGTATTTGTCATCCACGCACCAGTAAATCCATTCTTCATCATCGATCTCCGACAGCAAATGCAAAATAGTTCCCTTAATATCCGAGGGTGCGGTGAGATATTTGACGCGTTCGGTATCGACTCCGCCTAACTCTTGATAAGGAACATGAAAGACGAACGGATGATCCGGCCATAACTGGTCATATTGAAAAATCATGTGCTCCGTGATCGCTCGATAGCGGTCGCACGTGAGCACGATCGCTTTTAGTTTATCCGGCAAATTCATAGCCAAACCGCTGTATATCGATCTTGAACTTGTTCGCGATGATGTCCCTGGTTCGCGGCGTGTAATAGTCAGTGTAATGCCGGGCCCGTAGATTGGGTCTTTGATGAGGCAAGGTCTCGCTCACACCCAGCTTCTTCGCCACAAACGCCCAGTCCTCGTCGAGTCGTTCAAATTTCCCAATGAAATCGGCAAGCACATTTCCATTGGGATCGACGAACCAATCCAACTGGTAGCGGTGAGGGGATGAGTGAATGCAGGTGGCGCTGCTGTATTGAATCCAATCGACAAATTCGTCGAACGTCATTTTATCTCTGAGTTGTAACGCCTCGGTGCGCTCGTAAAGGGAAACGACCCGGTCCCACGGATTGCGAACGAATCCGAATTTGAAGTAAGTCTCGAATTGCTTGCGCCCGGTTTCCTTCCGGCGCTCCTCCGGAAGCAACAAATAGAGAGATGAAAGAATCCGGTTTTTTCTCCCGCCATAGCGCGTCCAATGCGTCTCCATCTCCCTTTTGATTTGCCACAAATTCAGATGTGGTTTCCAAGCCTTGCCGAGAATTGCTCTGACACTGGTCGAGCCCGTCTTGGGCACCTCCACGAAAATGCACTTGTACTCATGAGAGATCATGGTCAGCGGCGCGTCATTGTACATTGAAAAATCTCGCAGGCATTAGAAAGTGATGCTTCCCGGGAGGGGTCGGTAGCTCAACCGGTAGAGCAGCCCCGAAAGCTTTCGGGCTTGGTTCTGCATTGAAAATTTCTGCAGCCAATCCAAACTGAAACTCGACGAGGGTCGGTAGCTCAATCGGTAGAGCAGCGCCCTTTTAAGGCGTTGGTTCCGGGTTCGAGTCCCGGCCGACCCACTTGACCAAATCGCGCAGCGAATTCTTTGGTCGATTCAATTGAAAGATCGACAAACCAGCGGCGGTGGCTGCTTTCCAATCCCGTTCTGGATCGTCGCCAACGTGAAGGACTTCGTTCGGTTTCAGATCGATTAACCTTAATGCGCGGCGATAAATTTCTAGATCAGGTTTGTCTGCTCCAATTTCGCTGGAGAGGAAAATGTGCGTAAAAAACCTTGAGATACCGAGGTGCTGAAGAATGAATCGCAAACGTCCATCGAAACTTGAGAGTACGGCGAGCTGAAAACGAGGTTGCAATTGCTCCAAGATGCCGGGAACGTCCGGGTAAAGCTCCCAGACGCCCGCTTCTGCAAAATGTTCATAGGCGATTTCGAAAAAATTGTCCCGATCGAATTGGCTTAACGAAGGCGCTATCTGGTCGAGGACAAGATCGACAAGCTGATGCCACCAATCCTTGTCATCGTTCGCGCGCGGGCCATCAATAGCGGCGCGGAAGGGCATCTTTTTCCAGGCTGAATAAAATGCACGATCGAGCTGACGCGCATCGAGCGTAAGACCCACTTCGCTGCCCACCAGCGCGTAGTGGTGGCCGACCGTTCGAGTCAGATAAAACAGTGTTCCAACTGCATCGAAAAAGATCGCTTTGATCATGAGAAACCAAACGTCCAACGTTCAACGTCGAATACCAACTTATCATTTTTGCTTGGCAAAATCGCTCGGCGCACGTTGCATGAGGCAAAGCGATGAACGTTGTCGACAAGTCGTTGGCCTTGCCGAGGTGGACGCAATCAGCTGGCGAGGAACTGGCGAATAGTATCAGCCACGGGATTGGGTTTCTAGGAGCGATGATCGGCACGCCGATTCTGCTTCTGGCAGCGTTTCGCCATGGCAGCATCTCTTTTCTAATCGGCACAATCATTTTTACCGGAACTATGTTGCTTCTGTATCTGGGATCAATGCTCTACCACGCCTGGCCTCGCACGCGCTCGAAATTTTTTCTTCAAACGCTGGACCATTCAGCGATTTTCTTGCTCATCGCCGGAACGTACACACCGTTCGCACTCGGCCCGTTGCGCGACGCTGGCGGCTTAACCATGCTCGGCATCGTGTGGACCCTCGCGCTCTTCGGCGTCTTCATGAAAGCAACACGCGGCACGCTGCGTCATCGGAAACTTGCGATGACTCTCTATCTCGGGACGGGGTGGCTCGGACTCATTTTCATTCGTCCGCTTGCGCTGGCGATTCCGTGGTCGGCGGTGCTGTGGTTGATCGCCGGCGGCATTGCTTACACTGCGGGCACTTTGTTTTTTGCGAACGAGCGACTGCGCTATGCACATTTTGTCTGGCATCTGTTCGTGCTTGTAGGCACCTCATGCCATTTTGTGGCCGTGCTTACATGCGCCGCCTAGCGGCAACGTAGGCGCACTGCGTTGCATCAGTTGGACAAATTCGTGTCGTCAGCGGAACAGTTGGCATGCTGCCGATCGAACATGACGATCCAGTCAATGCTAGGATTCTCGCAATCTCAGAGGACAAAATCGAAGGATTCGCGCGCGAACCGTTTGAAGAAATTGCGAGGCGCTCGGGTGTAGCTGTCGATGTGGTGATGGCGCGGATTGCCGCCATGTTGCGGGCGGGCACGATCCGGCGCGTACGACAAACCTTGCTTGCAACGAACCTGGCCGAGGGTGCTCTGGTGGCGTGGAAAGTTCCCGAGGACGAGATCGACGCCGCCTTCGACTGGATGTTTCGCCAAGATCCTTTTTCGGGCCACGTCGTGTTGCGCTCCACGGACACGATCAGCGCCGGATCGGATTACAAACTTTGGACGACCGTGAAGGTCCCCCGGGGATTTTCATTGGAAGCGCATTGCAAATTGCTGGCAACAAAAGTGGGGGCCGAGCGTTTTCGCCTCATGCCGGCGAAAGGAATTTTCAGTCTGGGAGTGGGACACGTTCGCCGGAAGACGATTGAGCCGGGCAGTAAGGCGGATAAGCCGGCAAGGATGAATCCGGTGCAGATGGTCAATCTGAATGAAGGCGAATGGGATGTGCTGCTCGCACTCAAGCGCGAATTCGCTCCGGAAGAGATCACGCCTTCGCCGTGGGTCGCACGCGCCAAGGAAGCTGGCGTATCAGGGGAACAATTCTTTCGCATAGCGGATGAATTGAATGCGCGAAAAATCATCGGACGTTTTTCAACTTTCCTGGAACACGTCAAGCCGTCGGCGGGCGGAGTGCGGGTCACCCGGTTCAACGCATTGTTTCATTGGGCGGTGCCGCACGATCGCGAGATCGAGGCTGGCGGCGAAGTCGGCCGTCACCACATTCTGACGCATTGCTACTGGCGCGAAGCCGGGCCGGAATTCAAAAGTGTCAACATTATGGCCGTGGCGCACGGCACTGATAAACAACTACTGCTCGATCACAAAGCGGCTATTGATCGGCATCTTCGCGCATGCAGCATTCCAGTTTCGTATACAAATGTTTTCTGGGGTGGACGCAGCGAGATTAAGCCGTCGGAGATTTCGCCGCACATCTATCGCGACTGGCTTGCACAGCAGTCAAAAAGTTGAACGGTTGAAAAGTTAAGAGAGTTATCTGCCGCAGGTCGACGTTTTAACTTTTTTAACTTTGTAACCTTTAACTCGTACCGAACAATTCGCGATAACTCCGATCGAGCTTCCGTAAGAGCGCGATAGCAAATTTTTGGCGATCGACTTGTTTGCCAAGTGCCATTGCGAGGGAAATTGCCCTGCTTTGCAGCTCCTTCGGAAAATCTTCGCGGGATTGATTCACATTGACCCCGATCCCAGCGACGGCCAGATGAGGCGCGTTTTTCTGCGCGCGCATCTCTACGAGCACGCCCGCGACTTTGCGTTCGTCGATTTGCACGTCGTTTGGAGGTTTAATTCTGGGCGCAAGAGGAAATTCGTTTTGGATTGCACTGGAAATGGCTTCGGCCGCCCAGGCAGTGAGCTGCGCTGAACTTGCAAGGTCGATCCCTGGTCGCAAAAGTATTGAGAACCAAAGTCCTTTGCCTGCTGCCGATTCCCATCGATTGCCGCGCTGACCGCGCCCAGCGGTTTGATGTTCGGCGAAGAGAACCAGCCCCTCGTTTAAATCTGCAGTCGCGACTTGCAAAATCGCATCGTTTGTCGAGCCGGTTTGCTCAAGCACAATGATCTCCCTGCCGATGCCGGCGCTGCCGAGGTTAGCCTGCAATTCGCTCCCGACCAGGCGATCTAACATCTCAACTGGGAACTTGGGTCATTTCCAGCCCAATATCGATCGCGCGCGCTGCGTTCGTTAGGCCACCGATGGAAATGTAATCGACTCCGGTTGCTGCGATGCGCTTCACGTTTTTCAGTGTAATTCCCCCGCTTGCTTCGAACTGGACATGGTCCTTCCTCAGAGCGAGGGCCTCTCGGATCTGGGCCGGCGTCATGTTGTCCAGAAGGATCACATCTATGCCGTCAATTTCGGCAAAAGCGCGCGTTTGCTCCAGATCATCGGCCTCGACTTCAATACGCATGTTTGGTCGCTCCTGACGAAGCTGCTGAATTCGATCAGCAAAACTGGAAAGCCCTCGGAGCGTGGCTAGGTGATTGTCTTTTACGAGCACCATGTCGTACAAGCCAAAGCGATGATTAACACCACCTCCCGCAACCACCGCACCCTTTTCCAATGCGCGGAGCCCGGGCGTGGTTTTGCGTGTATCCAGGATCTTGGCCCGATGGTTTCCAACGGCATCGACAAATTGGCGCGTAAGGGTCGCGATGCCGCAGAGATGTTGCAAAAAGTTCAGCGCGACACGTTCCGCTTTCAGAATCGAACGTGCCAGGCCGCGCACCTCGATAATAACATCGCCAGCGACGACTTCCTCGCCATCGGGCCGAGTAATCTGGATGTCTATTGATGGATCAACCTGTCGAAAAACTTCCCCCGCGGCTCCGCCTCCGGCAACGATGGCTTTTTCACGCGCAGTGACGCGTCCCGTCGCGTGAAGTGTATCCGGCACGAAAAAATCAGTCGTAATATCCCCGTCACCGATATCTTCTCTGAGAGCTGCGGTAATCGGATCGTAATGGTCTGTCTTCATCGAAATTTGGTGAGCACCGCCTCGGCGAAATGCACTGTCCGGATTCAAAAATTTCCGGGAAGGGCAAAGACGATAAGCTCGAAACCGGAGCACGTCTATCAAGCGCGAACCAACAGAAAGCTTCCAGCAGGGAGAGCTGCTTGAATGTAAAAAAAAGATTCGGGCAGCGCACGCTAAGGAGAAACAACGAATATAAGAAAACGTGCCACCACCCGAATCGCCTTAACCTGTTGAGTTTGACAGTTGCTAGCGGCGCGCGTTCAACTTTTTTACGAAAAATCCGTGTCTGAGCGTTAATTCTTGGAGGTCAGGCAATTACAGAATGCCATTATTTCACCGGTGCTACAGGAGATTCCTCTGGCCATCGCTCCCTATTCGCGCTGCTTCCTCGCGAATCTCTTGGAGCAAGGATTTGAATTCGCACTGTTCCAGCCGCCGGATCAGATTGGGATAATCGGGCTCGATTCGGAGCTCATCAATGGGTACGGGCAGTTCAAGATCGCAATCCAAATCGACCATTTTTCGATTGTCCAAAATTTGGTCGCGGGAGTTGATAAGTTTCTCGCGAGTTCGCGCGCTTTTCACCTTATCGATATTGGCCAATAACGGCTCGAGTCCACCGAATTCACGAATCAACGCGGCCGCGGTTTTGCGACCCAATCCGACTCCAGGGATGTTGTCGACTGAATCGCCAGCCAACGCGAGGACATCGCCGATAAGGTTTGGCGGAACCTCCCATTTTGCGGAGACCCGATCCTCGCCTAGCAAAGCGAATGCGTCCTTGGGCGACGCGAGCTCGGCCTTCGCAGTGGTATATACCTTAACGCATGGGCCAACGAGCTGATACAAATCCTTGTCATTGGTTGCGAGTACAACTTCCATTTCAGCTCTCTTACAGGCGGCGATGGCGTAACAGCCCATCAGATCGTCAGCCTCGGTGTTTGGTAGGGATATATTTCGGAAACCCAGCAAAGGGGTGAGCTCTTGGATAAAATCGAGCTGAGGAACCATCGGCTTGGGCATTTCTTTGCGCGTCTCCTTGTAAGCAGGTTGCAGCTTCACCCGACGCTCCGGCATTCCTTCGTCCCAGAAAACTGCGCCTAATTCCGGCTGCAGATGTTTGACCATCAACCGTAATGTTTTTGTGAACCCGAAGATGGCATTGGTCGGTTCACCCTTGGAATTCGAGAGATTCGGGATAGCGAAAAACGAGCGATAAACGTAATAGTGACCGTCAATAAGCAGGAGTTTCATCGCAAAAGGCTGATACTGGATTCTGAATGCATGATACCGGATGATCAAGGCGTGACCGAAGAATGGATTCTACGTGTTGATGGCAGGGAATACGGCCCGGCCAATATCGAGACGCTACGTGAGTGGAAGGCGGAAGGCCGAGTCCTCCCGGCAAACGAAGCCCGCCGCGCGGACGCCGAGCTTTGGAGTTTAGCTGCGGAAATTCCCGGGCTGTTTAATATTGAGGCGCTCCCTACCGTTAGCGTCCCGCGCTTGATCCATTCGACAAGTTCAGGGCAGGCTCCGTCGCCACTACGGCCTCGCGGCTTCGGAGAGATTTTGACCGGCACGTCTCGAATATATGCAACAGGTTTTCTTCAATTCTTTTCCCTTACACTTCTGGTAATTTTGCCTTCGGTCTGCGCGCAGCTGACGGCCATGTGGATGCAGACCGGGCGGGCGTCGGATGCTGATCCACGCGTTCTCGCTGCGGGGGGCTTTGCTTTTTTGATGTTCATTTTCTCGATGGCGATGTGGCCTGTTTACGTGGCGGGTATTCAAATCATTACCACTGAAATTGCTGCCGGGCGGCGCATCGGATTTTTCGCTGCCCTCAATGACGCCGTGCGGTTCTGGCCGCGCATCGCAGCGTTGTGCATCTTCGTCTATGGCGTTTTTTTCTTGCTAATTGTATTTGCCTTCCTGATCGCAGCTATGATTGTCGGCGGCGCCTCTTCGGTGTTCGTGATCCTTCTCGCGCTGGCTTTGCTAGGCGTGCAGGTTTGGATGTTCGGTCGCTTTTTCGTCAACGTTCTTTTCTGGCAGCAATTTGCGGTTCTCGAAAACGCAGGAGTCATCGACTCGTTGCGCGAAAGTCGACATCTAGCGCGCAGCGGCAGCGAGCTTTCTTGGTTTCAACGTCCGTTGTGGCGCGGCGTTTTTATTGCGTCTCTCTGGCTTGCGTTTGTGTTGGCGATCGCGCTCGTCTCGGAGTGGACGACGCTTCAGCATTCTCTCAATGAATTGATGACGACACAGGATCCGCAGACGCTTCTGCAAAAACTGACTGAAGCCCAACAGGCACACGGTTTTGACGTTTTAAGTTTCGCTCTTGGGATTGTGCAAAAAATACTTCAGCCGCTGGTCGGGATCGCGTTCGTTCTACTCTACTTTGGTAGCCGAAAAGAGCGCTAGTCTTTGCGCTGCACAAGCGGCCGCTGATGCTGCATTAATCAGGTGTGATGGGTTGCGCGCTCAATCCACCTGTCGGCTCCGCAAGAGAAGTTGCGCAATTTTGCTGAAATGACGGCCAATGTAAGCAAGATAAGTAATGAACGAAACGAGTTGAGCACTGATCAACCAGACGTGACCACTGCGAGTAATGAAGAAATCAGGCCAGATCCAAATGGCCAGCGCGCAGGCGAGGTTGAGGAGAAATAGTAAAGGAACCAGCACATAAATATTGAACAATTGGTCGGCTCTGGCTCGCCCGTAAAGAGCCCGATCGACTTCGTTACGCGCTTCTATGATGCGGGCGTGAATGAGTCGCATATCATAGATGAAAAGCAGCCACACGGCGGCCGCATAAGTGGCGCTCAGCTGGAACCACGCCAAAGGATTGTCCAGGCGGCTAAAAAGGATCGCTTCGCCCAGCGCGCAACCGATATAGAAAAAGTTGTGCCCAAATTCCATCGGCCAACGAATGAGCGTGAGCGTGTGAATGATTGACCGTGACCAGAAGATAAAAATCACACACAAACCTGCGGCGACATAGAGAAACGAATCCCAATGCCGCATCGTGATAATCGTCCGAGCATTGTCGGTTAAGAAAAAAAGGGCAACCCCCTGGATAATGCTCGCCAGCGTAAGCTCAACATTTATGACGATTGAATCGAGCTCGCGGCGGCCTTCACTCTGTGGATTCACGAAGCGACTCGTAACCGCTCGATGATCAGAATGTCAAGGTACTCGGTGATTCCTGAGGACGGCGTTTACGAAGCCAATTACCCGACAGTGAAATTTTGTCTCGTCCTTCGATCGCGTCTCGACTCGTGTGTGTCAGGTTAAACCAGATAGCAGCAGCGAACGCAGCAATTCGCATGTAGTAAGTCTCTCATTGTATCCGGGTTACAACGCAACATCGCTTGATGTTCCTTCTGGCATGGCGCGAGCTACCAGAATCCGCTGAAAATAATTATCCGAGAAAGGAGACTTAAATTATGGCCTTAATTCGTTATCAGGCTCCGGAATTGGCGCCATGGGAGGCAGCCGACCGCTGGAGTAATCTCAGAGACGATCTCAACTCGTTTTTCGAGTTGCCGTTCTGGTCGAGCTTCGGACGTGGCGGACAGCTCTTTACCGGTTGGTCACCCGCCCTCGATCTCTATCAGAACAATGACAATGTGGTCGCCGTGATTGAGCTGCCTGGTATGCGCAAGGAAGAAATCGAAATCTCCTTGCATGACGGCATGTTGACAATCAGCGGTGAGCGAAAGCGAGAAAGCAGCAGCAATGGCGACAACGCCGAGCGTACCGAGCGTTACATCGGCGCATTCCGCCGCAGCATCGCGCTTCCCACCCGGGTGGACGCCAATAAAGTCAGCGCCACTTACCGGGATGGAATCCTGACTGTGACATTGCCCAAAGCAGAAGAAGTGAAGCCGAAGCAAATTCAAGTCAGCTAATCAATTCAATTCACACCAAAAGGAAGTTTCACCATGAATACTTTAACTCGTGAAAACCGGGACGGCGATCGGGCGCAGGGCGAGCAATTCATTGCGCCACCAGCAAGCGTGATTGAAGCCGGGGACGGCTACACGCTGGAAGTTGAGATGCCGGGAGTCAACAAGGATGGGCTCGATATTTCAATCGAGAACAATCAGCTCACGATTACCGGACGGCGTTCATTTCCCGTTGTGGAAGGAACGCTGATCCATCGCGAATCGCGTCCGGAAAATTTCCGGCGCACGTTCGAGCTCGACCCATCGATCGACGCAGACAAAATCAACGCGAAGATCGACCAAGGCCTTGTAAGGTTGACTTTGCCTAAGGCAGAGCACGTCAAGCCTCGCAAGATCACCGTTTCCTAAGCTTCGTCTTAGCTAAAATCACAGGCCGCGAACCGCAAAGTTCGCGGCCTTTTCATTTATTCCGAATCTTTTCTGCTTGGCGAACCGGCGACGGCATCGTACTTACAGTTTCTTGATATGGCGGCGAAAACCGAGCAAAAAACCAGCGAAGATAAGGTCACTGCAGCACGAAATAAGAATCTCGACCTGGCGATTCAACAAATCGCAAAAGACTACGGCGAAGGCGCGATCATGCGCCTTGGTGACGAAAAAATTGTTGATATCGATGTCATTCCCACCGGGAACATTTTGATCGATCGTGCGCTCGGCGTGGGTGGATTCCCAAGAGGCAGAGTCGTGGAAGTTTTCGGCCCAGAGTCCTCGGGAAAAACAACGTTAACCTTGACCGTAATTGCGCAGGCGCAAAAACGTGGCGGACTCGCGGCCTTTATTGACGTCGAACATGCGTTGGATCCTGCATACGCAAAAAAGCTCGGCGTTGACCTTGACGATCTGCTGGTTTCTCAGCCGAGCTCGGGCGAGGAGGCATTGCGAATTTGCGAGACGCTCGTGCGCTCCAACGCCTTGGATGTCATTGTGCTTGATTCCGTGGCGGCGCTCGTTACTAGAGCGGAGCTCGAGGGCGAGATAGGGGATACGACCGTTGGCGCGCAAGCACGCTTGATGAGTGCGGCACTTCGTAAACTCACCTCGCTTATTTCAAAAGCGCGGACCTGCTGCATTTTCACAAACCAAATCCGGGAAAAGATCGGTGTGATGTTTGGAAATCCGGAAACAACACCCGGGGGAAAGGCATTGAAGTTTTATGCCAGCGTGCGCGTCGATATTCGCCGCATCGGAGCCATTAAGCAGACTGACGGCGTCGTTACTGGCAATCGGACTCGCATTAAGATTGTGAAAAACAAGGTTGCGCCGCCGTTCACCGAAGCCGAGTTCGACATCATGTACAACGAGGGCATTTCATCGACCGGCGCGCTGCTCGATCTTGCGTTGGAAAAACAAGTCGTCGAAAAACGCGGTTCCTGGCTGAACTATAAGGGCACACAACTGGCGCAAGGCCGCGATGCGGCGAAGGAAGTGTTGAAGAACGACAAGGCCCTCTACGAAGAAATTGTGTCGGCGGTCAAAGCGCGCCTCGACGAAGAAAAGGAATAACAAGCTGGCAAACATCGTTATGTCGGCTTAGCGCCGAAGGCGCTTTTTTCATAGTTAGTCCGCCACAGGGCGGATTCGCCGCGGCGACCCTGGGCATTCCCCCAGGAATTTGATCGCCCGCGCGCACAGGTGCTGAAAACGCCGTTCAATCCGGAGTTGCGCTTTCAGCTTTCCTCAAATTCGTGTTTATTCGCGGTGGTTAGAACGATGACTTCGGCGCAAATCAGACAATCATTTCTCGATTTCTTTCGCGAGAAACAGCACACTATCGTGCCGTCGTCGTCGCTGTTGCCGGACGCGCCGAATCTGCTTTTCACCAACGCTGGCATGAACCAGTTTGTGCCGATCTTCCTTGGCCAACAAAAGCCGATGTGGATCCCGCCGCGCGTCGCTGATACACAGAAATGCATTCGTGCAGGGGGTAAACATAACGATCTCGAAGACGTCGGACTCGACACCTATCACCACACGTTTTTCGAAATGCTCGGCAATTGGAGCTTTGGTGATTATTTCAAAAAAGAGGCGATCGAGTGGGCGTGGGAGCTACTCGTCGAACGTTGGAAATTTCCAGCGCAACGGCTTTATGCGACCGTTTACCAGCCCGGCCCGGGCGAGCCGAGTGAGTTTGACCAGGAAGCGTACGATCACTGGGCGCATCTGTTTCGCGAAGCCGATCTCGATCCGAAGATTCACGTTCTGAACGGTGGCAGAGCCGATAATTTTTGGATGATGGGCGACACCGGTCCATGCGGGCCTTGCTCGGAGGTTCATGTCGACCTTACGCCGGACGGCGACACACGCGGCGCGCTGGTAAACAAAGGAGATCCCCGTTGCATCGAAATTTGGAACCTCGTTTTCATCCAGTTCAACGCTAACCCGGATGGCACGTTCGCGCCTCTGCCGCAGCGGCATGTCGATACTGGAATGGGTTTCGAGCGCGTCACCGCGATCATTCAAGACACAAAAAACCTCACCGATTTCTCCCAAACGATCTCGAATTATGAGACAGACATCTTTCGTCCAACTTTTGATGAGCTCGAAAAGCTGAGCGGCAAGGAATACACAAGCACACTGCCTGAGAAAACCTCTCAACTCTCAACTTCTGATCCTCAACAGGCAATCGACGTGGCTTTCCGCGTTATTGCCGATCACATTCGCGCGCTTTCGTTTGCGATCGCCGATGGAATCATTCCATCAAACGAGGGCCGCGGTTATGTTTTGCGCCGCATTCTTCGTCGCGCTGTTCGCTATGGACGTTCGTTAGGCTTTCACGAGCCGTTCTTCTTCAAGCTGGTCGACGTGGTGGCGCTCACGATGGGCGACGTCTTCCCCGAAGTCCGAGCGAAACAAAAAGGAATCGAGCAAACAATTCGGCGCGAAGAAGAGGCCTTTAATAAAACACTCGACAAAGGCATTGACCTTTTCGAGCGCGAGGTTGCGCGCATTCTAGGGAGTGCGGGCGCCTCGCCCGCCGTGTCACGCGCCTCGCGGGACACCATTTCGGTAACGAAAGCTCCCGGGCGAGCGTACCACAGGCGGCGCCTTCCGCATTTTGAGCGCCCATGGGCAAAATACGCGGTCACGTTTACGACGCGCGAGCACCGGAAACTTTCTGCCGCCGAGCGTGACATCACGCTTCAAACCGTTTTGCACGACGCGGGCCGAAAATACGACCTGTATGCGGCGTGCGTCATGCCCGATCATGTTCACGTATTGCTCGAGCCGCGAATTCATACTGATGATCCTGACGGCAAGCCTGTGTTCTACGCGTTAAGCGACATTCTCCAAACGCTCAAAAGCGTTTCGTCGCATCGTATCAACAAACTTGCAGGCGTGAAAGGTCAGCGCATTTGGGAGAACGAATCGTTTGATCGTCTGATTCGTTCGGAACGCGATCTGGAGGAGAAGTTTCATTATATCTGTCGAAACCCGTGGGATGCAGGCGCGGCCGAGGCCGATGAAGACTATGCATGGTTATGGACGCCACAGCCCGCGCCGGTGTCCCGCGAGGCGCGTGACACAGCGGGCGAGGCGCCCGCGCTCCCCTTTACACGCGTAATCTCCGGCGAATTCGCGTTCAAACTTTACGACACTTACGGTTTTCCGCTGGATCTCACGGAGTTGATGGCGCGCGAGCGCGGGCTCACGGTCGACATAGCCGGATTTGAGAAGTTGATGGAGGAACAGCGCGACCGGGGACGCAAGGCGCAGAAAAAAGAAGAAATCAGCGTCGAGGAAGGCGAACTCAAGGGCGCTCCGACGAAATTTCTCGGATACGATTTCCTGGAAACCGAATCAGTCGTCAAGACCGTTTTGCCCGGTACAAAGCCGAAAGAGATAAATATCGTTCTCGATCGAACGCCACTTTATGCCGAGATGGGCGGACAAGTGGGAGATCGCGGACTGCTCCATGTGCCGGGGCACGATCGAACGGAGGTCGGTCAATTGCGGGTGATTGATACACAAAAGAGAGGTGACGTTTTCATTCATCGTGCTGCACTTATGGAAGGCCGTGCACCGGAGCCTGGTGAAGCGGTACGCATCTCGGTTGATGCTGATCGGCGTAAGTTGATTCAGGGTCACCATACCGTGACGCACCTTTTGCATTGGGCTCTTCACGAGGTGGTCTCGCGTGACGCTTCGCAAAAGGGCAGTTATGTCGGACCGGACAAACTGACGTTTGATTTTTCAAGCGCACCACTGACGAAGCAACAGGTCCGCGATGTTGAAAAATTGGTGAACGAGAAGATCAGAGAGAATGCGCCAGTCTCCTGGACCGAGATTCCGTATGCGGAAGCGAAGCAGCGAACCGATATCATCCAATTCTTCGGCGAGAAATATGGAGATAAAGTGCGCGTTTTGCAGATCGGTGGGTCTCCTCGCGCGCTCAACGGTTACTCAATGGAACTGTGCGGTGGTACGCACGTGAGATCGACAGATGAAATCGGGACATTTCGAATCGTAAAGGAAGAAGCAATCGCAGCTGGAATTCGGCGGATCGAAGCAGTTGCTGGCGACGCGGCGCGCGGCTGGGCGAACCAAGAAGCGGCGCGTCAACAGGAGAAATTTGAGGCTTTGCTGCGCAAGAGACCGGAGATCGCGCCCATGCCTGTCTTTAGGAACGACGCCACCACTTCTGAATTGCTGCAACAGATCGACGCGCGGGCAGCGCATCTTGAAAACATCGAAGTTGAAGTTCGCGATTGGGAAAAGCGAATCGCCAAAACGGCCGAAACGGAACTGAGAAGCCGGGCAGCCCAAGTGGCGAATGAGCTGGCGGCATCGCATGGAGGAAAAGATTTTTGCGTTGCCGAGGTGCAAAACGGGGACGGAAAGCTACTGCAGGCAGTGGCCGATGCATTAAAGTCGAAATTCAACGGTCCAATTTTTCTCGTCGGTGCGACGAATGGATCAGTTGTACTGGTTGCGTCCGTACCAAAGGAAATGACCACGAGACTTCAGGCGAACAAGTTGATTCAGCAGATCGCGCCGATTGTTGGCGGCAAAGGCGGCGGCCGTCCGGAGAACGCTCAGGGTGCCGGCAAAGACGCTGGCAAGATCTCGGAGGCGCTGGCAAAAGCGCGAGAACTTCTCAGTTAGACCGCAGTTGAGAGTCTAGGGCCCACTCACACTCGGAGTTCGCGCGTGTTTCACGAGCAGCTTTGCATTCTTTCCGTCCAACGACATTCGATAAATCGACGGGTCGTTCTCGTTTTCCCTTTGCAGAATACAAAGGAATTCGTTGCCAGTCAGCCAAAACGGGTCCCAGACGAAATCATTCTTGCCCGTAACACGAACTGCTTTTTCGCTGGCGAGATTGAATTTCTCGATCGCCGGCTGCGGACCATCCCAGTTTTTACGCTCGTGCTCAGCGCCGCAATCGACATCCATCAGCAGCGCCGTGCCGTCCGGCGAAACACTGAGTCGATCCCCACCATTCATGCTCGCATCAGTCAGAATCTTCGAAAGCTCCCATTTCTTCAGGACCTTTCCGTCCAAATCGATCTGGTAAATATTGTCGAGATCGTGACAGAAAATCGATTTTCCATCGCGCGCCCACGTTGGCTCGCCAAACGCTTCGCTCTTTAGCTCGGCATTTTTCACAAAACGAAAACCGGAGCCGTCTGCGTTTACAAGGCCAAGTTGCCATGCCTTCTCTCCCATGATTGAGAACGCGAGCTTCGATCCATCCGGCGACCAGACCGGCCCAAAGCAATTGTCGCTCGGAATCTCCTTTAGAATTGTGATTTTGCCGGTACCGAGATCAGCGATTGCGATGTGACGTTCTGGGCCAGGCCGCGTTTTTGAATCTTCATCGGTGTTGAACGCGACACGTGTGCCGTCCGGTGAAATTTCAGGCAATGCCCCGGTGGCAATTTTCTTCTGGTGCGTGCCATCGGTGTCGGCAACGAAGATGTTGTCGCGGTGTTCATACGCAATTTTGCGCTGCGCCGCGCTCGTTAACGCGGAATAGGCGACGCAAACAAGGAGGAAAAAAGCAATTCGTTTCATTTTTGCCTAAGGCGCGCTAACAGATGGGAAACGCCCATTCTTGATTAGGCGTTTCAAATTTTTTCCATCGACGGACATTCGATAAATCGAGTCGTCCTTTTCTCCAGCCTCGCGGCTGAGAAAAAGAATATTGTCGTTGTCGATCCAAACGCCGTCCCAACCGAAGAGTTTTTTGGCGTTAGCCTGGTCGCCTTTTGCGATTGGAGATCGAAGGCCCAGAGCGCCGGCAACGGTCCGTCCCAGTCTTTGCGACTGGATTCTTCGCCCATGTCGATGCTCAAGAGCAATCGCTTGCCGTCTGGAGAAACGTCAATCCGACCATCCCCGCTCATATCGCCTTTCGGTACGATCTTACTGATCTTCCATTGTGCGCGGACGGCGCTGTCGAGTCCGATTTGATAGATGTTCGTCATGTCCTGGCAAAAAACCGATTGGCCGTCGTGTGCCCAGACCGGCGAGTAACAAGTCACTTCATTTTGAGCACCTGGCTTGAGCACGTGAAAATTTGTGCCATCTGAATTAACAGCGGCGAGATCCCAGACTTCGTGCGGGCGTGTAGTGAAAAGGATCTGTTTACCGTCAGCCGTCCAGCTTGGGTAATACGAATTCTCGCTTGGGACGTCCTTAAACAGGTTCACCTTACCGGTTGCGACGTCTGCCACCGCCATATGACGCACATAAGTCGTTTCGCTTGTTTTTTCGACAGTATTAAACGCGACGCGAGTTCCATCCGGCGAGATCGCAGGAAAAATTCCATCGGCGATCTTTTTCTCGTCCGTGCCGTCAAGATTAGCGATGTAAACGGCGTTATTGCGTTCGAAAGCAATGTGGCGGTCGGCAGTAAATGCGATGGCAGAAAAGCTGGCAAACGCGAAAGCGAAGGAGATCAGTTTTCTCATGGTAATGCGACTGTGATGAAAAACGTCACAGCCAGCGCGGATACCAGGACGATCAGATACGCAAATCCGCCAAAAAGGAATTTGAAAATGCTTATAAACCAACCCTGGCGAT
>QHQO01000203.1 GCA_003221195.1 Verrucomicrobiota bacterium
CCTCAGGCTCGGCGTTAGTGAAATACGGCGAGCTTTTTGCAGCGACATACCAATCCGGCGCAATCTCCATTTTTTTCAACGCTTTGCCGAGTGGATCGAAGCGCCTCGGGCCGGTGTCCCTAGGAGCAAAGATGTGCCCGCGATGACCAAAATTGTAACGGCGCAGCGCATCATCGAACCGGAAGTTGAATCGTGCTGGGATGGGTCGCGTCATGATATACCTGCACGTGGCAGGTGTGCGCGTCCTTAGCCGTTTCTTCCGTGACGACTCCGCCCGAACAGTAATTCTTCTCCAGGTGGATGGAATTAGGCGAAGAAATGACAAGCCGCAGCCGACTGCCTTTCATCAAACGACGAGCTACGAACAGGCCGGGATTAAAATCGCAGCGTACGATTTCGCCTGGCTTCACCAGCTTCTGTTCGCGCAATGATTCACGATAACGCAACCGGCGAATATCGCTCCAAAGCGCGATGCTCGTCCCATCGGGCTGGATTTCGAAGAGATGAGCGGAGAGATCGACATCGGGCGTGTCGATTGATACCCATAACGTTACTGCTGGGCAGCCTATGAGCGGCGTTTCCTTAGGCAGCGGCTCCGTGTGATACACCAAACCGTCCTTGCCAATGCTCGACGCATAGGTTTGATCGATGCCTGCCGTTTTTTCTTTCGGATCGATCCCATCAACTGTTTCGCCGCGCGTGGTATCCAGCGGATCGTAAATGAATGTGTCCGAACCCTCGTTGGCCCGCTTTTCAGTAAGCGAGCTAGAACGAAAGACGCCATTCGCATCCCCGTTTTTGGAATCAAGATAAAAACTTTGAGGATTTGCGACGAGGGTTTCGAAACTCTCGGCGTATTTCCATTCTCCATTTGCGCCACTGTTTCCCGGCGCGAGCAAGTAGTAAGCGACCTGGTTCTTGAGAAATTCCGGCCTGGGGCCGCTCTTTATTGTCCAGTCATACCATTGCCGATGGAGATCGTTAAGATCGACAACGGCCGCAGGTCCGAACTTTATGCCCGCGACTTCATCCGTAGGCGTACGTGTGCCCGCGTGGTCCCATGGGCCAATGACTAGAAAATGTTTTGCGCGCGCTTCTGGAGAGGCATTTGCCAGATGATCCCGGTAATAGGATAGGGCGCCCAATTCATCGCCATCGTATTGGGCGGTAATTGTTAGAATTGGCAGCGCAATCTTCTGGAACTGCTCGCGGGTCGGTACCATCGCGTCGTAGTACGCATCGATTACGGGGTGTTTGAGGATGCGTTGAAAATTAGGCGAGCGATTTCCGACAAACGAATCGAGCGATTTAAACGGGATGTATTTCTTGTAGGCATCCAGGAATTTCGTGCGCCAGAATTTTTGATCAGCAAAAAGATTGTCTTGCGCAGCGTGCCCACTGGTGAGCGTGTACCATTGCATGTCGTACGTTAGACCCACGTTTTGGGTCGAAGGATAATCAAGTCCCGGATGAGCAGCTGCAGCGGGAACGATTGTCGCCAAATGTGGCGGGAATTCCTTCGCCGTCGCCCACTGATCGAATCCTGCGTAGGAACCGCCCCACATTGCAACCTTGCCATCGCAAAACGGTTGCTTGGCAAGCCACTCGACGACGTCGTAGCCGTCGCGCGGGTCGTTTGCAAACGGTTCGAACTCGCCGCCGGAATTTCCGCGACCGCGAACATCGACAAGCGCGAATGCGTATCCATGCGATGCGAAGTAAGCGCCGCGTGCGTGGTACGTATCTGAGATGTAAGGCGTGAGTGTGAAGATCACCGGCGTCTTCGGTAATGATCCGTCCGGCGTTTTCGGCAGATACAACGTTGCGTTCAGTTCGACCTTGTCCTGCATGGGAATTTTCACGCCCCAGCGAAGATCGTAGTCGGCCGGCGGTTGCGACGCCGATGGTCTTGGACTTGGGGTTTGCGCGACGATCATTGCGGCAAAAGGCGCGCACAGTGTTGTAGCCAGGATCGATGCCCACGAAATAATCGTGGCTAGCGAAGAAGTTCGGAGTTTCACCTTGTCGGATTCAAGCGAGGAGTAGCGGGAAGGCAAGACCGTTAATTGCGGCTAACTTCTGCTTTGGCTGGCCATGGGACGAGGTGCAAACAACACGCCATCGTTTGCAGGAAGGCGAGTTTGCGAGACGATAGGCGATGGCCCGCGAGCTTTCGAAGAATATGCAACCTCATAAAGCGAAAACTCGGGAGAAGGTTACGAGCCGCGCGCCGGCGCCAAAGGCGGATACGCAAATAAATGCTCGAACAATTTCTTTTTCCCGAGCCGAGCTATTCTGCGCCGGCATCGTCTTTTTGGTCGCACTCCTTCTTTATGGCTGGACGCTCGCGCCGACGGTTACTCTGACTGATAGCGGAGAGCTAATCGTAGTTGCCCGCGGCCTGGGAATCGCACATCCGCCGGGCGTTCCGTTGTGGATCATTCTCGCCCATCTTGCATCGCTTATGCCCTTTGGAAACATTGCGGTGCGGATTAACTTTTCGTCCGCGCTTTTTGCGGCGCTCGCTTGCGCGATGCTCACGCTCACGGTGGCAGAACTGACCATTACTGCGTCATATCTCGCCACGTCGAAGCGACGAAAGAAAGTCGGGCAGCAGAGTAAAACAGCTGAAGAATCGGGGCCTGCCCGCCGGTTGTTTGCTGCGCCAGCGGTGGGCGCGGGTTTGCTCATGGCCTTCTCACGCACTCTTTGGTCGTACGCGACGATCACCGAGGTTTATGCTCTGAATACGCTGCTCATCCTCGTTATCTTCTTTCTAATGCTTCGATGGCGGCGACGTATCGTCGCAGACAAGATGCATATCGGCACGGCGATCAATGCTGGCGAAATCACTTCGCAGATTACAAGCTATGACGCTTGCCTTTATGCGGCTGCGCTGGTCTTCGGACTAGCGCTAGGCGTTCATCACGTTACCGTGGCACTAACCCTTCCTGCCATAGCAGTCATTGTTTATCGAACGCAGGGCGTGAGGTTCTTCACCGGCAGACGATTGATTTATGCCGCGTTGATTTCAATTGGCGCACTCATCGCCGTTTATGCCTACCTCCCTCTCGCAGCGTCGCGCTCGCCTGTCATTAACTGGGGCCATCCGCGTTCGCTGCAGGAAATATGGTGGCACCTCACGGGCAGACAGTATCAGGTCTATTTCTCCTTTAAGCCGGAGATAATGGGAGAACAGTTTGCTGAATTCTGCAGAATGGCGCTGCGCGAATTCGGTTTTCCGTGGCTTCCGTTGTCGCTGGTTCTGGCTTTCGCAGGTTTCGTTGACGCTTTCAATCGGAACCGTACGACTTTCTGGTTTCTCCTGACGGTTATCATCGCCGATTTGGCCTACGCACTCAGTTACGAAATTGCGGAGGACAAGGATGCGTACTATCTACCCGCATTTATTTCGATCGCGGTTGCCGCTGGTCTTGGCATTCGATGGATGATTGGACGGGCCGTTTCCAAGCCCGCGCCGGCCGGGAGGCTATCTGTAGCGGTTGCAGTCGTTGTTTTGCTTGTGTGCGCGATTACTCTCGCTGCTAACTGGCCTTTTAATAATCGCAGGCAATATTTTATCGCCCATGATTACGTCGAAAATCTGTTGAGCACGATCGCGCCCAACAGCCTCTTGCTCACGCTCGATTGGCAGGTTGTCTCTCCCATGTTCTATGCGCAGGAGATAGAACAACGGCGGCGAGACGTTAAGGTTGTGGATATCAATCTCCTGCGTCGCTCGTGGTATTTCGATTACCTAAGTCATGCTTATCCCGCTTTGGTCGAGCGGTCGCGCGACAAGATTGAAGCATTTGTTGAAAACCTCAAAGAATGGGAGCGCGATCCCGGAGTTTTTGCCAGGAGCCCGGCGCTGACTCAAAGAATCAGCGCAGCATTTTTAGAGATGATTCAATCAATGGTGATGAACGAAAGCAGGGTTGCTCCGGTTTACATGACGAACGACTTGCTTTCCTCCGACTCAGTCAACGGCGAGCTGACCAAATGGCTTAGTCAAAAATATCAACTCGTTCCGCAAGGGCTTGTGTTTAATCTCGCGGACAATCAGGGCTTTCATGATTCGCCTGATGTGCATCTACAAATCCGCGGCCTCGCCGACGGGCCACTGCGATTCGACAAAGGCGATCCAGTAAACGTTAAAGTAATACCCGCCTACACGAAGATGCTGATTAATCGCGGACGCTATCTGGCTTTATTTGGTCAACATGAGCGCGCCATTGCTGCTTTCGAACAGGCGCTCGCGCTTAGGCCGGATCTCGCCTTAGCGAGGCAGGGACTCACCGAAAGTGCGGCGAAAGCGCGGAAACCGTAGCGCAGTTTCGTTTCATCATTCACTGATTTAAGCGTCGTTCGTCATTCAGGCTGGGTCATTTTCCCGGCGTCCTCTTGCTTTGTTGGCGCGAACCTTTTATATGCGCGGGGATGAACGTCCTGGCTTGTGATCGATGGTTGCGCCTTGTTCTGGCAATCCTGGCATTTGCCATAGGGGCGATTCCAGTTCGAGCGGCTGACAATGTGATTGCGCTGAAAGCCGCGCGCTTGTTCGATGGAAAATCGAAATCACTCGTTCCAAATGGCGTCGTCATCGTTCGAGACGATAAGGTTGTCGATGTTGGTAGCAATCTGGCTGTTCCAGCCGACGCGCAGGTGATCGATCTGGGCGATGCGACGCTCGCGCCGGGATTCATGGACGCACATACACATCTGACTCTGGATTACTCCGGCGATTACAATGTGCGCCGACTGGGAGAGCTCGATCTCAACGTCTCCGAGCAGGCGATCATTGCCACGGCGCACGCGCGCGCTACTGTCGAAGCAGGTTTCACTACCGTGCGCGATCTCGGAAGCCGATTCGTGGGCAGCCGCGAGTTTGTCGATGTTGCCCTGCGCAATTCGATTAACAAAGGAGTAGTCGTTGGTCCGCGCATGTTGGTTGCGACTAAGGGAATCGGCGCCACCGGCGGTCACTTCGATCCGACCAGCGGATTCCGTGATTTTCTTTTTGGGCGTGAGCCGGATTACACGGATGGAATTATCGATAGTCCGGACGACGCGCGAAAAGCAGTGCGGTTCGAAGTCAAAAATGGCGCCGACGTGATTAAGGCTGCAGTTTCAGGCGGTGTACTTTCTTTAACAGACGAAGTGGACACCCCACAATTGACGCCGGCTGAGATGGCGGCAGTCGTTGACGAATCTCATCGTTTGCGCAAAAAAGTGGCAGTGCATTGTCATGGCGACCAGGCTGCCCGGGAAGCGATCGAGGCTGGCGTTGATTCCATTGAACACGGCTCATTTATGAAACCGGAAACACTCACCCGGATGAAAAACAAGGGCGTCTTCCTGACGCCAACGCTTATGGCCACCGAATGGATCATGAGCAAACTGGAGAATTATCCACCAGCATTGCAGGCCAAAGCGAAAGCTGCAGCAGCTGCCCGCTCGGACATGTTTCGCAACGCGGTAAAATTAGGAGTGAGAATTTCTTTCGGCACTGATGCCGCCGTTTTTCCACACGGTCAGAACGCCAAAGAGTTTAAGCTGATGGTTGATCTCGGAATGACGCCAACCGATGCATTAAAATCTGCCACAGCAAGTGATGCCGAGCTCTTCGGCATCGCGCAAAAAACCGGCGCCTTGGAAAAGGGAAAGCTCGCTGACATCATTGCGATGCCGGGCGATCCGCTTACCGATATTACCGCAACAGAGCGAGTGTTCTTCGTGATGAAAGAGGGAAAAATCATTAGGAACGGGCCGATTATTCAACACGCTACCAAGATAACCGAGCCCGCAGAAGTTGGAGACCCAGCGGACTAGCCGTGTTGGAGTCGACGGCACTAAACTTGATTTTGACAAGGAAAAGATAGCCGCTAAGTTGGACGCCCCGCCGCTGGACTGAGCGGCTTAATATTTTGGCAGGAGCCCCGTGTTTTCCTCACAAGAGGCCGGGGCGATAGAACTGCACACCGACATGCAAAGAAATCGAAGCAAACGTTATCGCGCAGCAGCGCAACAGGTAGATCGGGCGAAGGCTTACAGTCTCCCAGAGGCCGTCTCGACGCTGAAAAAATTTCCGCCGACTAAGTTTGATCAGACCGTGACAGTCTCATTCCGGCTTGGTGTTGATCCCAAGCAATCCGATCAGATGGTCCGCGGGACCTGTCCCCTTCCGCATGGCAGCGGCAAACAGGTTCGTGTACTGGTTTTTGCCGAGGGCGAGTCTGCACAGGCAGCCAGGGAAGCAGGCGCGGAGTTTATTGGGATGAAGGATCTAATTCAGAAGTGCCAGGAAGGTTTTCAGGATTTTGACGTCGCAATCGCAACGCCGGCAGCGATGGCAGAGGTGCGGAAATTGGGGAAGGTACTTGGGCCGCGCGGACTGATGCCGAATCCGCGGACCGGAACGGTCACAGACGACACAGCCAAAGCGGTGCGGGAAGTGAAAGCCGGTCGCGTGGAGTTTAAGCTGGATAAGAATGGCAACGTGGCGGTGCCGGTTGGAAGATTTTCATTCGAGGAAAATGCGCTGGTGGAAAATGGAAACGCAGTGATCGAGGCAGTGGTTCGGGCTCGTCCCGCCAGCGCGAAAGGGCGGTACCTTGAAGGCGTGACAATCAGTGCGACCATGTCCCCCGGAGTTCGCGTTGATCCAGCGCCATATTTGAGCGTGTAGTCTAGAAGACCCAATATCGAAATAGAATGAGACCAGAAAAAGCCAGCATTGTTTTGGATCTTACCGAGAAGCTAAAACGCTCTCCGTTCGTGCTCGTAACCGACTATCAGCGAATGAAAGTTGGCGATTTTAGCGAGTTGCGGAACCGACTGGCGCCAGTCGGGGCGGAAGTCCACGTTGTGAAGAACAATTTCCTCAAACGTGCCATGACCGATTCCGGTTTTCCGGAAGCAGGCGAGACGCTGACTGGTCAAACAGCGGTTGTTACAGGTGACAAAGATGTGGCGCCAGTTGCAAAAATTTTCAAGACATTCGCGGCCGAATTCAAGGTCGCCGCGCTGAAGATTGGC
>QHQO01000271.1 GCA_003221195.1 Verrucomicrobiota bacterium
CGCGAGCGTCGCGAATCCGCCTACTGTATTCCTGTAATTCTGCCTTTAGAAATTCGTCATCAGCACGTTTTACAACTTCGGAGACTCGCGCTTGCAACGCGGTCAACCGGCTCGTAATCGTGTCGGGCACTAGATCGGCGTCACGCACGCGAAATTCGCGGCCTTTCTTGAAATCGCATTTCGATTCAACCGTAGCGAAAAACTTCTCTGCGCCATCGACCAGTTCGGCCGCGAGCCTCACGCCCTCCGCATCGCGCGTCACCGTGAAAAGGCCCTTGCGTGTTCGGGCATTGTAAAGTCGTTGGATTATCGATCTCAGCCCATACTGCGAGATGCCGATGCCGACCTGCCGTGAGGCGACTCGCTCGACCGTATGCGCTTCATCCAAAATCAGGAAATCATTCGGGAAAATGAAACCACTCTCGCGTTCTTCCTGCGCCTCCGGACTTATCAGCAGAATAAACAGCAGCGTGTGATTAATCACCAGAACATCCGCGCCCAGCAACCGTTTGCGCGCTTGTTGATAAAAACAGCGCGAATCCTGACCGCATGTTTTCTGTGTGCAAATATGCGCTTCGCTACAGACCTGTATCCACACTTTGGGATCGGGCTCGATCGATAAATCGCTGAGCGAACCGTCGCGCGTGGTTCGCGCCCATTCGGCCAGCCTGTTCAACTCATTTTGCTCCGGTCCGGTGAAAAGCTCGTTGGCTTGCTGCAATGCTCGTTCCAATCGCCGCGGACAAATGTAATTCTGACGCCCCTTGACCAACGCGGCCTCAAACTCGACCGGCAGAATCTTCTTTAAAATGGGGATGTCTTTGTAAAGAAGTTGTTCCTGAAGATTGATCGTGTGCGTCGAGACGATTGCCTTTTTGTGCTCTTCGATCGCCCATAAGACTGCCGGCGTGAGATAAGCCAACGATTTGCCTACGCCGGTTCCAGCTTCGATCACCAAATGGCGCTCTTCCTCCAGCGCATTGGCAACGGCCGCAGCCATTTCCTGCTGTTGTGGGCGGAACTCGAAATTCTTTGCCTTCGATAATGGCCCGCTTTCCGAGAAAAATGCGCGGACACGTTCGACAAAATCGCTGCCCAAGCTGTTTTTCAGTGCGATCATCACTTGCAACAGGAAATGACGAATGACGAACGACGAACGACGAACGGCGCCCAAAGCTCCAATGACGAAGAACCGACGTCGTCGTGCTTGGTCAATTGATCATTCGTCATTCTTTCGGCCTTCGTCATTGAGAATTCGTCATTCTTCTCTTGTGATTTGGCGCGCGTCATTGATTTGAGTACGGTAATTACGACCCGAAACTGTTCCAAATCGTCATGAAGCTTCTCGACCGATATGTCATTCGCAATTTCTTGCAGGTCTATCTTTACTGCATCGCCGGCTTCATCTCCATCTGGCTCATTTTCGACGTAAGCGATAACATCTCGACTTTTATCGACGAGCATGTCGGTCTGCTTCTGGTCGGTCGTTATTACGCCACGCAGATCCCGCAGGTCTTCCTCATTCTGCTGCCGGTTTCGCTTCTGCTGTCGCTCCTTTTTGCTCTGGGCCGAATGTCGCGCTCCAACGAAATTGTCTCCATGCTCACGGCGGGTATAAGTCTTCCGCGCGTTCTGCTGCCGTTGATCGCCATGGGACTGCTGACTGTAGGAGCCAGCATGGCGATGAACTATTCGCTGGCGCCCCATGCAGAACTGGCGCGCAAAAATTTTCTTTCGGAAGCGCAGGCCCGTCCCAGTCGTTACATCCAAGGGCAAATTTTTCGCAATCGAACCGATTTGCGCACTTGGTTTATTCAAAATTTCCTTCCTCGGAGCAACACGTTCAACAACGTTCAGGTCCTTCAACAGGACACGAACGACAATATCGTCACAAACTACGTGGCAAGTCGCGCTTCCTACCGCCCGGAAACCAAAACCTGGGATTTGGAGAATGTGAAGGTCGTTCACTATGATCACGCTGGAAATATCGTCGACGAGCAGATTTATCCTTCGCTCAAGATCGAGCACTGGAGTGAAACACCTTTCCGGCTCGGAAGCGCAAATGAACGCGCAGAATTTCTAAGCCTGCCAGAATTACGGGAGTATTTGCGTTTCAATGCAGATTTCCCCGCTACGTTGCTGGCACCGTTTCGCACCCATCTGCAGTACCGGCTTGCTCTGCCGTGGACCTGCCTGGTTGTTGTGTGCATCGCAGCGCCGCTCGGAATCGGTTATTCGCGCCGCGGCGTTTTGTCGAGTGTCGCCGCCGCGGTTTTTCTCGTCTTTTCGATGAACTTCCTTGTGCACCTGTTTCTCGCGCTTGGCGAAGGTGACCGCGTTTCTCCATGGGTGGCGGCCTGGGCGCCGAACCTTCTATTCGCCGCGATCGGCCTCTATCTGCTCTATCTGCGCGCCTCCAACCGCGAACCCCCCAGTTTTCATCTTTTCACCGCGCGACGTATCGTATCACGATGAACCCGCTTCCGAACGAATGGGCGATCACACATCGGGCAGACACCTGCGCGGTGACGCACCGGCCGTTTGTCGCCGGAGAATACTTCTACACGCTGCTCTATCACAGCGCGGATGGCTATCGGCGTGAGGATTTGAGTGAAGAGGCGTGGCAGAACCGGAATGAAAACATTCAGCCATTTTCGTTTTGGAAATCGCGCTACGAACCATTGCCGCCAAAGCCGTCCGAACCTCTGCCGAGGGAAAATGCGGAACAACTCTTTCGCCGTTTAATTGCATCCGATAAGCCAAATGCTTGCTACGTCCTGGCCGCGATGCTTGAGCGCAAGCGCGTCCTGAAACAAGTGAAGACGGAAGAGAGTACTAATGGGCGTGTCTTGATTTACGAACACGGCGCAACCGGCGATGTGTTCATCGTACCCGATCCGCAATTGCGGCTCGACGAGCTGGAAAACGTGCAAAACGAAGTGGCGGACCTGCTTCAGGCTGCGGCACATGGTTGAAAAATCGACATGCTTCTTCCCTGGTTT
>QHQO01000204.1 GCA_003221195.1 Verrucomicrobiota bacterium
TGAGCGCAACTTCCTGGGGCGTAGTGACTACAATCGCTCCAGAAAGTGCAACCGTTTGGACAATCGTGAGCTGGATGTCGCCAGTACCAGGAGGCAAATCGAGCACAAGATAATCCAGTTCGCCCCATTCCACTTGTCGAAGAAATTGCTGGGTGTAACGCGTGACCATCGGCCCGCGCAAAATCGCCGGTGAAGTGTCGTCCAGCAAAAATCCCATGGACATGAGCCGCAATCCGTATTGTTCAATCGGAACGATTTTGTTTTCTTCCGTCGCCATTGGCCGCTCGCGCGTACCGAACATCAATGAAATGCTCGGCCCATAAATGTCGCAATCGCACAAGCCAACGCGCGCTCCGGTTTGCTCCAGTGCCACCGCCAAATTTGCCGCAACAGTCGATTTGCCCACGCCGCCTTTGCCGCTTGCCACCGCGATCACGTGCCTGATTCCGGGGATTCGGGTTGCACCCATCCCCGTGCCTGCGCCTGCCGGTGGCGCATGAATGTCGATCAAAACTTTTGCGGTCTGAACACCATCGATGGTTCGCAGCGCTTTTTCGGCATCGTTCTTGATTGTCGCTGGAACATTCGGATCATTCGTCGCCAGCGCGAGCTGCACTTTGACTTCGCCGCCGTCGATCTGAACCGATTTCACCAGCCCGAATGAGATGATGTCCCGA
Organism: Verrucomicrobiota bacterium; assembly: GCA_003221195.1. Lineage (GTDB taxonomy): Bacteria > Verrucomicrobiota > Verrucomicrobiia > Chthoniobacterales > UBA10450 > Udaeobacter. The sequence goes on from QHQO01000204.1 coordinate 678, forward strand.
GTGAAACCGGGATATCTCACCGATTTCAATGCGTTCTTCACCTGTTCCTCAGAAACCGACATCTCAGCAACTTACGCGCGCCGCGCTAGAGGTAAACCACGCGCTCGTGCCCAACAAGCAAAGTGGCAATCAAGTTTATCGGTCCTGGTAATCCATCTTGTAGCGAATCTGATATTCGTTTCCGCCAAAGGGGCGAGAAGGCTGCTCGCCTCCTTTTGCTACAAAGTCTGGGTTTTGCCAGTCGGACCAGGCGCGGTATTTCGCCCTCATTGGATTGGCCGGCAGCTTGAGCCGGAAAATTCGGTCTGAATCGCCGGGAAATCTCAACACGAGGAGCCGTTGCGAAGTCCGGAAATAAAGTTCGACGTAACCCGCGCGCACAGTTGCATCCTTAGGCGCGTCGGTGTGCCAGTATCCCGGCATCGGCATCCGATTGCGAGGTGTATCAAGCTCGGGCTGAACGTCAGCCAGACTTTCGACGGACTGACCAGATGGCGGTTTTACTTCGAACTCCAGTTGCGGCGGCGGTCCATTGATGTTCAAAACATGCGGTTGACCGGCATACCAAATTCCAAATCCGGACACCGCAATGATACCAAGGGAAATGCAAACGGTTATCAACCCGACGAAAAGCCAAAGTCCTCTTGTGCCGCGCCAATAAAGCGTCAGAAGAATCACGCCCGGCGCGACGATGCACGTCACGATGAGTGCGATTGCAGCGGCAAAATAATCCCCCGCCTTCAAACGTGGAGATGTGAAACGCAGCTGCCAGTGCTGCGCCCAAAGCGAAGCCAAGAAATAGTCCCGCCGCGATGCCGATGATTCCCGCCAGAATTCCGAAAAGAATTGCGCTGACAGGAAGTTTTTTTGTCGCGGCCTGCAGGGGAGTGGTCACGGCGAACCGGCTGGAACGGGGCTGTGGAGAAGGTCGATATGCTGATGCGTTTTTGTGATCTCTACGATGAGACCCGAATAGTTCCATCGACCGAGCGACTTGTTTGCCGCCACGTAAATGGTCCCTTTTCCATTTGGCCGGAAATGGGAATCGACAGGTTCGCTTCCCCGGATGCGCCGTTCACGTTCGTACTTCCAGAGAGAAGAAATCCCTCTTTGATCGGCGATCCGAGAGCCTCGATTACAGAAGGGTGCGCCTGGGCCCGGGTTAAAGCGCCTTTGTAAACGTCAGTCGATTTCATCGCGCTGAATACGATCAAGGCAACTGAGCCGACAAAAATGACAAACAACATTAACATGCTGAAGCAGCCGAGCGGCACGAACCATTTCCAGTTTTGCAACCACCAGTTCCGCCTTGGCGCCGAGTGAACTTGGGGCGGGTTTGCTCCATGGAGCGTTTCTAACTCAGTTGCGAAGCTTCTTGCAACTTCGAAAGCTTTCCGGATTTGAAGGCGCTTCTTGATGGCCTTTTGCTGTAATCAAGCTTGACGGATTCAGTCGGTGCGAGGCAGGATGGCCACCATGAAAATACAAAAATCTCTCCAAATCATTTTCACTGCAGTGCCGATCGCCCTGTTGACCGCTTGCGCAACTGCGCCGACTTCCGGCCCGGCAGCGCTCGCGGGCACCTGGACGAACTCGCTCAGAACTGTGTGGACGATCAATGCTGACGGTACATTTCACGTCACGGCTACGAAGCCAAAAACAGAGATTTGGGGCACCTGTACGGTCGCAGGCGACACTGTCACAATTCAGGAGACTCGCCGGTCAACCGCGGCCCCCAAATCTTGCAAAGGTCCCGGCGTTTATAAGTTCAGCCAGCCGGATCAAAACACTTTGTCCTTCGTTTTGGTTAGTGACACCTGTAAACCGCGGATCCGAAACGTGACGCAGCCCTGGCATCGGAAGTAATTTACAAAAAAAGTTCCGCCAAGCTAAGCAATACGGCGACTAACTCTCCCTTCCGGCTCGCTTGCGTGCGCAGCCGCCAGGTTTCGAAACCAAACCAACGGCGCGCCGCATCGAGCAACTCTGAAGACTTAGGCGCGGTCTTTTAATTCCGTTTTGCCGGCTGTACGGGCGCAGTGAACGCAGCAGAAGATTTTGCTGTCGGCTTCCACGCCGTGCCCAACGATTCGACAATTGCAATGTGGGCAGACCGGCGCCAGCGCGTGAATCGCGCACTCGAAGCTATCGAATGTGTGATGCTTTCCAGCTACGACCACTTCAAACGCCTTGTCATATTCGTTTTCACAAACTTCGCATGTAGCCATACATAACTGTTTCGCGCCTCGACTGCTTTGCGGCGGTGTTCGTTTATTTTGAGAGAGTAGAGATCACGCGGGAAAGTGATACTTTTTCACTCGGAGGCGGCATGGAAATACCAAAGCAACTAATCGAGTGTTTGAAAGAAAACAAAGTCTCTTATGAAGTTCTCCATCATCCGGAGGCCGTAACCGCGCAACGAATCGCCCAGGCGGAGCACGTGAAAGGGCGGCATCATGCCAAAGTGGTCATGGTGAAATCGGGTGATCAGCATCTCATGATGGTGCTGCCGGCGGATCACCAAATCGATCTGGAGAAGGTCCAGAACGCGATCGGCCACTCCGTCTCGCTGGATCAGGAACAGGAATTCAAGTCGCTCTTTCCCGACTGCGCGATTGGAGCGATGCCGCCCTTTGGGAATCTCTATGGTCTGACAACGTATGTGGACCGGGATCTGACAGAGCAGGATTACATCGTGTTCGAAGCAGGCACCCACACCGATGCAATCAAGATCAGTTATCGTGATTACGAGAAAATCGTGAAGCCAAAAGTGAGCGACCTGGCGGTCAAGCTCCAGCCGATGAAAGGAGCGTGAATTTACGCACTGGCGAGCAGCGTACCGTGAAAGACAGACGACAGTGGAGGGCGGAGCTCATCGACGCCTAGCCAGCGATTCAAAACCTACAACGTGTGCTTGGGCTCGTGGAGCTCGCTCCTCCATGTGCGTCGCTGCGCTGGTTCTTTGCCTTGCTTGCACGTCCGCGGTTTTCGCGGCGGAGAAGGTTTCCTTTATCAATATCGACGGAGCGATTGGGCCGGCCACGGCGAGCTATATTTCGCGCAGCATCGACGAAGCCCGAGCGCAGAATGCTCAGTGTCTTATCATTCAACTTAACACGCCAGGAGGTTTGCTCGATTCGACGCAGAAGATCGTGCAAAGCTTCCTTGGATCTTCTGTGCCGGTCGTCGTTTATGTCGCTCCCACCGGCGCAACCGCAACCAGCGCCGGTTGTTTCATCACTGTTGCCGCCAGCGTCGCGGCCATGTCCCCGGCCACGACAATCGGCGCGGCTCATCCGGTCTCGATAGGCGGGTTTCCCAGTGGCGGAGAAGAAAAGACCGACGAAACGATGAAACAGAAGTTGGAGAATTTTTCTGTGAGCTACATCGAGACAATCGCTGGCAAGCGTCAGCGTAACGTCGAATGGGCCAAGTCTGCGGTGAAGGAAAGTGCATCAATTACTGCTGAAAAAGCGCTGCAATTAAAAGTCATTGACCTGATTGCTTCCGATATTTCTGAGCTGCTGCAAAAGTTGAACGGTCGCGTGGTGGATGGGAAGATCCTCAAGACGGCGGGCGCGGAGGTTTCGGAGATTAAGATGTCGGCCTCGGAACACGTGTTTCAAAAGCTCTGGCGACCAGAAGTGATGTTCATCCTCATGCTGATCGCGATCTATGGAATCATTGGCGAGATGACCACGCCGGGAGCGATTCTTCCCGGAGTCGTTGGAGCGATCGCGCTGGTTCTTGCGCTTTATCTGGCGGCCGTTTTGCCGGTTAACGTGACCGGCCTTGTTTTGATCGCACTCGCGTTGATGCTCTTTATCTTCGATGTTTACGCGACCACACACGGTGTCTTAACGGTCGGCGGAATCATCGCGTTTCTGCTCGGCTCGCTCATGCTGTTCAATCGCGGCGACCCGCTCTTTCGTTTATCGCTCAATTACATCATTCCGGCCACCTTGGTCACTGCGGCGTTCTTTATTTTTATCATCGGGAAGGGCCTGCGCGCGCAACTGTTGCCGATAAAAGTGGGAAAGGAAACGCTCATTGGGAAAACGGTGACTGCATTGACCCCGATCGATTCGCGCAGCGGCCGCATTTTCGTGGAAGGCGAATACTGGAACGCGATTAGCGATACGCCTATCGAAAAAGACGAGCAGGCTGAGATTGCTGCCGTGCAAGGATTGACAGTAAAAGTGAAAACCAAAGGAAAATAAAACCATGGAACTTATCGAAACATTGCCGCGGTTGATCGGCTGGGCCGTGCCCATCATCATTCTCATTATCATCATCTTGCCGCAGGCGATCCGCATCCTGCGCGAATACGAACGCGGCGTCATTTTTCGTTTGGGGAAACTACTCGGGGCAAAAGGACCCGGATTAATTTTCCTCATCCCGATCGTCGATCGCATGGTGCGAATGGATTTGCGCGTGGTCACCATCAGTGTCGAGAAGCAGGAGGTGATGACGCGTGACAACGTGCCGGTGACGGTCGATGCGGTTGTGTATTTCCGGGTGGTCGATCCACAGGCCTCTGTCGTGAAAGTAGAGAACTTTCTCAAAGCCACTTCGCTGATGTCTCAGACGACGCTGCGCAGCGTACTCGGTCAGGCCCCCTTGGATGACCTGCTTTCGCAGCGCGAGTCGATCAACCAGAAATTGCAGGAGATCATCGACCGGCAAACCGAACCGTGGGGCGTCAAAGTCACGGCGGTTGAGGTCAAGGATGTTGCGCTGCCCGACACCATGAAGCGCGCGATGGCCAAGCAAGCGGAAGCCGAGCGCGAACGCCGCGCAAAAATCGTCAATGCCGAGGGCGAATTTCAAGCTGCGGAAAAAATGGTGCAGGCCGCCGCGATGATGAGCAAGGAGCCGATTGCGCTGCAACTGCGCTTCCTGCAAACGATGCGCGAGATTTCCAGCGAACATAACACCACGACCTTTTTCCCGCTTCCGATCGATCTCTTGACGTCATTGATCAAGAAGAGCGAACCGCCTAAGTCGTAGCAGGAAAAAACGCCCAACATGCAACGCTGAATTGGCAAAAGCTGCTCGATCGAAATCTGGTAGGGCGCGACCGCGGGGCGCGCCGCAAACGCGAGATCAGCCCACCCCCCGCACTCAGGAGCAGCTGGTTGCTTTTCTGGAATTGCCCGCGTCATATCTGCACCACCCTGCAAAGGTGCGCGTGATTCAAACGCACATTTCATGGGTCTTCATTGCGTCTCCGTTTGTCTTCAAAGTGAAGAAACCGGTGAATCTCGGGTTTCTGGATTTCAGCACGCTGGAAAAACGCCACTACTTTTGCCAGCGCGAAATTGAATTGAACCGGCGGCTCTGTCCGGAAATTTATCTCGACGCTGTTCCCATCTACGAAGCTGCTTCCAGTTTTTCGTTCAAACCACGGGGGAAAACCGTTGAGTACGCCGTCCAAATGAGAGAGTTGCCGCATGACTACTTCCTGATCGAATTGCTCGAGAAAAATTTGGTCGGTGAAAAGGAGATCAACCGCGTGATCTCCACTCTGCATCGATTTTACCAGGCTGAAAGTCCGACAGCCGAGATCGAGCAGTGGGGGACACCCGAAAAGTTAAAGATCAGCACCGACGAAAATTTCACACAGGTCGAGCCTTTCGTTGGCAAGACAATTTCGTCCGCTGCCTTCGAGGCGATTCGGCATTACACAAACCAGTTCTACAAGCTGAATGAAAACCTGTTCCGTCAACGCATTCAGCAGCATCGGATTCTAGATTGCCACGGCGATTTGCATCTGGATCATGTTCATCTCACGCCGGAAGCGACTACGATTTTCGATTGCATTGAGTTTAACGACCGGTTTCGATTCATTGACATCGCCAACGATCTCGCCTTTCTGGCGATGAATTTTGATTTCGAAGGCCGCGCGGATCTGGGAAACCTGTTTCTCCGAAATGCCGCACGCGAGTTAGGCGACGCTGGAATGCTACGAATTGCGAATTTCTATAAGGGCTATCGCGCTGTCGTCCGCGGCAAGGTGGAAAGCATTCAGGCGACAGAGAAAGAAACAACGAACCGCCAGGAACATGAGAAACAAGCAGCTCGTTATTTTCGCCTGGCGCTTCGGTATACAATCGCCAGCTCCGAGCCGTTGGTTATTGTGGTGATGGGTCGGGTCGGCACGGGCAAGAGTACTATCGCGAAACGGCTGGCCGGCGAGTTGGATTGGCCGGTCTTTTCCTCAGACGAAATTCGCAAGACACTTGCTGGCGTTCCGCTTGCTCAACGAACGCCGCCTGACTTGCGCGCTAAAATTTATTCGGCGCAAAAGACCCAACGAACATACAG
>QHQO01000205.1 GCA_003221195.1 Verrucomicrobiota bacterium
AAGAACGGATTGTATTTCTTTTTCTCAAGCCGATTAGGTGTGCGCGGGCTTTTCTTGTTCCGTGTGGTCATATAACGCGAAGCAGGCTTACCCAAGGCTTTGGCCTCGGTGCATTCCAACGTTACAATTTCCTGAGCCATTTGTCTGTCACTCCTTCACTTCCGCCGGCGCAACTTCTTCCTCTTCGGCCTCGCCGCCTTCGTCCTCGGTCAAGCCGAACAGAGAGGTGACCGACTGGCGCACCCGCGACGCTTTATTTTGCTTTTCCAGTTGCGACTGGCACTCAACAGTGAAACGCGCGAATGGGATCGCTTCAAGCCGTGCCCGCGGGATTTGTTTGCCTGACATTTCGCACTTTCCGTAGGTTCCCAGCTCAATTCGCTTGAGCGCCTGATCGATTTCATAAAGCGCGTCCTGTTCCTGCGAAAGCAAACTCAGCGCGAAATCGCGATCGTAAGCGTCCGATCCGGCGTCGGCCTGATGCATACCAAAAGCAGAAGCTTCGCTGCCTTCCGCCCGCGACCGCAGAGTGTCCTGGGCAACTCCAGCCATGGAATCGACCATGGCGTCTCGAAGCTGAAGGAGTTTTTCTTTCTGCTGGCGTACAAAAGGATCGAGTCTTTTCTCGCGATGATTCATACCCAATAGGAGGGCAGGAGACTCGGTCGTTTCTTTTCTGGATTTGAAAGGACCACGCTTGGCGGTTTTCGCGGTCCGCGAGACCTTTTTCAAGGCCGGCCTTTTGACAGGCGCCTTGCGTGCTGGTCGAGCTTTACTCGCAGCGGGCCTTTTTGCAGAACTCTTCTTTTTAGTTGTTTTTGCCATAGCAGGGCACTTCCTAAATCGGCAGCGCGGGGAAAACGGACGCTTAATTAAGAACATTTCCCAGATCGCGCAAGCGGATTCGGTCAAAAAGTTCATCGCGACTCCGAATGCATCGATACCTAGGGAGAACTACTAACCGAAACCTACGAACTCGCGCTGGAGTAGTGCCGAAGGGCGAATTTCCAGAAGCTGCGCGACAGGAAGAAAACAATAGTCGAGGCAGCGACAAGATGTAGCATCAACAGCCAGGGTTGCCCGAGCGACTTGATTAACAAGCGTGCCGGAATGTTTGCGATAATGACGACTGGGATAATCCAGCCGAAAATCAAGCGGAACAGCCAGGGAAAGATAGCGTCTGGATAACGGGCGATGTTCAGGAAATTAAAGTAGCCGTAGACCAACCCCTGGGCGCGGACGATCCAGAAACTAGCCCCGGCCAGCCCAAGCATGATGGAATAGTGTACGGCGATACCAAATCCGATCGCAATCAGATAAAGGCAAATCGACGTCAAATTCGGCACGATATTAAGACGCGAAAGCGCTACGCAAACGACCAAGCCGCCCAGTGCGGCGTTGACGATGCTGTCGAGGCTGAACTGTTTCGTAGAAACAGCAAACTGGCTGTCGATAGGTAGAACCAGCAATGAATCCAGTTTTCCCGTGCGCACGAGTTCCGGAATGTTCGCAACGTTAACAAAAAAGAATGCCTGAAAAAGCTGGGCAATCATTTGGTGCGTGCCGATGAGGAGCACGACCTCCCACTTTGTCCAGTCACCAATACGATCGACATTGCCGAAGATGATGCTGAAAAAAACAATTTGCCCGCAGAACCAGAGGATCTCCACGATCATCCACAACAGGAAGTTCGCCTTGAAACTCAGCTCGCGGATGAGGGAGTTGCGCAGCATGATGGAGTAAATTTGAATGTAACGCCGCATCATCTCTTCCTGTCTCTTACTTAGAAGCGCAGTCAACCATTGCTCGAATGAAACGTTTTGTCCCCTGGCTTGCCGTCATTATTGCGCTGCTGATTATCGCGGCGGTTCTCCGTCAATGTCGCAACGCAGGCGCGGCAAATTATCAGACTGCGATGATCATGCGCGGCCCCGTCACCCAGGCTGTCACGGCCACAGGCACGCTCAATCCAGTCATTAATGTGCAGGTAGGCAGCCAGGTTTCAGGAAATATCGCAAAATTGTTTGCAGATTTTAATTCGCAGGTGAAAGCGGGCCAGGTGGTCGCCCAGATCGATCCTGCTCTTTTTCAGGCCACCGTCACTCAGGCGGAGGGGGATTTGGCAAACGCTCAGGCCACGCTCGAGCTCGCGAGAGTGAACGGCAAAAGGACACAGGAATTGTTTGCGAAGAAGACTTCGTCGCAGGCTGACGTCGATCAAGCAATGGCGACCCTTCATCAATCCGAGGCGAACGTGAAGATCAAACAAGGCGCGCTGGATAAAGCCAGGGCCGACCTCGAGCATTGCACTATTACTTCACCGATCGACGGGGTAGTCATTTCGCGCAGTGTCGATGTCGGTCAGACGGTTGCAGCCAGTCTCCAAGCCCCCATCATCTTTGCGATTGCGAATGATCTAACCAAAATGCAGATCGACGCCAACGTGGCGGAGGCGGATGTGGGCGTCGTTAAGATCGATCAAAATGTCGATTTCACTGTGGACGCTTTTCCCATGGAGACGTTTCACGGAAAGGTCGTCCAGGTGCGGAACGCGCCGATCACGGTGCAAAATGTGGTGACGTACGACACTGTCATCGGTGTGAGCAATCCCGACTTGAAATTGAAACCGGGAATGACGGCGAACGTTTCAATTATCATCGCGCACAAGGATGATGTACTCCAAATCAAGAACGCGGCGCTGCGCTATCGTCCACCGGACGCGACACCGGTTGAGACAAGACGGTATTGTGACTGAAGTCGTCGAAGACCTAAAGGAAGGCGACCGCGTCGTGACGGCCGAGCTCGCCTCAACCGCCGCCGGGCCATCCCCTCCGGCAAATCCCTTCGGCGGATCCCGCCGATTTCCATGATCGTCATGTCGAGCGGAGTCGAGACGGCAGCACAGGATTCCTCGAGTTTCGCTCGGAATGACAACTAGCGGCGGAAGCAGCCCGACCAATAATGCGAAAAGATGAATAACGGTGCCATCGTCGGTTTAGTCGATGTTGGTAAGACGTACCGCACAGGCGAAATGGAAGTGCTCGCCGTGCGCGGTGTGTCGCTGGAGATCAAACGCGGCGAATTTGTTGCGCTTATGGGCGCGAGCGGTTCTGGAAAATCCACACTTATGAATATTCTGGGTTGTCTCGACCGGCCGACGACAGGCCATTATCTCCTGGACGGCGCAGATGTATCCGGGCTGGATCGAGATCAACTCGCCGACATCCGGAATCGCAAAATTGGTTTCGTGTTTCAGAATTTTAATCTGTTGCCGCGCACCTCAGCGCGGGAGAATGTCGAGTTGCCCTTGGTTTACAGTGCGCAGCGTCTGACAAACGCAGAACTTCGTGAACGAGCGGATCGGGTCCTCGCATCTGTTGGCCTCGCTGGCCGCGAGGATCATCACCCGAGCCAGCTTTCAGGCGGACAGCAACAACGCGTGGCGATCGCGCGCGCGCTGATCAACGAGCCGGAGGTGCTGCTTGCGGACGAGCCGACCGGCAATCTGGATAGCCGGACCAGCGTCGAGATCATGGCAATTTTTCAGCAACTTAACGAGCGCGGGATTACCGTCATCATGGTGACGCACGAACCTGACATCGCGGCTTATGCAAAGCGCAACGTGATGATGCGCGACGGCGTGATTCTGAATGATCATCCGGTTTCGCAGCGCTCGGATGCGGCATCACAGCTTAAACACGATGGAGTAATGGAGTAATGAAAACCTTAGCAAATACTCCACTACTCCATTGCTCCATTACTCCGCTGCCGTTCGTATGAGAATTGTACCAACATTTAACGTCGCACTTCGCGCATTGCGGCGGAACAAAATGCGGTCCGTGCTGACCGCGCTCGGCATCATCATTGGTGTTGGCGCGGTCATCGCGATGGTTGGGATCGGCAACGGCGCGAAGGCTCAAGTGGAAGCGCAGATCGCCAGCCTCGGACAAAATGTGATCCTCATCTTTTCCGGAAGCACCACGTCGAGTGGTATTCGCACGGGGTGGGGCGGCGCCGGCACGCTGAAAATCGAAGACGCGGAGGCGATCCGGCGCGAAGTGCCGGGCGTCATCGGAGTCAGCGAGGAAGTTGTTTCGACTACGCAAGTAGCAGCGGGAAATCAGAATTGGTTTACTCGCATTTACGGAGAGTCAGCGGATTACTTTGACATACGACAATGGCCGTTGGCCGATGGTGCGCCGTTTACATCGCAAGACGTTCGCAGCGCGAACAAGGTTTGTGTAATCGGCCGCACCACAGCGACGCAGATTTACGGAAACGAAAATCCGATCGGACAGATCTTACGAATCAAAGAGGTCCCGTTCACGATCACCGGCGTTCTGATGCCCAAGGGATTGAGCACACAGGGCGTAGATCAGGACGACATCGTCATCATGCCGTACACCAGCGCGATGAAGCGAGTCATCGGCGGCACAACTCTTCGCAATATCAATGTGCAAATCGGCGATCCACAGCAACTCGAGGCTGCTCAGCAACAAATTATTTCCCTGCTTCGGCAGCGGCACAACATTCGTCCCGGGCGCGACGATGATTTCACCGTACGTAACCAACAGGAAATTGCCCAGGCAGCCACCGCGACTTCACGTGTGATGACTCTTTTGCTTGGCGCAATCGCCGGAGTGTCGCTTGTGGTTGGAGGAATAGGAATCATGAACATCATGCTGGTGAGCGTCACGGAGCGTACACGCGAAATCGGCGTGCGCATGGCCGTGGGAGCGCACGGCAGCGATATTCTCACCCAATTCTTGATCGAAGCTGTGACGTTGAGTTCGGTCGGAGGTTTGATTGGAATTATCTGCGGTATTGGCGCGTCGAAAATTCTATCCGCTTATGCAAATTGGCCGACGCTGATTTCAATTAGCTCGATTGCGATTGCATTCTTATTTAGCGCAGCCGTTGGGATTTTCTTTGGCTTTTACCCGGCGCGCAAAGCCGCTGCGCTCGATCCCATCGAAGCGCTGCGTTACGAATAAAGTTTGACCACGGATTAACACGAATGGACACCAATTAAGGACAAAATTCGTGTTTATTCGTGTGTATTAGCGGTTAGAGATCTGTATGGCAGAGCACGCTGGTTTTGAAAAATTGGTTGCAGAGGCGAAGAAGAAAATCACTGAGATTTCGCCAACAGAAGCGGCAGCGAAGTCTAAGAGCGGCGAAGCGGTCATTGTCGATGTTCGTGAGAAAGACGAATGGGACGAGGAACATATTCCTGATGCGACTCATATGAGTCGCGGAACGATCGAGTTCGATATCGAAGAGAAAGTCCCTGACAAAGATGCAATGATCGTTTGTCATTGTGGTGGAGGGGGACGGTCCGCGCTTGCGGCCGAAAGCCTGAAAAAAATGGGCTACAAAAATGCGCGCTCCATGGCTGGCGGCTTTAAAGCCTGGAAAGCCGCGGGTTTCCCAACAACGAAATAGACGCAGTCGAACGTCGGGCAGATCTCCGCGCAAGTAGCGCCTGTTCCGAGCGAAGTGAAGCACGGCGGGACGCAGTTGAGGAATTTCTTTCAGAACCATCGAAAGATGACTCAACTTTGCTCGAGATAAGACGAGAGACAGACGCGCTGGCGAGCGTTGTCTTCGCGCCGGGCACTCGTTAAACTTGCGCGCATGACTCCTGGTACCCACGACATGACCTCGCTGGACTATTACGGCATCGAAGAGCTTCTCACGGAAGAAGAACGCGCAGCGCGCGATGGAGCCAGGCGTTTTGTCCAGGAGGAAGTCCTGCGTGAAATTGTTCCTTTCCACCGTGCGGGCAAGTTCCCGGAACATCTAATACCGCGCATGGGCGCGTTGGGCTTTTATGCGCCTTACTTGAAAGGAGACGGCTGCCCTGGTCTTAGCTACACGGCGTACGGTCTCATTATGCAGGAACTCGAACGTGCCGATTCGGGTTTGCGGTCGCTGGCGTCGGTCCAGGGACCGCTGGTCGTACATGCCCTTCATTCTTTTGCGACACCCGAGCAAAAGCTGCGTTGGCTGCCGGGTTTGGTCTCGGGCAAGCTTATCGGGTGTTTTGCGCTAACAGAACACGGACACGGTTCAGATCCGGGGGGAATGGAAACGCGCGCCAAACGCGATGGCGACCACTATATCTTAAATGGCAGCAAATGTTGGATCGGCAATGCGTCCATCGCAGACGTAAAAGTGGTTTGGGCGAAGGATGACGATGGGCGTGTAGGCGGATTCGTGGTGGAAAAGGACATGCCCGGGTTTCGTGCCCACGACATCGAGGGAAAATTCAGTCTGCGCATGTCGCGCACATCGGAATGCTGGTTTGAGAACTGCCGCATACCTGCCGAGAACCGTTTGCCCAAAGCATCCGGACTCGGCGCGCCGCTGTCCTGTCTTTCACACGCGCGTGCAGGTATTGCCTGGGGCGCGATCGGCGCGGCAATTGACTGCTACGAAACAGCGTTGGCTTACGCGAAATCGCGCGAACAATTTGGCCGCCCCATTGCCGGCTTCCAATTAGTGCAACAAAAGCTTGTTTGGATGGCGCAAGAGATTACCAAGGCGCAATTATTGGCGTTACGCCTCACGCGCATGATGGAGGTGGGCTCGGCGCGTCCCGCACAGATTTCGTTGGCGAAACGAAACAACGTCTGGATGGCGCTGGAATGCGCCCGGAAGGCGCGCGACATACTTGGCGCCGCGGGTATTACAGATCGGTATTCCGTGATTCGTCATCTCATGAATCTGGAAACCGTCTCAACGTACGAAGGCACACACGACATCCACACATTGGTCGTAGGCCGCGACATCACAGGGATCAATGCCTTCGGCGGTTAAAAAATTGTCATTCTGAACCGCGGAGCCGCCGAAGGATCTCACAATTCTCTTAAGGAGGAGACGCGGTCCCTCGCTTCGCTCGGGATGACAGCGTGGGAACCTTGGCTAAATTAAAATATGAGCGAGTCAGTTTATATTCTCGGCGGCGGGCGCACCGATTTTAAGCGCAACCTGAAGAAGGAGGGAAAAACGATCCGGCACATCATCATTGAGGCCGGCAAAAAGGCGATCGACGACGCAAAAATCGATCCGGGTGGAATTCAGGCGGGTGCGGTTGGGAATTTCAACGCGGGTCAGTTCACCAAGCAATTGCAGCTTGGGGCATTTATTCCTGAAATCGATCCAAAATTGCGCGGAATCCCGACGATGCACACCGAAGCGGCTTGCGCGTCTGGGGCGTTGTCTGTGTTGCTGGGCGCAGAATGGATCATAGGCGGGTTTTATGACGTGGTACTGGTCGTTGGCGCGGAACAACAGAAGACGATGTCGTCGCTTGATGGATCGGATGTGCTCGGCGCTGCTGCCGATTATCACAATGAAAAACCGGAGTACGGCGACTTCATGTTCCCTAAATTGTTCGGTCGGATCGCGCAGATTTACATCGAGAAATACGGCGCGACCGAGGCAGATCTGGCGTTGGTCGCATGGAAAAATTATGCGCACGCCAAGTTGAATCCGCTTGCGCAAATGCGTGATGCTGATCTCACCCTCGATTGCGCATCGCAAGTTTCTGATAAAAATCCAAGCGTCGCTCCGCCGCTTAAAGTCTCCGATTGTTCCCAGATCACCGATGGTGCGGCATCGGTTGTTCTCGTTTCCGGAAGGTATCTTGACAAGATCGGCCGCGACCGGAGCAAAACCGCCCGACTGCTCGGTTACGGTCATACCACCGATTATCTGCCGTTGGACAAAAAGGATGCGCCAACGTTTTCGGTCGCGCGTAAGGCGGCCGAGAAAGCTTTCCGCATGGCTAATCTAACGCCGCGCGACCTGCAGGGCGCCGAGGTGCACGATTGCTTTTCCATTACTGAAATTGTTGCCTACGAAATTCTCGGACTCGCCGAATCCGGCAAGGGTGTCGAGCTTGTGAAAAGCGGCGCTACGGCGTTGCCGCAGGTGCGCACCGAAAAATTCAAAGGGCCTTTTCAAATTCCAGTGAATGCAGGCGGGGGCTTAATTGCTGACGGTCACCCTGTCGGAGCGACAGGGGTTCGCCAGGTTTTCGAAGCGTATCAACAGCTCACGGAGCAGGGCGGTGCTCGCCAGATCGAGAACGCAAAAAGATTCCTCACGTTCAACATGGGCGGCAGCCTCACGACTTCCGTCGCCATGGTTTGGGGACGCGAATAGGATCATTTCTTGCGCAGATCGCGACGTGAGCGCGACGCGTTGCTGAAAGGTTCGACGACCTGGGTCGAAGCAGAAATCACGCGCGTCCTCTACGTCCACCGTGTTCGTCACGCACGTTTCTTGGGTGTGGTCTCACTTGCAATCGAAGAACTTCCCGGGGTGATAAAGGAAGACGTAGAGGATTTTCTCGAAAATCATCCGCTCAGCCCGGCCGCGCGCTTGCGCCCAAGAATGGGAATGGTGGGCGATATTTGGCTGGCCTTTATCGGACCTGAAGTGCGACGGGGTGCCAGTGGATTAGGAGAGACGCCACGCGATGCACTGACAGATTTCAACCGGCACTTCATGGAGCCGCTCATTTCTCGAAACGGCTCTGAGCCAGCGGAGACCGATTGATTTAGAGATTCAAGGATTCAACGCCTTCACATGAAAGTTCCATTCACGCTCGGGGAAGTTGGTCACTTTGGGCTGGCGGTACGCGATCCGCAGAAAAGCGCCCAATGGTTCCAGCGCGCTCTGGGATTGCGCAAAGAATTCGATTACGAAAACGGAGTCGCGGTTGGCAACGACAATGTGACGATCGCGCTGTTCAAAGGAACGCCTTCACCTGACACGATTGATCACGTGTCGTTTCACCTGCCGAACATGGCGACATTGAGAAAAGCGCTCGAGCATTTGAAGAGCGTCGATGTCGAAATCGAGGATCCGGGCGATGAAATCGGTCCGGAAGCCGCGGGGTCGAAAAATATGGGCCTTTGGTTCCATGATCCCGACGGCTACCGCTGGGAGCTGAGCGTGCTCGGCGGCAAATAGTCAGCTCCCTTTCTCTGGTTGTGACATAGGACGCGCATTGATGTGCGTAGCGCACGACTAAGTGCCTGCATTGACGCGATATCTAAGGGCCTTAGCTTTTTCAGTGACAAATGATCACTTCTGTATCAGAAAACGGGGACGGAAAAAAATTTATCTCGCACGTGCCAGGGTATTGGTCTCGCGACGGCGGGATTACGCCGGAACTCTGGAATGACTGGAAATGGCAGCTCAAAAACAGGGTTACTTCTCTCGCTCAGCTGGAAAAACATCTCGAGCTGAGTGATGAGGAACGTAGCGGCGTTTTACTCTCAGGCGACAAACTCGCGCTCGCGGTCACGCCACACTTCTTTAACCTCTTGCCGCGGGACAATCCCGAGGATGCGATCCGGCGTCAGGTCATTCCGCGGATCGAGGAGACCTGGACATCGCCATACGACATGGCCGATCCGTGCGGGGAAGATTCGCACATGCCTGTACCGGGATTGGTACATCGTTATCCGGACCGCGTCCTGTTTTTAGTGACGGATCGCTGCGCCAGTTATTGCCGCTATTGCACTCGCAGCCGTGTCGTCAGCGGTGTGGGCGAACAGGAACTGCACACAAATTTCGAGGAGGCGTTTCGCTATCTCGAAGCGCATACCGAGGTGCGCGATGTCCTCTTGAGCGGCGGCGACGCCCTCATTTTCAGCGATGATAAGCTCGACAAGCTGCTTTCACGATTGCGGTCGATTCCGCACATTGAGTTTCTCCGCATCGGCACGCGCGTTCCGATTTTCCTGCCGCAACGCATCACACGTGAGCTGTGCGCGATACTGGCGAAATATCATCCGCTTTGGATGAGTGTGCATGTGAATCATCCGCGCGAGCTGACGATTGAGGTGAAGCACGCGCTGGAGCGCCTCGCCAACGCGGGTATCCCGCTTGGAAACCAAAGCGTTTTACTCGCAGGGGTGAATGACGATTTGGAAACTATGAAGACGCTTGTGCACAAACTCCTCATGTGTCGCGTGCGTCCATACTACATTTATCAGTGCGACCTGATCAACGGCTCGTCGCATCTGCGTACTTCGGTGGCGAAGGGCATCGAAATCATCGAAAGCTTGCGCGGCCACACCACCGGTTACGCGGTGCCGCAATTCGTGATCGACGCGCCCGGCGGGGGCGGCAAGGTACCTATCAATCCCGGTTACATTCTTTATCACGACAACGAGAAAATCGTGATTAGAAATTACGAAGGCAAAATCTTCGAGTATCCGGAAACCGGGAATGAGCAGGTCCAGTTCGCGCCACAAAGGGAATACCATGACGAATATCTCTATTCCTGACGCCTCTTGTCATTCCGAGCGGAACAAAACGTAGTCGAGAATGAAGCGGCACGGGAAGCCGCGACATAGACGGGTAGGTGGAGGCTGAGTGAACGGGAAGCGAGCGAATTAAATCTCTTAACATTGAGAGATCTCTCCACTTCGGTCGACATGATAAATGGCGGAACGATTAGCGCTTAAGCGCCCGCGGACCCGGATAAGGCGAATCGAGCAAATCTGCTGAATCCAGACCAGTTTGTTGTCGCATCTCAACGTTGCTCCGGGAAAGGAAAACTGAGTTATGAAATATTCTGTCGCCGTATGTTTGATGTTGTCGCTACTGAACGCTGCTGCGGAAACACTCAGATCAGTTGAAATTCGCTTTTGTCCGGCATTGGCGATTCGAACCTATCCGTTGGAAAGCCGACGTGACCTTCAAAGTCTCCTGTTGCAGAATGTCGCAGTGATCAATCACGGCAGCGCGCCGTTCAAGATTGAGAACATCGAGATCGAATTGCTGCGATCGAATCGCGCTATTGAATCACGCGACATGGATCGAGAGGCGGTGCAGCGGATCGCTGACCGCGGCGCGAAGTTGCAAGCAGCAGGCATCCTTCAACAAGTGGGATTTCAATTCTGTGGCGCAGATTTGATTGCGCCTTCGATCAAATTAGCCGGGGCCACCCTGGCTCGAGACCAGGCGCTTCTCATAGTTGAGCAGGTTTTCGCGTTCAACGGCGCCCGCGACACCCTGCGTATTCGCTTTCACGGCCACGTCGACGGTCATGCCACGGAATTCACGGACTCGATCCCCATTAAATCTGAATTCGCAAAAAACAAATACAATTTCCCCCTACGAGGCGTTTGGTATGCGGGTTGGGGAGCTTCGTTTCACACGGGACATCGCTGGGCGATTCCGGAAGAGTTTGCACTCGACATCGCGAAGATCGGTGAGAGTGGACTCAGCCATAAAGGCGATGGTGCGCGATTCGACGATTATTACGCTTACGGCGCGGATGTGCTCGCCGCGGCCGACGGCCATGTGATCAGCGCTGCAAACGATCAGCCAGAGGATCCTTCAGCAATGCAGCGTCCTAACGAGACTCAGGAAGCATATTTCGCGCGGCTCCAGAAAGAGCAAGGAGAGCGGCTCGTCAAAGGCCTAACGGCGATTACAGGCAACTATGTGATGATTGATCACGGGAAGAATGAGTATTCGCTGTACGCGCACTTGCAGCCGGACAGTGTGCGCGTTCATGTCGGCGACGAAGTAAAAGTCGGCGACGTGATTGGCAAACTCGGTTCGTCTGGCAATTCCACGGAGCCGCACCTGCACTTTCACGTCTGCGATAAACCTGACCCGCTGATGTGCGCCGGTGTTCCAGTGAACTTCAGCAATGTCACGATCCAGTGGGCCGACCTGCCGCGCCCTATCCAAAGCGGGGACGTTGTCATTGCAAAATAGCAAATGCTTGGCCGATCAAGTCAAAGCCGCGGTCGAATTTTCTTGTTTATTTCTCGATAACTTCCGAGTAAACGATTTCATCCACGTTATTCGCGATCACGATGAAATTGCTTGGGCGAATTCTTCTCGCATCTTCAGCGATTGTGCTTGCCATCGGGGCGTGGATACATACTGCGGGTTTTGACCGAATGTCGGCTGGAGTGGCGAAATCGGATCTCAACCCGTTTCTGGGCAGAGGATTGAAAGTGTTGTGGCTCCAGGATTCAACGATTGCGATCGTTCTCGCGATCGTGTTCGCTGTTGTCGCCATTCGCCCCGCTGCTGCAAGCAAGCCAGTGATCGTTCTGCTCGCGCTCGTAGCAGTGATGACCGCTGCGCTGACGTATTATTTCATCGGCAATTTCTTTGGTGGCCATATTTTCTTGGTGGCGGGCATCGCCGCAATCTTGGGCGGATTTTTGTGGCCGGAGGCGACAAAACCGTAAAACCGCAGTTCCCGCCGCGCGCATCCCGTCGGAAGCGGGCATTTGTAATTTCTTTTCGTTTGGCTGGTTGCGTAAACTTTAAGCTTGCGTAATAAAGATTGGGCCGTGTAAAGTCGCCCACTTCGGTTTTGCCACTCAACTGTCACTTTGTCATTTTTATCATTTTATGAACCAACGTTTAATCGCGGAAATTGGCCGCACTCAACGACTTGAAATCATTAACTCACTCAAGCGCACCAGGGGGATGTCGGTGAACGAGCTGGTGGAGAAAATGAAGATGAGCTACATGGGCATCAAGCAGCATTGTCTCACGCTCCAACGCGACGGTTACCTGGACACGTGGCGTCGGCCGCAAAAGATGGGTCGCCCTGAGATGGTCTATCGCCTGACCCGGCGGAGCCACGACCTTTTCCATGCCGACAGCCATCAGCTTACTCTCGACCTGCTGAAAGCGGCGGAGGAAATCTACGGACCTAACGCTCCAGAAAAGCTTCTCTACAATATTTTTGAAAAGAAAACAGCTGCGTTGAAGGCCAGGACGAAAGGAGACACAGTCGCTGACCGTGCCAAATGGCTGGCCAATGTGCGCGATGCAGAGGGCTACATGTCACAGTTCGTTTACAATCACCAGGATGGCGGTCCCAGGATTTTCGAGTGCCATTCGCCGATTCTTAACCTCCTGGATCGTTATCCCATCGTGGGTCGGCTGGAACAGGACATGTTTGAAGCAGTGTTGCGCACGAAGGTGCGCCGGCAAATGATGCGCAATTCGGGGCTATACGAGTGCGCATTTCATTTTGCAGCGTAGGCGATCTGATAAATGGTTGGGACGGACCGCTGGGCCGTCCGCCTTTCTACGGCCCGAATAGCTAATTGATTTGTTCTTTCGTTGTCCGCGAATCTCGGTTGATTGATGGCCCATGTCTCGGGCTTTTCCTTCCGTTGTCATCGAGAATTTGCAGCCGTTGATCGACGGCGGTCGCTACCCGATAAAGCGCATCGTTGGCGAAGACCTGGTTGTGGATGCGGACATTTTTAAGGATGGACACGACGTCGTGGCGGCGATCCTGAAGTGGCGTGTTCTCGGGAAGCGGCCATGGCGGGAAACGCCGATGAATTTTGTTGATAACGATCGATGGCGCGGGGTCTGCACTTTGTACGATGAGACCATTCACGAATACACGGTCGAAGCATGGACGGACACGTTTCGCAGTTGGCAAGCCGAGTTCACAAAGAAATTTGAAGCCGGTGTCTCCGATCTTCGGAGTGAAGCGCTCGAAGGCGCGGCTTTGCTGGAAGCTGCCGCCAAACGAGCGCGCGATCGGGCGGATCGCAAGCGGTTGCTGGAGTTGTCCCGGCAAATTTCGACTGGTGCGAATTCAGAAATTCACGCAATCGCTCGATCAGGCGAGCTCGAGGTGCTGATGGCAACTTATCCCGATCGATCTGCTGCGACACAGTACGATCCTGCTGCCCGTGTTGTTGTGGATCGCCCGGCAGCGTTAATCGGAGCGTGGTATGAATTTTTCCCGCGCTCAGCTGAAGGCCGGAGTGATCCCGGGTCGACGTTTCGTGATTGTTTACCTCGGGTGGACGACGCAAAGGCAATGGGTTTCGACGTCATTTATTTCCCGCCGATTCATCCCATTGGCCACACGAATCGCAAAGGCCGGAATAACTCGATCATATGCGAGCCGGGCGATCCCGGCGTGCCATGGGCGATCGGCAGCGAAGCTGGCGGACACAAGGCAGTCGAGCCTTCACTCGGGACACTGGAAGATTTTGATTGGCTACAGAAAGAAGTGCGAAAGCGAGGAATGGAAATCGCCCTCGATTTCGCGATCAATTGTTCGCCAGATCATCCCTACGTCAAAGAGCACCCCGATTGGTTCTACAAACGCCCCGACGGCACGATCAAATACGCGGAGAACCCGCCGAAAAAGTACGAAGATATTTATCCATTGAATTTTCACTGCGAAAACTGGCGCGACCTCTGGGCGGAGATGAAGAGCATCGTTTTGTTTTGGGCCGAGCGCGGGGTGCGCATCTTTCGTGTGGACAATCCACACACCAAACCAGTCGCTTTTTGGGAGTATTTGATCAAAGGCGTACGCCAGAAATATTCTGACACGATTTTTCTTTCCGAAGCGTTCACCAGACCAAAGATGATGAAGGCGCTGGCCAAAGCCGGTTTCAACCAGAGTTATACCTATTTCACCTGGCGGAATACGAAGCGCGAGCTCATCGAATATTTCACGGAACTGACCCAAACAGAGATGAGCGAATATTTTCGCCCAAACCTTTGGACCAACACGCCCGATATCGTGCCGTTTGTGCTTCAGGATGGGGGGCGGTCCGCATTCATGATTCGGGTTGCTCTGGCCGCGACGCTTTCGCCTCTTTACGGCATCTACAGCGGATACGAGCTGTGTGAGAATGAAGCATTGCCGGGCCGCGAGGAGTATCTCGATTCCGAAAAATATCAATACAAGGAGCGCGATTGGAATGCCCCGGGAAACATCAAGGACTGGATTGCGCGACTAAACAAAATCCGAAAGGAAAACCGCGCCCTTCAGCTTTACACGAACCTGCGGTTCCACGACGCCGAGAACGATGCCATTCTGTTTTACAGCAAGATGACCGCCGCGCGTGATAACATCATTCTCATCGTGGTGAATCTTGATCCGCATCGCAAACAAAATTCATTTGTTCATGTTCCGATTGAGAACTTTGGTCAGATGGAGAGCGACGTGTACCAGGTGCAGGATTTGCTAAGTGGTGCGACTTACACCTGGCGTGGCCGCCGCAATTATGTAGAGCTCGATCCCGATATTCAACCGGCGCATATTTTTCTGGTGCGACGCTGAGCTTTGGATTGCCGTGTCTCACAACGTGGAGAGTCAGCGTGTGTTTGATCCCTAGTGCGAGCATTTGCATCCGGTAATCGCCCTGCCTATCATTACGAAATTTCTGGCATGAAGATTAGGGTCCTGTTTTTTGCCGCGCTGGCGAGCGCGTCTCCTGTGATTGCACAAGAAGCCTCAGCTACGCCGCCTCTGGTGCCTGAGCACTCACAGACCATCCTGGAAACGCTCCTCAAAGCCGGCCCCGTAATGATTCCGATGGTTTTGCTGTCGATCTTTTTTGTCATGCTCGTTGTGGTTTACTTGTTGACAATCCGCCGAGGTGCGGTGGTTTCGAGCGGTTACATGGCAACGGCAGACGCGCTTTTGCGTAAACGCGATTACCTGGGTCTGCTCGCCGTTTCCAATCGGCACGGAGAAGCAATCGCGCGAGTCGTGCAGAAAGTGCTCGATTTCACGACCAAAAATCCGAACGCCGATCTTCAGCAAGTTCGTGAAATCGCCGAGACGGAGGGAACGCGAGTGGCAGCCAATTTGAATAATCGGGTCATTTACCTCGCGGATATTGGAATGATTGCGCCGCTGCTAGGCCTGCTTGGCACTGTCTTTGGAATTATACATTCCTTTGGCGCGTTGGGAGCCGACATCGGTTCCGCGCGCTACGTGGCATTGTCGCGCGGGATCAGCGAGGCACTGGTGAACACGGCTGCCGGACTGGCCATTGGTATTCCAGCGATGATGTTCTACGCGTTCTTTCGCGGCAGAGCACAAAAATTGATCTCGGAATTGGAAGCTGCTTCGACACACGTCCTTGCTTTGCTTTCCTTGCAATACGGCAGGCCCCAGCGAACTCCTGTGCTGATCGAGGAAGAACTGTAAAGCTGTTTATTCCAATGAATCTGCGTGGTCACGCACCTCTGCATCATCCAGGCATTCAACTGGCCCCGCTCGTTGATGTGCTATTGCTCTTGCTGATTTTCTTCCTTTTGACGTGGAACGCGGCGCGAACCGAGAATGAGCTCGATGTTAAGGTGCCGAAAGCATCGGCTG
>QHQO01000206.1 GCA_003221195.1 Verrucomicrobiota bacterium
CGTCTCCATCCGCGCTACCGTTTTGATTGAGGACGGTCGCCGAAGGATTACGAATGTCACCGTTATCCACTTCGCCATGGTAGGCTTCCACTCGCACATGTTGTGGATCGACCGTGCCGAGATGGACTCGCGACGTGATTTGCAGCGATTCCCCGACCAAAATGCTTTGTCGATCTTTGTTTCCAATCTAAACATCCGAAATTTTTACTTCCGCCCAATCCTTGCGGATTTGCGTTTTCCACTGGCTCAGGTGCGTGGCAGCGCCGCAGCCATCGCGAGAAAAATTTTCGTACGATTTCGCGGCCGGAATATAAAGTTGCTCGGTGTATTCCTTCACCATTCGCTGCGTGTTGAAAACCGGCGTGACGCTTCGGATCGATTCACGCATTAACTGCAACCAGGCGAGGGGAAGTTTGCCGTCCGGTTTCGCGTAATAGAGAAGAATGATTTGGTTTTCCAATAATTGATAAAGACTGCTCGCGTCCACTTCATTTTGAAATTCCGTGGTGCCATTGTTGATTTCTGCGCCGATCGCCCAGCCATTGCTGCCGTTGTACCCTTCGCGCCACCAGCCATCGAGGACGCTTAGATTGATTCCACCATTCGGAGCAGCCTTCATTCCGCTGGTTCCGCTCGCCTCCAGGGGACGCAACGGATGATTCAGCCAAAGATCGACATCATCTGCGTCGCACCGGTAGTCCGATTGATATCACCTTTCGCGCTATTCCAATATGCACTTCGCGATTTCTCCCTCTCTGCACTCGAGCAGTCTCCGCCGGTTCCACCGCCGCGGGTAATGGCAGCCTGGTTCGCTGGATCTGCCGCGCCCTGCCTCTGCACGGGTCGCAACATCACACCATTACGAGCCCGAGACTCTCGAGCACAGATCGCGATTGCGCGGATGTTCTCATTTTTTGGAGAAGAAAATGAAAATCTCATCGCATCTTCTTTGCGGATCACTCAACGCGGCGGTTGTTATGATAGCCGCAGGGTTCATTGTTATACTTGTTAGACCAGAAACCATCTACGGACATGGTTTTGCCGGAAGCAGGTTCTTTCCGGCCACGCTCTCAACCGACGATCCATTTGTCAACGACGAGCTATCACTACCAACTGTCTCAAGCATCGTCACACCTGAGGAAGGCGGAACGCGCGAGGCCGAGATTTCGGTGGATATAGCCAAACGCATCACACCGAACTTTGGGATCGAAGTCGGCGAGACGTTCACCAATCTCCACCCGCCTCGCGAGGGCTCGGTAAGCGGGTTTGGTAATCTTGAGTTCGGGGCAAAATATGAATTTTTAAAAAACTGCGAACATGAAGCCCTACTTTCGTTAGGCGCCGAGGTGGAAGTTGGCGGCACTGGCCGCAAACAAGTCGGTGCGGACACGTTTACCACGTGGACACCGGCGGTGTTTTTCGGTAAAGGCGTTGGCGATTTGCCAGGCGAACTTTCATTTCTAAGACCGCTCGCTGTTACCGGGCTAGTTGGCGTGGCCATTCCAACCAGCGCCAGCTCTGAAACCGTGACCTTGAATGAGACGACGGGCGAGCATGAAATCGATATCGCTGTCACCCAGACATGCTGGAATGGGGCTTCGCGGTGGAATACGGTCTTATTTTTTTGCAGGAGCAGGTGAAGGACATCGGATTGCCTGCGCCATTTAACCGGCTCATTCCGCTGATCGAATTTTCGTTTGAAACTGCGCTTAACCGCGGCGAGGAGGGACAGACCACTGGAACTATGTTTACGAAGGCCGGTCCCGTAAAGATCATCGCGGCGTCGATCTAATGTCTGATGCTCTGCCGTTCGGTCGTCTGTGGTACGCTGAGCCAAATGCAGTCGGCTATGCAATCGGCTACCGCCGTCTTTCGGTCGCCGCGCAGACGCGGGATACATTCGCCAGCTCCGCGGTCGTTCCTGAAAGATTCTTCAACTTTCTCCCAAACTTTACCCGGCAGTTTCCGGAGAAGTATGTTGAGGAGGCGCGGGACCGATGCCGGATACATGGCATCGGTTTTGACTTTTTTGACAGTCCCATGAACTTTCCCGGCATTCCTGTTTCGGCACGGCTCCGGAAGGAACCGGACGCTTTCTTGTCGATCCGGATGAAAAGCCAACCGCATCTATGGAACTCGAACCGGCGATTCAAGGAACTTCGAAACATATCAACGTAGGCAAAAAAGAAATCGAGCTGGAGATCGCCTATGTGTTGTTCATCGACACAGTCGGTTATTCCAAGCTGTTGATTGATGAGCAGCGGGACTTAATTGACACGCTCAATCACCTCGTGCGGGATACTGGTGAATTTCGCAGCGCGGAAGCAGCGGGAAAATTGATCAAAATTGCGACCGGTGACGGGATGGTGCTGGTCTTTTATACGCGACCCGAAGCGCCGGCTGAGTGCGCGTTGCAGATTAGTCGTGCGCTCAAAGAGCATCCGGAGCTGCGGGTGCGCATGGGAGTGCACAGCGGTCCGGTCAGCGGCGTTATCGACGTGAACGAGCGCGCGAATGTGGCTGGGGCCGGCATTAACATGGCGCGGCGCGTGATGGAGTGCGGTGATGCCGGCCACATTCTGCTCTCTAAACATATCGCCGATGATTTGGAGCATTACGGCCGCTGGCAATCACGCCTGCATGACTTGGGAGACTGCGAGGTGAAGCACGGTGCGCGCGTTCATGTGTTTAATCTCTACACGGAGGAGCTGGGAAACCCGGAACTGCCAGAAAAATTTAGGCAAGGCGCAACTTTTGGATCTGTCATAAAATCAGCCATTCTTAGGTGGGCATTGATCCTCGGTGCAGGGGGGGTTCTGATTATCGCGGTAAGTCTGTTCGGCTTAAATCGGTTTCGGACCATCCGATTGGAATCCGCCGGCGCTCAAGCAGAGCGAGACGCTTTGTCCTTGCCAACGCCCCCCCAGAAAAGCATTGCCGTCTTACCGTTCGAAAACCGGAGTGAAGACAAAGCGAACGCCTACTTTGCCGACGGCATTCAGGACGAAATCCTGACCCGCTTGTCCAAGATCGCTGAACTGAAGGTCATCTCGCGCACATCAACGCAGCATTACAAAAGCGCGCCGGAAAACTTGTCCGAGATTGCGAGGCAACTCGGCGTAGCCCACATCCTGGAAGGCAGCGTCCAGAAGAGCGGTAATGCCGTGCGCGTGAACGTGCAGCTAATCAATTCAGCCAATGATTCGCACGTTTGGGCCGATACCTTTGACCGCAAGCTGACCGACATTTTTTCGGTCGAGAGTGAAGTGGCCAAAGCGATCGCCGATCAACTGCGAGCAAAACTCACAGGCCGCGAAGAGCGAGAGATCTCCGCCAAACCGACGTACAATCCTGAAGCTTACGATGCCTACCTGCGTGGGCTGGCTTATACACTGAAGAGTGCCGACACACCCGCCAACGCCCTTGCCGCGCAGAAATACCTCAGAGAAGCGGTGCGCTTGGACCCCAAGTTCGCGCTTGGTTGGGCGCTGCTGTCATACGTTGATGCGGCCAGCTATCGCAACCAGGCTCTTCAACCAACGGTCGCACTCCGAGAAGAGGCGCGGCAGGCAGCCGAAACCGCGCTGACTCTTCAACCCAACCTCGGCGAGGCACTGCATGCCAAGGGATATTACCACTACGCCTGCCTGAAGGATTACGACACCGCGGTGCGTTACTTTGAGCAAGCACGCCAGCTCCTGCCCAATAGCAGCCGGACTCTTGAATCGCTGGCCTATTTAGAGCGGAGGCGAGGCCAATGGGACCGGAGCGAGTGGTACTTCAACGAAGCCGAGCGGCTCGACCCGCGCAACCTTCACCTACTCACCCAGCACGCGGTTACCTACATTCATTATCGTCGTTTACCCGAGGCCTTACGAAAGGCTGATCAAGTTCTCAATATCTCACCAGATGACATAGATACTATTGCGCTAAAGGCGGCTATCGCACAAGCCGAGGGTGATCTGCCGCGTGCTGCTGCACTACTCGCTCCGCTGCATCCGAACGCCGACAACCCCGACGCCTTGGGAACACAAGCGTACCAAGCGATCTTGGAGCGGCGTCCTGCACCGGTCATCCCTCGCCTAAAGGAAATACTCGCCAAGCCCGAACCAGCTTTGGGTTTTTCCAATGGCGAGCTGCGCTTTTTTTTAGGCTGGGCGCAGGAAGTCGCCGGCGACCATGCCGCTGCCCAGGAAAGTTGGCGACAAGCGCGCAGCGAACTGGAACCTTTCCTCAAAGAACAGCCGGAAAATTATTACCTCATTGGAGATCTCGCGCTCGTCAATATGGGTCTCGGTGACAAAGCCGCCGCGTTGGCTCTGTCGGAGCGGGCCATGGCCGCGAATCCGATTGAGAAAGACCTCTCGACTGGTCCTTGGTCGCTCGAGATCCTCGCCCGGGTGGCGGCGCAGATGGGAGAGCCCGACCGCGCCATCGCCGCGTTACAGAAACTACTTTCGATACCGTACGCCGGCTCACTGACTACAATTATGCCGCTCACTCCGGCGCTGCTCCGGCTGGATCCGATGTTCGATCCGCTCCGGAATGATCCGCGCTTCCAGATACTCGTCGCTTCACCGCCGCCGAAGTAAACTGCTCCGAAGTGTAGCTCACCAACACGACGCGTATTGAGATTTGGTCTCAATACGGTCGCAACTAGTTCGAACTGCCACTACCGTTAAATCCCAGCACCACCCAATGACAAACGTATCGCATCAAGCCCGCGGCGGCGGCGGTCCTGGCGGCGGCGGTCCTGGTGGCGGCGGCCCTGGCGGCGGCGGTCCTGGCGGCGGCGGCCCTGGCGGCGGCGGCCCTGGCGGCGGCGGCCCTGGCGGTATTGTATTTTGTGTCATACACGGGATGTGACTTATCCTCTACGTTAATGTCAAGCCTCCTTTTAGGTTTAACTAAGATGGCGGCGTCGGCGTAACACGAAAACGCTGTAAGCCATTTCATTATTCGGCGCGAACGGTTTCGCAATGTCGTACCGGAAATCGTAGACGTCGCACGGTTCCAGCGACGGAACCGAATCGAGCAGCCGTCGAAATTGCCTTGCCGTGTACGTGCGCAACTGAAAGGCGTGCTGCAGGCGCAATTCTTTCGACTTCATCGAGGCCGCATGCCGAAAATATTGTCCGTTCGAATATAGTAACTGTGAGGATGGCCGCTCATGCTGGTCCAAGAATCGAACTATGTGTTTGCAGAATCATCATGATTGCCATCCCTACGTTTTTGCGCAGCCCACGAGGTTTCATTTGCGAATGGATGCGCGAGCGGTTTTTTGTCTTTGGCAGTCCGCATGTAATCCTTCTGCCAACCTTGTGCTACTACCTCCGGTTTCCCCTTTTCGAACCCTGAGAGAAACCGATCCCTGCTAAAAGACCATTCTCGAAATTTATTTTCAAATTCCTGATTCGCCTCCAACATATGAAATTCGCCGCGGAACATCTCAAGCACACCCCTTTGAATTGGAAAGAATAGGCAGATGGGTTCTCCGATCGCGAACTCGACGGTGCATGCTCTCGTAAAGCGCCAGTTCATCGTGAATGTTGAATGAGCCCAGTCTGTTTCAATAATGCCATCTAGAGCTGCGATTCCGTCTTTCGAACTGTTTGTGGGACCACGGACCATCAAATTCCAGCCATTGGGTGTCTTGAAAAGGAATGGAATTTGAAAAGTTAGCACCCCCTCGCCGAAGTGTGAGTGACAGTGCAGGGGACCATCCCCGTATAGGTTTTCGACGCACAAGCCCTTGGCTTTCGAAGTGCCATCCCAACTCGCGCGGACGTGATAGGTGGACAGGATTTCCCAGCCGTACTGATTCGCAACGACTAACGGTAGGCAACGATACGGAAATTTTTGATATGCATTGTCCATCCACTTTCGTTCGCGGGGCGCAGGGCGTACTGGGGCGGAGTCACTCTTATATATTTGATACGCAATTAACTTGTGGCATGATTTTGCTGGAGGAGTTTCTCCTTTACGCCTCAAAGCCGTCTTCATGCCGACCTCTGGGATATTTTAACCGAGTTTTGATACTGCAAGCACACGTTGGCTACGATATGGCTTCCTCAAGTCCAAGTACAGCTGCGGCTGCTGTAATGCAGTTGAGCGTCGCAGCCGATGCCAACAAAGGGCAGACAAAAGGTTTGGTTAAGGCGGTTGGCATGGCAGAGAGCGACGTTACCTAAGAGTCGCTCTGTTAGTCAACATTGAATCCAAGGCAAATTTCGCCAAGCATTAGTGTCGCCTAATCAACGCGCCGCAGTGAAACTTAAGAACCTGATCAATTTTGAAACGCATGCGATTCCTGACTTAAAATTTCAGATGCGGTAAAAAACTGCCTCGGTTCGCGATAAGGGTCAGCGATTGGCTTGCACGAAACTTGCCAATGATTCTGAAATCAGCAGCCTTTCACAATGGCGTCGTGTTGATTACTTGGGACGAAAGCAAGGGCGGCGACCTCCCCATCGGCATGATCATACTGTCGCCTTTTGCTAAAGGTGGCGGTTAGTTCAACACGATCCACTACACGCACAGCGCTACTCTACAAACACTGCAAAAAATTTTCGGAGTAACGCCTTTCCTTGGAGACGCTGCGAACGGTCCTGATCTGAGCGATTTAGTCGTCGATGGAGCAATTCCGAAGACACACCGGTAACTGGCAATGAACTATTCCGAAACATAAGTCCGGAAGACGATTATTACCCGGACGCCTAACCCCGAATGAACACGAATGTAAACGAAGAGGGAAACTTGCCCGAATCACGCGAGTAGGCTAGCTCCCATGATCATTTGCCTTTGAAGTTCGGATGAGATTCATTGTTCAGCCAATATACGAATCCAGTTCGGATCTTGTCACAACTCGGCGTCACGGAATGAAACGTCGGATCGGCATCAAGATCACACAAGAAGAGCCGATTATAGGCAGGGACAATTTGATCTACGAGAATCATGTCACGAGACTGATGGGGCCAATGGCTTGGCCAGCCGCCTCCTGGCGTGTTCGTCTTCAGTCTTTGATTTTCATTTAAGAAATCAAGACGCTGATCCGACCTGATGTTGTCAAAAATCGTTGATTTGTCGTAAGACGCTTCATCAGGACGCCATAATTGCAGCAAACCGCCGTCAGAAGCTTTCCAGTTCTTGTTAAAGTACATGATGGCGACAATGGAACGCCATACTGAATCGCTATGAATCCAGAAGCCAGTAGCATGAGGTTTGTGCCACCTGAGTTTCAACTCAACACTAGTCCTGGGTGGTTTTAGACGATTCAATAAATAACAGAAGTACTCTTTGACTTCTTCAGCGAAATAAAACTCAGCACCGACGTCATTACCATCCGCCCACTTGACGGCTCCGTCATATGGCAAAATCACCATATCATGCCCGGTCCTGTCAGCGGCCTCATCAAATTTCAACGTTGCATGGTGAGCTATTATGGCGTCTATACGTTCAGGGAGAAAGAAATTATCAAGCACGCAGTATTTCATCGTCGGCTTGGCTTTTACTGATTCACGAACATCAGCGATGCCTTCAGGCGTCAAGTAATTCGAATTTATCCACTTGCTAAGTTCCATTATCGTTCCTTCTTCTTGTCCCAGAATGAGATGTGCGTCGGCTCTGGAGTGCCGTCTGGATGTAAGCGACGAAAATAATCCATATCCTTCTTGTAATCCGATCTTAGCTCTCTTTTCATCCCAGTCTTTGGTTTCCACCGGCAACCTCTGTACTCTCTTTATTTCATGAAGCCCGGCTTCTGCACGGTACACACACAATTGCGCCACCGGATCGTCACGCTGCACTATGAATTCGCCCGCTCTAGTCAACAGACATACGAGTCCAAATCTCGCTCTGCTCCACCATGCCGCGAACGATTAGCACCGATACCTCAACATTCAGCCTGCAAGTGGTCGCCCCCTCTTTCTGAAAAAATTGAAGAGTTCAAACTTGCATAGCTTTTGCTGAATTCATTGTAAACCAGACTGGCAGAGAGTATCGTTTTCCAGAAAGAACGTTGGGGACTGCATGCACAAATTTGTGATTGCTAGGAAACCCAACGAATAAACCGGGCTTCGGGATGATAACTACATCACGATCCGGAAAAACCAATTCACCTCCTGTAAAGTTGTCATTCAGATAAACAAGCGCCGTGTAATCTCGTTGGGGCGTGTGATTCGGGAGCCACCGCCCGTGTTCTCTTCGCTGATTGTCTGCGTGTGGAATATGCGAATCCCCAGGCAATAAACACGCGAGGAACACCGTTTCGACAAATAATTGCGGGGTCCGAAGATCGACCTCGATCTTTTCCTTGCATTGCAGGCTTACACCATATACCCAGCTAGCTGAGTCGCTGTCTACGTCTCGAAGGCTGTAATAATGGAGAAGGGGCCGACCACTACAATCTCTCGTAGGTGATAGCTCGGAATAGCGATCGTAAAGGTCAATTAGGAATGTACATTCCGTTAAACTGAGAGTATTCTCTGAAACGAGGATTCTACTTAGAGGCTTTTTTCGCGCCACAGATATTATGATTCATGTCCCGCTTTGTTTCTCGCAGGTATTCCCCTGTCGCAGCGTTAGCAGAAAGAAGGGATCGTTGTAAAGCAGAACCGCAGGATCGGGTGCGTTTTTCAGCCGACACGGAAGCGGATGTCGCGAATGGTTTTGCTGCCGAAGCGTTGTTTCAGTTTTCGCAGGATTTCGGACTTGGAGATTTGTTCGAGCTCGTAGTGCAACGCGGGTTGAAGGACGCGGACGCATAGAATTCCTTCGCGCAAGGCCACGGACGTCGAGTGTGCGGCGAGAAACGTTACGACCACGTGATCAGGCGTAGTTCGTGCATTTGCATCAGGCAAGGGTGAGTGGGCACGACGCGCACGCTAAAGCCGTAAGTGCCGCTTTCAGTCGCAGGGACCGTTCCCTGGTAAACATAATTTCCGTCTCCATCCGCGCTACCGTTTTGATTGAGGACGGTCGCCGAAGGATTACGAATGTCACCGTTATCCACTTCGCCATGGTAGGCTTCCACTCGCACATGTTGTGGATCGACCGTGCCGAGATGGACTCGCGCCGTGATTTGCAGCGATTCCCCGACCAAAATGCTTTGTCGATCTTTGTTTCCAATCTGAACACCCGAAATTTTTACTTCCGGCCAATCCTTGCGTATTTGCGTTTTCCACTGGCTCAGGTGCGTGGCAGCGCCACAGCCATCGCGAGAAAAATTCTCGTACGATTGCGCAGCCGGGATATAAAGTTGCTCGGTGTATTCCTTCACCATCCGCTGCGTGTTGAAAACCGGCGTGACGCTTCGGATCGATTCACGCATCAATTGCAACCAGGCGAGGGGAAGTTTGCCGTCCGGTTTCGCGTAATAGAGAGGAATGATTTGGTTTTCCAATAATTGATAAAGACTGCTCGCGTCCACTTCATTTTGAAATTCCGTGGTGCCATTGTTGATTTCTGCGCCGATCGCCCAGCCATTGCTGCCGTTGTACCCTTCGCGCCACCAGCCATCGAGGACGCTCAGATTGATTCCACCATTCGGAGCAGCCTTCATTCCGCTGGTTCCGCTCGCCTCCAGGGGACGCAACGGATGATTCAGCCAAAGATCGACGCCCTGCACCAGGCGGCGCGCGATGTAGCTGTCATAGTCCTCCAGAAAGACGATGCGATTTTCCAACCCGGCTTCGCGGCTGAATTTGTAAACTTCCTGAATGATTGCCTTGCCCGCTTCATCGCGTGGGTGCGCTTTGCCTGCGAAAATGAATTGCACAGGCCGAGTAGTATCATTCACCAATCGCTTTAATCGCTCCTTGTCGCTGAACAAAAGCGTACCGCGCTTGTAAGTCGCGAAACGGCGTGCAAAGCCCACCGTCAAAATTTCCGGATCAAGGATGCGATTGACTTTGCGAATCGATTCCGGGGATTCGCCCAGTCTTTCACGGCGTTGTCGTTCCCGATCGCGGATAAAGTTGATCAGGCGGAGTTTGAGTTTTTGATGTGTCTCCCAAAGTTCAGCATCGTGAATATCAATGACGCCGCGCCAAAATTCCGGCTCGGTCAAGTGTTCCTCCCACACACCGAGGTGCTTGCGATAAAGCGCGGCGAACTCCGGCGCCATCCAGGTTTTTGTATGAATCCCATTTGTGATGCTGGTGATCGGCACTTCCTGGACGGGCACGCCGGACCAGACATCTTTCCAAAGAGATCGGGTGACTTCGCCATGCAATTTGCTTACCCCGTTGGAGTGCCGGCTAAGACGCAGCGCGAGGATAGTCATACTGAAGGGATCGTTTGGATCGAGGCGGGTCTGACCGAACGTGAACAGCTCGTCGAACGGAATGTTTAGTTCCTTGGCGAAATTACCGAAATATTTTCGCATCATCTCGCGCGGGAACGAGTCATTGCCTGCGGGAACGGGCGTATGTGTGGTGAATACATTGGCCGCCGCTACCAGCTGAAGGGCTGAATAAAAGTCGAGCTTCTTCTCCACTACATTGAGACGAATGCGTTCGAGTGCCAAAAACGCCGAGTGTCCTTCGTTCATGTGAAACACAGCCGGCTGAATGCCGAGTGCCGCAAGCGCTTTCACGCCACCGATTCCGAGCATGATCTCCTGACGCATGCGCATCTCAAGATCGCCGCCATAAAGCTCGGCGGTGATCAATCGGTCCTCCGCGCTATTTTCCGGAATATCGGTGTCCAGAAGATAAAGACTTACCCTCCCCACGCGTAATTCCCAAAGCCTGGCAAAAACCTGCCGATCCAAAATCGGTACGGAAATGAGCGGTTTGCCATTGCTACGGAGGGCCTCGCGGATTGGGAGATGATAAAAATTTTGATTCAGGTTGATCGCTGCTTGAACGCCGTCTTTGTCGATTTGCTGCCGGAAATAGCCATGTCGATAGAGCAGACCAATTGCAACGAAATTGAGGTCGAGATCGCTCGCCGACTTGCAATGGTCGCCGGCGAGTATACCAAGACCCCCGGAATAATTCGGGATCGATTCGTGAAAACCGAATTCAGCCGAGAAATAGGCGATCGGATTCTTAATTACGCGTCCGGCTCCCGTCTTTCCGTAGGTGTTGTGGCGCCCGAGATATTTTTCGAATTCCTCGAAGACTTGCTTTAGTTCGCGCAGGAAAGCTTTGTCCTGTGCGAGCTCCTCAAGGCGGGATTGCCGCGAAAGCTGAAGCATGCGGACGGGATTATGATTTGTCCGGTTCCAGAGATCGGGATCCAGATGGCGGAAGAGCCGACGCGCGGCGGGCTCCCATGTCCACCAAAGGTTGAAGCTCATCTCGCGCAGCGGTTCGAGCGCCGCCGGCAGGATGGGAGTCACGTTATACGTTTGAAAAGTCGGCATGCGAGACTGTACGGAAACAGAGCCGCAGTTAATCGAGAAAACCTTCTCCGGCAAGTAGCGGAACCGATTTCCCGCGCGTCGTAACGCGGAACGACGCGCGGGAAAGCATCCAATTCGTGCTCGCTCGGATGGTGACGGCGAACGGTCATTCCCTGCCTTGGCTCCTGTCGAGGTCGGTGGCTACAGCTACACCTCGTGGCGCGAGGACGAGTCCGAGAAAGAAACCGGCGATCAACCCGCACAGGTGCGCAGCCATGCTGACCTGTGGTGTCGAAAGATCGAAGGCGACTTGAATCACTATGATCATTACGATGTTTGCCAGGCGTTGTTTCGCCTGCGGCGCATGACGATGTCGCACTAAAAATCCCGCCCACGTTCCGACGATTCCCATAATGCATCCCGACGCACCGACGAGCTGCGCCACTTGTACGAAACCCAATAGCGTCAAACCCACGACACCGGCGCTGGAGGCAAGGCCTGACGTCAAGTAGCAGACAGCGAATCGGAATGTGCCTATCGATCGTTCTAACGGCGGGCCAAGAATATAAAGTGCGAAAACGTTGAAAAGCAGATGGGTAAGACCCCCGTGCAAAAAGAGCGCAGTGAAAAGCCGCCAGTATTCGACTTGGACTACAACAGCATAGGACTCCAATGCGCCGACTCGATGCAGGACTTCCGGGTCATTCAGATCCCCAACAGAAATTTCGACCAGGAACACAACAGCGTTGAGCAGAATCAACACCAGAACTGCCGGCGCGCTTCGGAGTTGGCTATGCCGAATACGGTCTGCGACTCGGACGGATGCGAAACGAACGGGGTGGTTTTGCCGAGATTCCAAACGCTGAAATAGCTGGACCTGATCTCGCAGCTCCGCGCTGGGGTGTAGAATTTGAAGAATTTTGCCGAGTCTTGCAGCCGATCTGTAGCCTCCTCGAGCGGCCAGCTCTGTCATTTTGCGTAAGCCGATCGCCGGAAGAAAGAGAAGGGCCATCCAAGCCAATCCGCCGATGTACCCAGCCGCACGGGGAGTGAGAATCCATGCTACAACGGAGGTAATCAGCACAACAAGCGCAGCGATACGCCAGCCACGATAAAGCGGTTCTGGACGCCATGCTCGGGCCAGAACCACCAGCGGTGAAATCACCGCGAGAAAGAGAAAAATATGATTCAGGTCCACGGTCAGAGTGAAAAGTTAAAAGAGTTACTTCGTTAAAAGGATTGCATCGTTGGCCTACCGTGGGTTCGTGACTCGTTAAAGCGTTGAAGCGTTAAAGCGGCAACAAGAATCACCCGCTTCATCGCTTAAACGTTTCAACGCCCAAACTTTTTAACTTTGTAACTTTTTCAACCCTTTTAACTTTGAAGCATGCGTATCACTGTAACCGATTATCTCGACGTTGTTTCATCCTGGTGTTTTTGGTCTGAGCCAACGTGGGCGGAATTGAAGAAGCGTTATGACGGCCGCGTCGAATTTCAGTGGAAGATCGCGTTGATGGATCCGAATGGCTTGCCAACTTCGCGGGAACAGGAGCAATGGTTCTATCGGCGCAGCGGAATGATGATGGGTTCGCCATTTATGCTCAACACGGATTGGTACGATCCCAGTTTGCCGGAGTGGCTCCCGCCGAATTGCGTGGCCGAGGCTGCCAAGGACTTTGGTTTCATTGATGATCGCGTTCGGCTAGCGCTGGCTCATGCCGCGCTGCGCGAAGGGAAAAAGGTAAGTGAATGGGAAATCGCCGCCGAGACCGGTGCGGCGGCTGCCAGCGTTGAAAAGAAAAAGCTGCTCGAACTCGCCCGTTCGCCCGAGATCGAAAAGCGCGTTCGCGCTTCGACGGCGGAATTTCATGCCCTTCAGGTCACGCAACGCCCGGCATTCTTGATTGACACCGAAATCGGCGACCGCGCACTGTTTTCCGGGGTTGTAAAACTCGAGCCGTTGGCTGCAACGCTCGATTCGATGCTCGATGACGCTGCTGCGTACGCGGCGCACAAGGCGCATTTTGGCGACCCGCCGGCAAAGTGATCGTTGTAAGATCGACACTTCATTGAGATTCACCTTGCCAGCGCGAAATTGTTGCCTACAACTTCCCTTCGGCTCGCGATTATTAGCGAGCGCTCGTCGCGGTGAATCGCAGCCGTGGCGAGGTTAGAGTGTCCGGGCGTTTGCCGAGTGTGACGCCAGGAATTGCGATAAATGGAAATACGGCGGCGCGGCGCACTCCCGTTCCGTCGGCCAGGAGCTAGTTCGAATCTGCAACCACAAATTCGTGTAAACGGTCGGATCCGCGCCCGAGAAATCCGGGTTATTATGGGGTCTACCGGCGAACAGCTTGGCGTCATGAAGCTAAGTGACGCCTTGCGCAAAGCTCAAAGTCTTGGTCTCGATCTGGTGGAGATCGCCCCAACCGCCACCCCGCCGGTGTGCAAGATCATCGACTTTGGAAAGTTCCGGTACGATGTCTCCAAACAGACCAAGGATAAAAGGCCATCCGGCTCGAAGCTGAAGGAAATTAAGTTTCGCGTTAACATCGACGATCACGATTATCTGACCAAAATCCGGCACGGCGAAGAATTCCTGGATCGGGGAAATAAGGTGCGGGTGCAACTGCAATTTCGCGGCCGCGAAATGGCCCATCAGGAATTTGGGATGCAGCTCGTACACAAAGTTCGCGACGATCTCTCGGGAATGTCGCAGGTGGAAATGGAGCCAAAAATCACCGGGCGCAATATCACCATGACCCTGGCGCCTCTGCCGGCGAACCGGCGGAAAAGGCGATTTACCGCCCCGCCATCAAACGCAACGGAAGAGCAGGAACCGGCTATTTCGCCTAGCGGTATGTAATGGCGGGAAGACTCTTTTCCCGGCTCGAGAGCTGCAACGCGTTTTCCCTAAACGGGCCCTTAAATCCAAACAGCCTTTGCAATCTGCTCTCCGGCGCGTCCAGTCGGCACCTTTGATCGAAACGCCTCAAGGTTTGTGATGCGGCGTAGGCGACGGTTTTTTGGAAGGGGCGGGAATCGGCGTGAATGGAACGTTCGCCGCTTCTTGCGCCAGCAATCGGTTTTTCCGCGCTTTCGCCTCCTGATTGTTCGGGTCGAGCTTTAGAACTTTATCGGTCTCCGCCATCGAATTCTTAAGGTCTTTTTTCAGTTCGTAAATATAAGCGCGATAATTAAGGTATCGAACTTCGTTCGGTTTAAGTTTGATAACCTCGGAGTAATCGGCAAGCGCCTTATCGTAATCCTGGAGTTTCATTTCCACCGCCGCGCGTTGTTCGTACACGCGCACGTCTTGCGGAGTCAGTTTAATGGCTTCGCCGTAATCGTTGATGGCATCCTGAAATTGCTGGTTCGTCGCATCAGCGTAGCCGCGTTGTTGATAAACTGCGGAGAGCTCATCTGCGTATTTGTGATCGAGATCGGTGGCTTTACGAAGCAGTTCGATGGCTTTGTCCCACTCTTGGTTCTTGGAAGCCTCTGCCCCTTCTCTGGCAAGCTTGTTTGCCTCTTTCGCGTCTTTGGGGGCTTCTGCG
>QHQO01000207.1 GCA_003221195.1 Verrucomicrobiota bacterium
CTTCGCGCACCACGAACGTGCCCACCGCGCCGATATTCACGACACCAAACTTCGCCAGTTGCTTGGCGATGGCAGCCGGTTGACATCGATTCGCCCGACCGACGTTCACCGCACGAAGAAATACCACCCAGTGCATGCGAGCCATCTATTATAGGAGCAAGAAGCGTGGAGCAAGAAGCGAGGACTCTAAAGCAAGTTGAGCGTTGATAGTTGGGAGTTAGACACAGGCACGTTCGATGCCAATCGATCCGGCGGTACGATGCCGGCATTTACTGTGCGCGTAGGGCGATAATGGGGTCGACCTTCGTTGCGCGAAGTGCCGGACGGTAGCTGGCGAGGATTGCGACGGCGAGCAACACCAGTGAGATGCCGAAAAAAGTGACTGGATCTGTCGCACTGATGCCGAACAGCAAACTTTGTAGTAGTCGCGTCAGAAGAAATGCTGCCGCTAATCCGAGGATCATACCTGCGCCGACCAGTTTGAGTTCCTGCTTGATCGTCATTTGCAAGACATCGCCAGGCCGCGCTCCTAGCGCGATGCGAACGCCGATCTCGTGCGTTCTTTGCGCTACCGAGTAGGTCATCACGCCATAGATTCCGACCGAAGCGAGCAGAAGTGCCAGTGCGGCGAACAAGCCCAACAAGAGCATGCTGAAGCGTTGCCGTGCGACTGCTCCCGCGACGATGTGCTCCATGGTGTCGATGTCTGCCACGGTCTGGTCCTTGTCCACCGACCAAATGGCGTCGCGCACTGACGCGGCCAGGGTCATTGGCTCGAAGCCTGTTCTAACGACAAGCGCGTTAGGTGCGAGATCCTTCAGCTGCCGATAGGTGAAATACATTTGCATCTTCGGTGTGGCGATGAAATCGTTTTGCCGAACATCTTTCACGATTCCAATCACCTCGCGCCACGGCGTGTTTGAAGTGCTCGAACCGGGCTTCAGGCGTTTTCCGATAGGCTCCTGGCCGGGCCAGAAATGCTGCGCGGTTTTCTCGCTGATCACCACCACGTTTGTAGAATCCCCTTTATCATGATTTGTGAAATCGCGGCCCCGGATAATGGGAATACCCATGCTGCCGAAGTAACCGGGACCGATTGCACGATAAATTACATCCGGTCGCTGGTCGGGCGGTGGGTCTGGTAATTCTTCCACACTAATGTTCATCGAATCTCCGTTGTACGTCAGAGGAAGGTTGCCAGCGACAGCGGCTGATCCTACCCCAGGCAGAGCGCGGACTCGCCGGATCACTTCATCAAAGAACGCTGCACGCCGGTCGCGATCGGGATACTTCACCTCCGACAAATCTACTTTCATCGTTAGCAGGTGATAGGCACGGAACCCCGGCTCGAGATTGCGGAGATGAAAAAAACTGTTGATCAACAATCCCGCACCGATCAGCAGCACGAATGAAACGGCGACTTCGCCGATGACTAACAAGCCTCGAAGTCGATTTCCTTTGCTCCCTCCACCCGTGTCACGGCCACCTTCTTTTAACGTGTCGTTCAAATTCAAATGGGAAGACTGCAGGGCGGGAGCGAGACCGAACGCAATTCCAGTTACTATGGCGACGAATGCGGTGAAGATGAGCACTCTCGCGTCGATGTTAATCGTTTGCACCTGCGAGATGGTCGCAGGAATGAATGTTTTTAGTATGCGGATGCCGGCCAACGAGAACTTAAGAAGGCCGGCGAGACAGACGACCGTCTCTTCGCTGTAGCTGGCGTGGCGCGAAGCGCCTTATTTTACCGAGGCCGAACGCGCCGCGCTGGCGCTTGGCGAAGCAGTTACGCGGCTTAGCGACCGGTTCGATCCAGTACCGGAGGAAATATGGAACCAAGCGACTCTGCATTATGACGAGAAGGCGTTAGCAGGGCTCATCCTCTGGATTGCCACGACCAACCTTTTCAACCGTGTCAACGCCACAACCAAACAAGTGGCTGGCGAGCAGCCGTGGAGCAGACGC
This sequence comes from Verrucomicrobiota bacterium, assembly GCA_003221195.1. Lineage (GTDB taxonomy): Bacteria > Verrucomicrobiota > Verrucomicrobiia > Chthoniobacterales > UBA10450 > Udaeobacter. Next base: position 1,966 of record QHQO01000207.1, read on the forward strand.
TAAAGAACAACACACAAAAACAATAACTGAAACTAACATTATGAAATACGCATTACTCGTTCATCAATCACAGGAACACTTCGACCGTCGTAATGACAAGGCCGCTGTGGCCGCTGGCAGAGCGTACGCTGAAGCGCTTCAAGCTGCGGGTGTATTTGTGGCCGGCGCCGGACTAGACTCGCCTCGAAACGCGACGACTGTTTCGATTCGCGACGGAAAACGGCAGGTCCATGACGGCCCTTATGCAGAAACGAAGGAGTTTCTCGCAGGATTCGGCATCATCGATGTGCCGAATCTTGATGCTGCATTGGAATGGGCTGCGCGTCATCCTGCCGCCGGTTTCGCCTCGATTGAGGTACGTCCATTGCTAGGGTTCGGATCCGCAAAAGCTTGATGAGCGAATCGGTAACCCATGCTGCGATCGAGACGGTAGCCCAAGATTCATATGGGCGACTTATTGCCTACCTCGCGGCACGATCGGGCGACGTCGCCGGCGCGGAAGACGCGCTAGGTGACGCGTTCATCGCGGCATTGAGGCGGTGGCCAGCGGAAGGCGTTCCGGAAAAACCAGAAGCTTGGCTGCTGCATGTCGCGCGTAATCGTATGATTGACGCGGCTCGCCGAAAGCAAGTGCAGCAAAAATCTGAGACGTTTCTACAGCAAATCACGGAGGAAGCAGCAAGCGTCGCAGCAACACAAGAATATTTCCCCGACGAACGACTGAAACTTCTTTTCGTCTGTGCGCACCCGGCGATTGATCCCTCCGCGCAGACACCGTTGATGTTGCAAACGGTTCTTGGGGTTGATGCCGCACGAATTGCATCGGCGTTTCTCGTCTCGCCTGCAGCTATGAGCCAGCAGCTCGTCCGCGCGAAAAATAAAATTCGTGACGCCGCGATTCCTTTTCGTGTGCCGGAGCCGCCAGAGCTGGAAGAACGAGTTTCTTTTGTTCTCGATGCCATCTATGCCGCTTACACGACGGGTTGGGAAAGCCTCATGGAAACAGCTTCCACGCATCACGCGCTCGCGTCAGAGGCCATCGCGTTAGGATGAACGTTAACGCAACTGATGCCGCATGAACCGGAAGCTCACGGTTTACTTGCGCTGATGTTACACTGTGAAGCGCGACGTGAAGCACGTTACGCAAGCGATGGCGATTTTGTGCCGCTCGACCGGCAAGACACGGCGCTTTGGTCGCAATCGATGATCGATGAAGCCGAGACACATCTGCACTCGGCTGCCGGCTTCAAGCGCATGGGTCGTTATCAATTGGAAGCTGCGATTCAATCTGTTCACGCTAGTCGGGCCAAAACCACGCACATCGATTGGAAGGAAATCGCTTTGCTCTACGAGGGACTGGTGCGAATCGCACCCAGGATCGGTTCGCTTGTTGGGCGAGCCGTTGCAATTGCCCAAGCAGGTGAACCACTTACTGGATTTTCTGCCCTTGAACAGATTCCATCGAAGCAAACGGCGGATTATCAGCCCTATTGGGCCTCGCGCGGACATCTGCTTCGTTTGCTGAACCGGAACGATGAAGCGGTCGAAGCGTTCAATCGTGCCGCGAGCCTCACAGACGATCCGGCGATGCGTGAATATCTTCTCAAACGTTCAGCCGACAACATTTGAAATGAACCGTTGTCTTTACTAAAGCGGCTTAGTTAACCAAATAGCAGAAAGGATTAGTCATGAACTCCCGCGGTTCCGCGATCGCATACTGGGTTATTACCGTGCCTCTTGCCCTTGAGTGTCTAGTTGGAGGAGTGATGGGTGGCTTTCAACTACCTCTCTTTGCCAGAATCATGGGGCACCTAGGCTACCCGAAATATGTCATGAGTATTATTGGTATCTGGTATGTCCTTGCCGGGGTAGCTTTACTTATTCCGCGTTTTCCTCGCCTCAAGGAGTGGACTTACGCGGGCTTAGTCTTCCTCTACACGGGAGCGATTGCATCCCGTCTCGCTGTTGGTGATCCCTGGGTCACTCTAGTGGGACCGGTGATCCTCACCAGCCTTACGGTCGCGTCGTGGGCTCTGCGTCCACCGACGCGGCGCGGTCGCGTGCCGAGTTAACTGAAGTTATCGCTATCGGCGTTTCGTTTCTTGCTCAGAGCGACTAAGAAGAAATCTTGACTAAGTGTGGTCAACAGCCTTTGACTAGCGTCGCCTGTAAGGACGGCACAATGCGAAACAAGGAGCAAAAAGGAGGTCTAAGTATTCAGGCGATTGCGGGGACGCATGTAGTGCTCCTTGGCATGGACTTACCCAAGGAAGACTGCCCGGGCTTGCTTGGATTTGCCCTGCGACGAGAAGATCATACCGAAGGAGAGCAATATTGGCTGTCGGGATATAAGACTTTCAAGAGTGTAGAGCCTTCTCCACCTCCAGGGATGCTTTACTCAACGCGACAACATCCCATTCAAGGTTTTACGTGGTCGGACTTCTCCGCGAAACCGGACCATGGGTACACGTATGAAGTATTTGCTTTAAGAGGTGCGCCAACAAGCCCGCAGCTATCCGAAAAAGTGGCGGTGAAGATCCGCACGGAGAGCGAGCATGGAAGGACGCATCACGTGCATTTTAACCGCGGCGCGGCAGCGTCGCAGGAATACACGCGGTTATTTGGCGACAAGCGGCCCGAGGACGTGGGACCGGCGGCGTTCACGTGGCTTTCGCGCGGAGCGGTCGAATCAATTGCAGACTTTATCGGGCAGGCCGTTGGCCCAGGCTGGGGATTACGCGTCGGTGCTTATGAATTCACAGACGAGGATGTGCTAAAGCCGTTAGGCGCTGCGCGGGGCCGCGGTGCGGATGTTGAGGTTCTCTACCACGCAAAGAATGATGAACAAAAAATCGCCAATGAAGTGGCGATCCAGAAATTCGGCTTGGAAGATATTTGCCATCCTCGCAACGCGCAGGGCCTGACACTTTCTTATAACAAGACCATCGTGTTAACCAAAGCCGGCGCCGCGCAAGCAGTGCTCACTGGTTCCACGAATTTCAGTATCGGGGGAATCTATGGACACAGTAATGTCGTTCATGTCTGTGAGAGGGATGACGTCGCGGCAAAATATTTATGGCTGTGGAATGAGCTGAAGAAGAACACGCCGAAATCTACGGACGCCAGTATGTTGGTCGGAAAAACTCCGCTTCCGGACGATCCGCTCGCAAAACAAATCAATTCCATTTTTAGTCCGCGCGATACCTTGGAAGCGCTGGACTGGTATGCGCGGCAAGCCAGGGGAGCGAGTGATGCATTGTTCATGACCTTTGCCTTCGGTATGAACCAGCGCTTCCAGGATGCTTATCGTAATGGAACCGCCAAACTCCGTTACGCGTTGATGGAATCGATGAGTGGCCCGACCAGGACCAAGGCGCAAAGAGAGGCCAACGAAGCCGCAATCATTGAGCTAAGGAAAATGAAAGAGAACAAGTTTGCGATTGGATCGCGTTTGGGAAAAGGCGCCTTCAATCACTGGCTTGTGGAGCAGCTCTCAGGACTAAATGTCAATGTGCGATATCTGCATACAAAATACATGCTGGTCGATCCACTCGGGGCTAATCCGCTGGTGGTTTGCGGCTCAGCAAACTTTAGTGAGGCCTCAACTACCAATAACGACGAGAACATGCTTATCATTCGAGGCAACCCGCGTGTTGCCGATATTTATCTTGGAGAATTTATGCGTCTCTATCGCCACTTCGCTTTTCGCGACTGGCTTGCACAACATCCGGAAGCCGACAAAGTAGAAGTGGGTCATCTCGACGAGACCGATCAATGGTGGAAACGTTACTTCGGTGACAGCTTTGAATCCCGGCAACGCAGCTATTTCGCCAATTAACGTCGCACAAATGGAGGGGCCAGCTCTGCGAGCCACTGCACGAACACTTGGTATGGCGTTGCTGAGCTCCGACCTCCATTGTTTGATTCCTCCGCTAGCCAGCCGACGGCAGATAAACTACATAGCCGCGCGGCGGTGCCCAAAGATCCACCCAGCCGGACTCGTTAGTCCATTTTTCCTCTGGCACGCCAGAATCATCGCGGCCGCGCCAGGCAGCCGGAATGAGGCGCGTGTTGGCCCATCGTGTTTGAACCCACGCGCCGTTCCAGGTACCGCGGTTGTTTAACACGAAGATCAGTCCGCTGTGATCGCCGTCGCCCGGGCGTTGCATGACGTAGAGGTCGTCAGTCATGTATAGCACTTGTGTCGGACCAGCAGCGTTTTGTTCATGAATTTTGATGAGCGCGTCAATGCCGGTTCGGTTGTTCGGCTGGGCGAGATCCCAGTTGAAGTAATCCTGCCAGAACACACAAGGATAACCTTCGTGCGTCAGGATGAAGGCGTACGCCAGCAGCTTGTCGTTAATGATCGGACTGTCACGCACCACATCGTGGTTCTCCACGAAGGTGACAGCTTGCGCCGAGCGGTCCCACATTAACACTCCGCGGTCTGTAAGATCGCGAAGACTGAATCCGTAACTATCGCATAAATCGCGTAAACGCCATCGCAGCGGAAAATCAAATGCGCCTACCGGATTGTCCGACCACGCATTAGCTTCATCGAGCCAATCATCAATTGTGCGTTCGCTGTCCCAGCATTCGCCGACCGCGTACGGATTGAAACTACTGCTACCGCGCAGGGCGCGCAGCTCCTGAATCGACCGTACCATCCAACCGCCGTAACCTTTGACCATGTCATAACGGAATCCATCGAAGCCAATTTCTTCCAAGAGCCAGCGGGCATAGTTGATGAGTTCGGTATAAACCAGTGGCGTGCGATGACAAAGGTCCGGCATGTCACCGAAAGTGGCACCGTCCCAGGTCTCGTACTGGCTGGGATGAAAGCATTTCCAATCGCGCGTAAATTTGCCGCTCTTAGGGTCGAATTTCGTCCAGCGTGACTGGCCGTCGATCGGATTCAGCTCCTGGGCATCGCCTCCGCTGTTGTGATTGAACACCAGGTCCGCATACACTTGTAGCCCGAGCGCGTGAGCAGACTGGATAAGGTCGAGTAATTCAGCTTTGGAACCGAACCAAGTAGGCGCGCCACCTTTCTGATCGAACTCGCCGAGGTCATAATAGTCGTAGGGATCGTAGCCCATCGATTTCCATCCGGCCGCTTTGTTTGCGGGCGGGAGCCAAAGCGCGGTGAAACCGGCCTGTGCGATT
>QHQO01000033.1 GCA_003221195.1 Verrucomicrobiota bacterium
GTAATTGCTGCGATGCGCGGGATTTGGATCGTCAAATCCGCCGTAACTTCTGCTCCAATCTTTGTCCCATGAGCTTCTGCGGTTCGGCACCGGATTGTTTCCGCTCGGCCGCTCACCGATCCAAAAGATAGTTGTCACAATATTTTTCTTCCACGGATAACGCTCTCCTGTGGCTGAGGCACTATGCTCAGTGTTTAAACAGCCCGCGCTGATCGCTGCCAGCGCACCGATCCACAGGATCGTTATTGCTTTCATCTTATGCTTCCTTGTTCATAGAGGAAGCGGGTGTTTATCGAGTCAAGCGCTTCCGAAGCAAATCGCAAACCAAGACACTGCATCTTGTCAGGAAAGTTAGTCCCTGTTCGAGGGTGCGATGAGGAGCAGCGATAGACTCGTTGGATCCCCTTCGCGTCAAGTGCCGAGCAGTTCCATGAGACGCGCCTCGTAAGAATCACATATGGGGGATTCGCCATTTGGCTGGACCCATTCAGGATGTTGGATCTGCAGATCGTCGTGAATCTGTTGCCGAAGCTCGATGTAGGTGTGGACTTGGTGAGGCTCGGCTATTGGCTTGGTGAGACTAACGAATTTCATAAACGCCCTTCATGAACTCACCCGCAGGGATCCGCACGAGCCCCATGCCAATGGAATTCGTAATTACGCCCGGTTCCGCTTGGTCGGCTGACCCGGACTTCGGGTCTTCCTTCGGCGCGGATAAAACGACCGCCGCGCTCACAACTATCAGCAGCAACATCAGCGTCCTACACAGAGGCTTCTTTTGCATGGTGACTTCCTCGAAAAATGAACGAGTGCGGCCCAGTTCAGGCACCGAACAAGTACGGAATATTTCGATGCACCGCAAGTCTGGCACCGTGCCACCGCATGATAAGCCGGTTACGACGCGTGCTGACTTCGGCGTCAAGTATTGCGTGTTGTAGAGGCGCTTGTGCCAAGCGCCTAACCAATTGAACTCGGTGTTTGTCACAAGCACCGCTACAATTTCCCTCTCGCTGTCTCTAAACTCTCAATTCTTGCGTACTGATCACCGATCACTGTTCACTTGCGATATTCCTCACTCACCTCTTCCATCCAGTCGACGTTCTAGCGATTGCGCTGTGAATGAAAGAAGGATTAGCAGAGCGATGCGGCCACAAAACGGCTTTGATTCGAAATTTTGGTGCAAGGAAAGATGAGTGTCTAAAAAGCGATTGGGCATTCGTCGCAAAACGGAGGAAGAAGGACTCCGTAGCGCCGGTGCTCCAAGCAGTGTCGAAATTCGCGTATCAAAGATGCAGAAGAGCGAAGAGATCATACCGTTCTCCTATCACGCGCCGCAAAGCGTGATTGATGATCTGAAACAACGTCTGGCTCAGACACGCTGGCCCGAACGCGAGACCGCAAATGACTGGTCTGAAGGTGTCCCCCTCGAGAAAATGCACGCGCTCGTTGACTATTGGCAAACGGGTCATGACTGGCGGCGATGCGAGGCGGAGTTAAATCGTTTCCCTCAGTTTCGCACGCAGATTGATGGCTTGGGCATTCATTTTATCCATGTCCGTTCGAAGAACCCGAATGCGTTACCCATTATCCTGACGCATGGCTGGCCCAGCACAGCCCTCCTCTTTCGCGATGTGATCGAACCGCTGACCGATCCCACCGCCCATGGCGGGAAGGCCGAGGATGCATTCGACGTTGTTATCCCATCGCTCCCCGGTTTCGCCTTTTCTGACAAACCCATGGAACGTGGCTGGAACGCGAACCGGACGGCGCAGGCTTGGGCGACCCTCATGTCGCGTCTCGGCTACAAGAGATATGTCGCACAAGGCGGAGACTGGGGAGCGTTTATCACGACTGCCATGGCACAACAGCGGACGCCGGGTCTGGTTGCCATCCACCTCAACTTCCCGCAGGTCATTCCTGACCATCTCCCTGACAAACTCTCTCCTGATCAACAACGCGCGATGGAAGTTCTTAACCACTTTCGCAGCGAAGGGTCCGGCTATCTCACGATGCAGGCAACGCGCCCACAAACTATCGGCTATGCGTTAATGGACTCACCGGCAGGCCAGGCTGCCTGGATCTACGATATCTATAACGCCGCCACTGGAAATAGCGGGGATCCGGAAAAAGCAATCAGTCGAGATAAGATACTCGACGAGATCACCCTTTATTGGTTGACGGGGACCGCCGCTTCCTCGGCTCGATTCTACTATGAGCAGCGTGCACTGCTCGGAAAAAGCAAGAACCCGGGCGGCGTGGACCTGCCAGTTGGGGTAAGTCTTTTTCCTCATGACCTTCCCGCTCCTCGCAGTTGGGCGAAAGACGTCTATCCAAATCTCTTTTACTGGCATGAGCTCGACCAGGGAGGCCACTTCGCCTCGCTCGAGAAGCCAGATCTCTTTGTCGAGGAGCTAAGAAGGTGTTTCCGCAAGGTACGCCAGACAGACCATCCCGAGCCAATCCAATAGAAGGGAGTTACGATGCCAGAAGAGTCTTTGACGTATAAACGCTCAACTTGTTGGCATTTTGTTGTTGACCATTCAATACGCACGAACGTATTATTCGCTGATGGGCAGACGCTCGCTACGTGACGACATCTTGCAGGCCGGGCTGCGCGTCATGTTTCGATCCGGTTATCGAGGGGCGAGCGTGCGTGATATCTGTGCGACCGCTGGTGCTCCACAAGGTTCGTTCACTAATCATTTTCGTTCCAAAGAGGCCTTCGCTACGGAAGTGCTCGATCGCTACTTCGATTACTTGAAGGGACTGACGGCACAGGCGTTAAAGGACGTGACTCTCACGCCACGCCAGCGGCTGAAAAGGTATCTCGACATCATTACCGGCAAGCTGCAGCGCGACAGCTGGAGGATCGGATGCCTCATTGGTGACTTGAGTCTTGAAGCCAGTTCTCACAGCAATCGATTGCGCAAGCGGCTCGATTCAATTTTTCAAAATTGGCGCAAGCCGTTTGCATCGTGCATTGCGGAGGCTCAGTCTGCAGACGAAGTCGATTCACAGTTTGATGCCACAGAGCTGGCCGAGTTCCTATTGGCGTCCTGGGAAGGCGCGATTTTAAGAATGAAGGTGGAACGGCGGCCCGCAGCTCTTGAGCGGTTCAAAACAATCGTGTTTGAGACTGTCTTCAAGAAACCCGGAATTGCTAACCTTAGTACGCGGCCAATATCCAGACGATCGGCGAGACGCGGTGCTAACGGACGCCGAGCTCGGCAAGCGCTTCGCGGTAAACCTTAACTAAATTAGGGATGCGCACGAAGCTAGCGTTGTTCTTTGGGCCGTTAGCCGGGATGGCCTTAATGGTCGCTACCGATCCGCTGCTGGCAGCAGCCTCAGCGCAGCAGAATTTGGCTGACAGCAAGCTCACACGAGATGGCATTGATCTGTTCTATACCATCGTCGGCACAAGCGGTGATTACGTGCTCGTGTTAAGCGGTGGGCCGGGTGAAGACATCCGGTCGATGCAAGGTATCGCTGACGAGCTTGGCAAGAAATACCGATGCATCATGTGGGAGCAACGCGGTACAGGTAGGTCGAAGCTGTCAAGGTATGACTCGTCGACGATCAATCTAAACGCATATATTGAAGACATCGAGGCGCTGCGAAAGCACTTGCAGATCGAGAAGTTCATTGTGGCCGGTAACTCGTGGGGAATGATCCTGGGTCTTGCTTACGCGGGCACCTACCCGGAAGCAGTTCGTGCCGTAATCACGCTTGGTTCTGGTCCGATCACCTACGAATATCTCGGTGCGTTCGCCGACAATCAAAGCACGCGATTATGGCCGAGTGAAATCGACATACGCGACTTCTGGAGAGACCCTGTACGGGAAGCAGCCAACTTCGACCGGGCTAACTTTGAACGTCTACGGGCCGCAACCTCGGCCTATTTCTTCGACCGAAAGAAAGCGTTGGCGATGGCGATGGAACTTGATCCGAAGGATTACAATTTCCGCGTTCCACCTGCTTTTATTAAGGCCGAGGGCAAGTATGATATCCGGCCGAAACTGAGGACGATTACGGCTTCCGTTCTTCTCCTGCAAGGGCGTCAAGATCTTGCAGGAGAAGCGAATATTTGTGAAGCGCACTCGCTAATCGCGAATTCGAAGCTCGCGTTCATTGACAAATGTGGCCACATGCCATGGCTGGAGCAGCCAGAGCGAACTTGGAAAATCGTCAACGACTTCTTAACGCGCTTACCGGACTGATCGATTAACGAATAAACAGGGGATCAGCTCTTCGCTTATCACTCGCCAGTCGTCATTTTTGATAGTCCGGCGTTCGCCACCGCCTTCTCGACCACTCGCTTCGCCTCGGTCTCGATTGGCTCATAATGAGCCACCACGAGTCGTTCGAAATCTAATGCGAGCAGTGCGCTCATGGAACGAGCAAACGCTTCCTTGTCGCGGATTATGAATGAACGATAGAAGGAACTGATTCCAAACAATCGCGGCAGACGCATGACATGCCGCACAAAAAAACGCGGCCACCCGGAAGTCTCTTCTGGAAAGGAAAAGAATAGGTCCGCCAGCACGAGCGTGCGCGACCGCCGATGAAACAAAGCGTGTTCATTCATCCGAACGCCGTCGATTTTAAAAACATCAATCTCGCCGTCCCACTCTTGAGGTGGAGGCAGCAAAGATTTCGTCTGCACTCCGGCTGCTTTCGCGAAACCCTCCGGAGCCAGATAAGGAATATCCGGCAGCGCTGCCCGAGCTTGTTTAGCAAAGGTGTCGTGCATCAACGTTGCTTCCACTAACCAGCCTGGTTCACCGAAGCGTCTGATCGCAGGAACGTCCTGCTCAGTGAATGACGCTGTGGAATGAACCACGACTTTGCCGTCCGCGAGTCGCAGCAAAGTTACATTTCGCCTGAAGTCGATCCCAAGCGTCCGCCACGGAAACGACAAAAGCATCACGTCATCAGCGATTCGGCGCTCATTCATCGCGATTGCCGAAGAATAATTGCCACTCCACGCTTCTTCAATCATTCGGCATCATAAGCCGCTTACGACGCACCTGACTTCGACGTCCATTCTGCTTCCCATTTTGTATCTTCTACTTTCTACTTCCTTGAGCTGCACCCAGATGAATCTCATATGACGCGCGCCGGTGCATCGACCTTCATGGGTCACCCCAAAGGTCTTTTCTATCTCGCCTTCACCGAAGCGTGGGAACGATTCTCCTATTATGGAATGACGGCGCTGCTCGCCCTCTTCATGGTGAATCAGTTGTTGCTGCCGGGACATGTCGAGCACATCGCTGGATTTTCCGGATTCCGTGCCGCTCTGGAATCGGTCGTCGGCCCGCTCTCAATCCAGGCGCTCGCCTCGCAAATTTTCGGGCTCTACTCCGGTTTCGTTTACTTCACGCCCCTACTCGGCGGCATGATCGCCGATCGCTGGATCGGACAGCGCAATGCGGTAGTGATCGGTGCGCTCTCGATGACTGCCGGTCATATCGCCATGACTTTTGATCAGTCATTTCTCCTCGCCCTACTCCTGCTCGTCATCGGCTCGGGCTTTTTGAAGGGCAATATTTCGGCGCAGGTGGGTGCTCTTTATCCGCCGGAAGACGAATTACGGCGGACCCGGGGTTTCGTCATTTTCAGTACGGCAATCAATATCGGAGCGGTCGCCGGACCTTTGCTCTGCGGTGTGCTCGCACAGGTTTATGGCTGGCACTACGGCTTCGGCATCGCCGCGATCTTTATGCTCCTTGGCCTTGCCACTTATCTCTACGGATACCGCTACCTGCCAGCGCGAGTGGAGCGGCGCAAGTTCGAGGGCACTCGGCTCACGGCCGGCGAGCGCCGCATCGTATATGCGCTCATCGCCGTGATGATCATCACCATCTTCCAGTCGACGGCGTTCTATCAGGTCTTCAACGTAAATCCGATCTGGATTCAACAGCATGTCGTGCTCGATATTGGCGGCTTCCGAATCCCGGTACCCTGGTTCCAATCGATCAACTCGGTTTCAAGCGTCTTGTGCGTGCCGCTGGTGTTCTGGATCTGGCGTTGCCAGGCGATGCGGCGTCGAGAGCCTGACGACCTGGCAAAGATCGGCATCGGCGCCTGGATCACGGCTGCGAGCAACTTCATCCTGGTGGCCGCAATTATTGCTTCGGGCGGCGCGCCTGTTCATCCGATCTGGCCATTCCTCTATAGTACCGGACTTGGAATCTCTTTCCTGTACTACTGGCCAACGCTTCTCGCCTTGGTTTCGCGGGCCGCGCCGGCCAAGGTGAATGCAACCTTGATGGGACTCGCCTTCATGAGTCTGTTCATTTCGAACAACTTGATTGGTTGGATCGGCGGCTTCTACGAGAAAATGACGCCTGCGCAGTTTTGGGCAATGCACTCGGCCATCGCGGTCTGCGGCGGTCTTCTTGTAGTGCTCTTCGGTCGTCGCCTCAGTCGGACTCTCTACCGGTCGCCTCAGTAATCGAGAACATCGCTGGCATCATAAGCTGCTTACGATGCATACTAACTTCGACGTTGGACGTTGGACGTCGCGGTCGTCGGCGTAGCGCCGTGCCAATGCCTTCAACTAACAACTGCTCAACGGCTGTGAGCCACTCCGCTTAATTTCATTCTGCGCTCTAGACCTGGCAAACCGCGTATAACGTAGGCATAACGACTGTCAGCTGCGTTTAGGCTTGAAACTGTTCGTTCATCCATGTTATTCCTTTGTGCCATGACTCGAAAAATCATTCTGTCATCTGGTCTGAAATCGGTGGGATACGACACCATCGCTCATGTGCTTGAGGTAGAGCTTCAAAGCGGGCCGGTCTCCCGCTATTTTGACGTACCTCTGTCAGTGTATGAGGCGTTGATCTCCGCACCATCCAAGACGCAATACTTCAACGACAACGTGGCAGGGAAGTACGAATCTCGCCCGATCGGCTAGTGCTATTGTTTCGGTGGCGCGCGCCGGCTCTGAAGATCCACTTCTTTTAATTTCCCAGCAGGAGTGCCGCATAGCTCAGCAGACAGGCGCTATTGATGATTCGGCTACGATTTCGCAGGTTCTTCCACAGGTGCATCACGGCGTAGCTACGCCATGGACGCCAGGCTTGGGAAATTTGTTCCGCTTGTTTCGTACTGACTCGGCCAAGGCTGTTGCGCACCGCAATGTCTTCTTTCGGAAAAGCATCCGGCCAACGCGAAGCGCGCATGGCGATGTAATGCGCCGTCCATTGGCCGATTCCCGGCAGCGCGATTAGCTGCGCGATGTCGCCTTCGGGATTGGCTCCGGCATCGAGTTTTAACGAGCCGGCTTGGAATGCCCGCGCCAAAGCAAGGATGCTCGCCGCGCGCGTCCTCACGATTCCGAGCCTCGCGATGTCGCCTACGCTGGCTTTGGCAATGCGCGCTGCGAGCGGCGAGAGCCGTGTGAGCTCAGGAAACGGCGTCCGGATCTTCTCGCCGAAAGCTTCGGCGAAACGGCCCGCGATCGTCGTCGCGGCTTTTACTGCGATCTGCTGTCCAAGAATCGCGCGGATTGCCATTTCGAAACCGTCAAACGCGCCGGGCACGCGCAGACCGGGATTCTTCGTCACGCTTTTTTTCAAGAGCTTATCTTTCATCAAATGCGCCGCGATCAGATCAGGCCGCGCCGCGAGGTCGAACAAGTTGCGCAGCCTCCCTAACAACGCTGGCAGGACCGGCGTAAGCGTGTGCGTGAACTCGACCACGAGGCCGCGTTTTTCCGGCACGTGCGTGACGTTGATCCAGCCGGTGCGTTTGCCTAACTGAACCGTGCGCGCATAGCTGTCCGCGGTGACGAATTCCACATCTCGAATCATGCGAGCACCGAGGAATTTCAGGATTTCCTGCCAATCGTACGGCGGCCGGTAACTCAATTGCAAAGTCGAGGTGCGGCCTGCGTCGATCGCTTCGTGGTGCTCTGCGGCGCGCTTGCGCAGATGACTCGGCGGCATGCGATAATGCGTGCCGAAAGCGTCGTTGAAACGGCGCAGGCTGGAGAAGCCACTCGCGAACGCGATCTCAGTGACGGGCAATTTTGTTTCGGTGAGTAATTGTTTCGCCAGAAGCAAACGCCGCGTCTGCATCAGCTCGATTGGCGACACGCCAAGTTCCTTCTGCACAATGCGCCGCAACTGACGCGAGCTGATCCCAAACTCCGCCGCGATTTCCTCCAGCCCGGCGCCCTCATCGATTAGTCCTTCATCGATGCGACGCGTAATGAGATGGGCGACGCGATTCGAGTTATCGATCGGCGCCTGGCCCGGTGCCAGTTCCGGCCGGCACCGCAGGCACGGACGGAACAATGCTTTCTCCGCGGCGAACGCGCTTTCGAAGAAACGGCAATTTTTCTGCAGCGGTGTTTTCACTGGACAGATCGGCCGGCAGTAAACTCCGGTGGAGGTGACGCCGACGAAAAAAATCCCGTCGAAGCGAGGATCGCGAGAGGTCAGAGCGCTATAGGCAGCGTGACTGTTGATCATCCCTTACCATAAACCATGATCGGCGCGGATACCGGCCATTTTCGGACATGAGATTATTTTAAGTTTGATGTCCGAAAACGGCCAGCGCGGTCCAAAAAGCGCCTCATCTTAAAGAAATGAAAACGACAAAAGACAAGCACAAGACTTATTCATACAAAACCATGAAGTCTCCCGTCGGCCGCCTGAAATTGGTAGCGAGCGAGCGCGGATTGGCCGCGATCCTTTGGGAGAACGACGATCCGAAACGAGTCCGGCTCGCACCGTTGATGGAAAACAAAAATCATCCGGTGCTGCTCGAGGCGGAACGCCAGCTGAACCATTACTTCGCGGGTAAACTCAAGAGATTTTCCCTGAATTTCGATTTCGCTGGAACCGAATTTCAAAAGCAAGTGTGGCGAGCGCTCGCGGCCATCCCTTTCGGCGAGACTCGCAGCTATGGGGACATCGCAAGACAAATCGGGCGTCCAAAAGCGGTGCGAGCAGTCGGAGCGGCCAACGGAAGAAATCCTATCTCCATCATCGTCCCATGCCATCGGGTGATCGGTGCCAACGGCAAGCTAACCGGATTCGCCGGCGGTCTGGAGGCCAAAGCCTTCCTGTTGAAAACCGAATCAGGAAAGAAGCATCTGCAGCGACGGCCTATGGACCCCGTTGCCTAGCTTGGGGCGAGACCGCATACGCGCAGTGCCGTGACGCACAGCGCGGTTAACCAACCTTCCGGATAACTGAAGTCGCATTCCTGACTCGTTAGGCGCGATATTGTTCGTCGCTGACCTTTTCCATCCACTCCACTGGCTTGCCGTTCAGCGCCTCCTGAATGGCGATATGCGTCATTGCGGTCGTCAGCGTGGCACCGTGCCAATGCTTCTCGTTAGGCGCAAACCAGACAACGTCACCCGGCCGGATTTCCTCGGTTGGTCCGTCCCAGCACTGCGCCCAACCAAGACCGGAGGTGACGATCAACGTCTGCCCGAGTGGATGTGTATGCCAGGCAGTGCGAGCGCCCGGCTCGAACGTTACGTTTGCACAGGCCATGCGTGCCGGATCGGGTGCTTGGAATAGCGGATCAATGCGAACTGTGCCGGTGAACCAATCAGCTGGTCCTTTTGTGGACGCTTGAGAACCACTTCGTTTTATTTCCATCCCCTTCTCTCAACCCTCGACGATCAACTCTCAACTTCTGCGCTCATTGCGGCAGCTCCGTGCCGGCCTGCTCTGCGACCATGTACTTGGCATACCAATCCGGCCAGTTGGCGTCTCGCTGGCCGGTGCGTTTCTCGTGCTCGCCGTGAGCGGCCTCCGCCCGCCGAAGCGCGCTCGCGAGATCGCTCGCCGAACCGAACGTCGTTGCTGCGGCGTCGATCCGACCGGGAAGCCGCGATGTGATCTCCTGGAGCAACCAGCCGTTGCCGTCCGGATCGCTGAATGAGGCGAACGAGCGGTAGCTGCGATGTTCGGGGTCCGGACCGCTAACCCGCCGCAACCCAAACAGGTAGGGCTCGTCCGTTCCAGCGTGCACATCGCCTGCGTCATGGAACACTTCGCTGATTTCGACGCCGCGTCGGCGCAACTCCTCGCGGGCGGCCACGATATCGGAAACGATCAGGTACAAGCCTTGAGCGGAGCCGGATGCCGCCGCAGTGACGTTCTTGCCGAAGATGACCGAGCACGATGAGCCACGTGGCGTAAACTGGATCACGCGAAAGTCGTTACCCGCTGCGAAGTCGGCGTCGAGCCGCCACCCAAGTTTCGCGTAGAACTGCTTCGCGCGGTCGACGTCAGAAACAGGTATGACCAAGATTTCTAGTTTCATGTCCATGATTATTGCTCCTCGAACCTCGAGTTGTGCGAGCGGACCCAACGCTTGCGGTTTCCCGGCGGAAAGCGGGTGAGGTAACTCGGGCTGAGTCGCCTAACAAACTTGACGCGCAGACAGCTTGAGACCCGATGAAATAGTCGGTCAAGTCGCAACTGTGTGACTTCTGATAACTTCGTGACTACTGCTGGAACGTTATCGCCGACCGAGTCGGACAGCGACGTGTCGAGGTTGTGGTGCTCAATGTCATACCGCCTCCGCGCAAGATCCAGCATTCGCCGAGCGTCGAGCAATAACAGATCTCGACGGTGACGCGGCTGCGATCTGTATTCAATTTTGCCCAAAGTGGATTGGATTTGTCGAAAGGGATCGGATTGTTCGCCTCATCGTGCGGAGTAAAAACGTTCGTCGATTCACCCGCCGAGAACACACGACCGCTCATGTCGCTCTCCTCACCCGGATGATATCCGGGCCCAAGAATTTTTTCGAGCACCTCAGCCCAATTCTTCACGGGTTGATCATCCACCTTCAGGATCACATGCTTGATGATCGCTGGTCCGACGCCTTTGTTGGCGAGGGTAAAATGAATAGGCCCATTGCCGCTGTCGAATTCGAGGATGGGCCAGACCGCTGCGCGCACTTGCTGGCGCTGCATGTAAGCGGTGTAACCAGAAACACACAGAGCCAGGAATCCAACAAAGGTTGCAATCACTGCGTCATATCGGCTGGCGCGACGCGTCTCCGTCTTTTCCGGCACGGCGCCGATCATATCGCTGGCCTATTGAGTGTCAATCAGTCCAACTATCAACCATCAACTAAAGAGTCACGGTTCCGCGTAGAACTTCCACCGCGTACCCGCCGACTCGAACGTTGGTGACCCTCTCACCGTCGCGTGTTGCGCGCACAAAGATTTCACTGGGTCGTCCGGCTTCGACGCCTTGGTGGATGAGAACCTGCTCATCAGATTTCGCCAAGCCATGCCTCACCATCCAACTAATGGCACAACCAGCAGCTGATCCCGTGGCCGGATCTTCTCCACCATAAAAAAACATGCGGGCCCGCACTTCAAGCCGGCCCTGGCGTTTCGGAGAAATAAAGTAGCAAAAGCGGGCGCCAGTTCCTTCCAGCAGAGCGCCGACTCTGGCAAGGTCAGGCTTCAAGTTTGCCAGACTCTTCGAATCGCGAATCGGCACAATGGCAAAAGGCAATCCTGTCGACACGATTTGGCTTGGCGATTCTGCTGCGATTTCCTCACTCCCGAGGACACTGGCGACTTTGTCTGGCGGCAACGTGGGGCCAAATCCTGGATCGCGCTGACGCATCTCGCCAAAGACATCGCCGGCGACACGATTGCTCCTGTGATTTGAGTCCGTCCTGAATCGGACACCAATTTTCCCCACATTCAGGTCAAGAACGATCTCACCGGAAGCCGCGGTACTGTGTAGATACAACGCTGTGCCCAGCGTCGGATGTCCGGCAAACGGCAACTCTTCCGTCATTGTAAATATGCGGACCCGCTTCCCCTCCTGTGTTTCAACTTGTGTCTCGCGCGGCAGTATGAAGGTTGTTTCAGATAGATTCATCTCCCGAGCGAGGGCTTGCATTTGCTGATCGGTCAAACCACGCGCATCGGTAAAAATGGCCAGCGGATTGCCCGTCAGGCGTGTCCGCGTGAAAACATCAAGCTGCACGAATTCGTAAGTGCGCGACATATTTCCGCTCCAATCTCTCAACTACTAACACTCAACTCTCAACTGCTTTGACTTTCATGTCTGGTCACGTCGCAGCTTTCCTGACGCGCTGGTTGCTCACGTCGGGCATTGTCATTTACTGAGATAGTCATTAAGAAGGGTGATGCCGACCGAAGAGCGCAAGCTCGCCGCCATTATGTTTACCGACATGGTCGGCTACAGCGCGCTCGCCCAACGCGATGACAAAGTCGCTCTCGAGCTATTGGAGGAACATCGCCGGTTGTTGCGCGCAATCTTTCCGCAGTTTCATGGCACCGAAATCAAAACCATCGGCGACGCTTTCCTGGTCGAATTCGGGAGCGCGTTAGAAGCGGCGCAATGCGCGATCGAGATCCAGCGCACCCTGGCTAAACGGAATCACGACGTCACTTCCAACCGGCGCATGGAACTCAAGATTGGTATTCACATCGGCGATGTGGTTCATCGCGACGGCGACGTATACGGTGACGGGGTGAACATCGCTTCCCGCATCGAACAATTGGCCGGCGCGGGCGGCATTTGCGTCTCGATGGATGTCGAGCGGCAGATTCGTAACGCGCTCGAGGCGCGATTTGAAAAGTTCGGTTCGGCGGATTTGAAGAACATCAAGCTGCGGATGGATCTCTTCCGGATCATTCTACCGTGGGAGAAAGGTGCTGAATCTCCAGCGAAACGAACCTCAAAGAAATCGCCTCTCCTGGTTCCGGCCGCTATTCTCGTCATACTCGCCCTGCTCGCGGGGTGGTGGTGGATGCAGCGCAAAAATCAGCCGTCGGTGGGGGCTCACGCGGTGCCAGCCGCTCCAACGAATACGCCCGATCAAAAATCCGTCGCTGTCCTGCCCTTCGTTAACCTGAGCGACGACAAAGGAAGCGAATATTTTTCCGATGGCGTCAGCGAAGAACTGCTGACCGTACTGCAAAAAATTCCGGGGATGCATGTGGCCGCGCGGACGTCGGCGTTTTCGTTCAAAGGCAAGAATGCGCCAGCCCAGGAGATCGGACAAAAACTTGGCGTGGCCCATTTGGTGGAAGGAAGCGTGCGCAAGGCCGGCGACACCGTACGCATCGCCGCCCGGCTCACCCGCGCTGAAACGGGCGAGGAACTATGGTCGGAGAATTTTACTCGCGACTTGAAAGACGTGTTCGCAGTCCAGACCGAGTTGGCGGAGACGATCGTGGCGCAGGTGCGCGATCGGTTGACGGGTAGCGCTGCTGATTCTGCCGACAAACAGAAAATTCAGGCGGAAGTGCAGGCGGCGGAAAAAGGCGGAACGAAAAACGTCGAGGCGCACGAGTTTTACCTGCAGGGCCGTTTTTATGAGAATCGCCACTCCGAAAAAAGCGCGCGTGAGGCTCTTGCTGCTTACCAACACGCGGTCGCGTTGGACCATGGGTTTGCTCTGGCGTGGGCCGGCGTCGCACAGACGAATCTCTGGCTTGCCGCGTTTTCAACCGAAGGTGGACAAAAAGGCTTCGACGCACATTTGGCCAGTGCGCGCGATGCCGTGGCGCGGGCTTTATCAATTGAGCCTGACTTGCCTAACGGGTTGCTCGCCCGGGCGACGATCGAGACGAATTTCGATTTTAAATGGAACGCGGCGGCTCAAACCGTAAGCAAGGCCCTGGCACTTGCTCCGGCCGATCCGAATATTGTGATCGCTGCGGCCAACCTCGAGATCGCACGCGGAAACATGGATCGAGCAATCGAACTCTATCGCAAAGCAGTCGAGTTGGACCCAGTCAGCGCGCAAGCCAGAACGTTTCTCGCGTTTAACCTGGCGGCGACGAAACGATTCGCAGAAGCGCGCGCCGAATTCCCGCGTGTAGTGGAATTGAATCCGGCGACGCCCTGGGCGCATGCCGGTCTCGGTTTATCATATCTGCTGGAGAATAAATTCGAGGAAGCCGCGACCGCGGCACAAGCCGACGAGGGTGAGTGGTGCCGCCTCCTCATCGTGAGCTGCGCCCGTTGGGCACAAAACCGCGTGACAGAATCCGACGCGGCGCTCGCCCAATTAACCGCAAACGAGAGCGAAACAGCTGCGTATCAAATTGCCGAGGTTTATGCCTATCGAGGTGAGAAGGATCGGGCGTTCGAATGGCTGGAGCGTGCGCGCCGCCAACGCGACCCGGGTCTGCCAAGTTTGCGCAAAGATCCGCTCCTGACCAATCTCCACGGCGACCCGCGCTGGAACGCATTCCTGCGGACGATGGGTCTGGTCGACGATCAATTCAAATAAGCGGACGCTAAACTCGCACCGCCTGCCGTAGTCTCGGCGAAGGCTGGTCATTCGCGTGCGTCGGTGAAAAATGGCGAGCGGGTTGCTGGTGAGCAGTGCCTTCGTAAAGACATCAAGCTGCACGAATTCGTAAGTGCCGGACATCTTTTCGGTCTAACCTCTAATAACTCTCAACTGTTTTGACTCTCGCCATTCGCCACGTGTCACTTTTGCTTTCGATCTTTACGATTTTCGCAGCGCGTCCATCCTCAAGCGTAATCCAGTCGCCCATGTCCGCGGCGAGGAGCGCCTTGCCTATCGGAGAAATCCAACTGACGGTGCCCTGTTCCAAATCGAGTTCGTCAACTCCGACGATCGTATAAGTTTCGGTCCGGCCTTTTTTATCCTGCACGGTCACCGTTGCGCCGAAGGCAACGCTGTTCGACGCCGGGTCCGGAGGATCGACAACGTGGACCGACGCCAGAATTTGTTCCAATTCGGCCACGCGTGCGTTGGTCGCGTTTGCTGCGCGAAATTTTTGCAGTTCGTCGCGCAAATGCTTCGCGCCGCGCGCGGTGATGTAATTCGTCGCGCCCGGGGGCAATCCGGATGCCGATCGCTTCCGTCCGCTGCGCTCCGGAAGATCGACATCTTCTTTGACGAACGCCCTGCTCATTCAAAAGAGTATCGCACCATCGTTGCCTTTAGCCGTTTCAGATTTCAGCTCTCAACTATCAGCCATCAACTTGCCCTGCACTTCCACTATTAGCAGATCAATTTTTTCAAATGCCAAACGGCTTGAGGAATGTCGTTTGCCTTCGTATTTCCGAACCCTAGAACAAAACCGTGACGTGGTTTCTTTCCGACGTAGGACGACGATAGCGCGGAAAGCCAGAGCGATTGTCGAGCGGCCGTCACTGCGATTTTTCGATCGTCTCGGCCGGGAGTGAGGAAGATGGCCAGGTGCATCCCTGCTTGATCTCCCATGATCGTCACGTGGTCGCCAAGCTGACGCTCGAGTTCTGCGACCAACACGCGCCGTCTTTCAGCGTAGATCGGCCGCATTCTCCGCACGTGTCGAGCAAAGTGGCCTTCGCGGATAAAATCTGACATCACAGCCTGGGTGATGTGAGTCGGGCATATGTCCATCACTTGCCGCATCGCTGCGAAGCGTTCTATCAGGTCAACCGGAATGACCAAGTATCCCAGTCGCAGCGATGGAAACATCACTTTGCTGAAGGTGCCGATGTAAATAACGCGAGAATTGCCATCGAGTCCCTGGAGCGAGGCAATTGGCAGGCTGCCATACCGGTACTCGCTGTCGTAGTCGTCCTCGATAATCCAT
This sequence comes from Verrucomicrobiota bacterium, assembly GCA_003221195.1. Classification (GTDB taxonomy): domain Bacteria; phylum Verrucomicrobiota; class Verrucomicrobiia; order Chthoniobacterales; family UBA10450; genus Udaeobacter. Next base: position 15,596 of record QHQO01000033.1, read on the forward strand.
GCTCGCGATCGTTGCGCCCATTCAAGTAATTGCAGGCGGCGAGCCGCGCTCATCGTGACCCCGAGCGGATATTGATGAGACGGCGCGACGAAGGCCGCTCGAGCATTTCGGTTTAGCCTGATACCGGCGGTCACGCTTAGACCTTCCTCATCTACAGGCACGGGAACGATCCGGCACCGCGCAGCTTTCAAAACGTGATGCACAAGCCAGTAGCCAGGCTCTTCGACCCAAGCCGCTCTTCCGGCCTCGAGCAGCACGCGGGTCGCTAGATCGAGCGCTTGCTGCGATCCGCTCACAACCATGATCTGCTGTGCCTCGCATCGCACACCACGCGAGGTCCTGAGATAAGTAGCGATCGCTTCGCGGAGCTCGGGCAATCCCATCGCATCGGCGTATTGCAATGCTTTCAGACGCATGCGGCGCGAATAGCGCGCGATAAGCTTTAACCAAATCTCGATCGGAAATTTCTGGAGCTCAGGCTGCCCGACTTGAAATGGGCCCAGGCTCTCCGCCCACGAAGGCCGCTCATATTTCGGAAGAGCTGCCACCTGCGCCGAGAGCAGGCGCTGCCCCCGAGCAACGCTCGGCGAAGACCCTGATCGGCTCGGAAGCGAACTGGAAATGAACGTACCGGCGCCGACCCGGCTCTCGAAATATCCCTCGGCGAGAAGCTGCGCATACGCAGTCAGGACGGGCAGACGTGAAATGCGCGACTCGCGCGCGAGCTCACGCGACGATGGAACAAGGTCGCCAGCACGAAGCTCGCCACGAATGATCCTGCTGCGGAACGAATCGTAAATCTGCTGATAAAGCGGCTTCGATGCGCGTCGGTCGATGGTGATGAGATTCGAAACGCCGCGGAATTGAGATTTCAAAGTGGTTATGCAGAATTCAGCCGGACCGGTCATTTACGGTAACCACCGCTGTGGTATCAAAGCAAACATGAAAGCCTGCATCTCAATCTCCATCCTGACCGTATTACTCTTGGGCAGCATTCCGCATTCAGCGAGGGCAACCGATACCGAGCAGACGAAAGCGGACACCACACAACGCGATGGTCAACATGACTTCGATTTCGCCGTCGGAACATGGAAGACCCGCGTGCGTCGCCTGCTAAACCCGCTTTCCGGATCGAACGACTGGATCGAGGGCACAGGCACAGTATCAACGAGAAAAGTTTGGGGCGGACGCGCCCAACTCGAAGAACTCACCATGGATACGGGCGACACTCATCTGAAAGGTCTGGCCCTGCGGCTTTACAATCCGAAAACGCGTCAATGGCGTCTTCACTGGGCCAACGCAAAGAAAGGTGTGCTTTCAGACCCGCCCGCGTTCGGTGCCTTTAAGAATGGTCGCGGCGAGTTCTACGACGAGGAGGTCATCAACGGCAAGACTGTTTTCGTTAGGGAGACCTTCTCCGATATCACACCAACCTCGCATCATTTTGAGCAGGCGTTCTCGGAAGATCAGGGAACGACATGGGAGCCGAATATCATTGTTGATCTTACCCGCACCGCCGCTGAGCCGGACACCGGACCACTGACTGCGAATGACCGTAACCATGACTTCGATTTCAATTACGGACATTGGAAGGTGCGCGTGTCGCGACTCGACGGGCAATTGGTCGGGTCTACCAAATGGCTGGAGTACGACGGCGTCTCCGAGGTAACTCCCATTTGGAATGGACGCGCTAGTCTGATCGAAGTGCAGGCAGATGGGCCAGCCGGTCACCTGGAAGGTCTCGGCCTGCGCCTCTACGATCCGGAAGCACACCAGTGGAACTTGAATTGGGCAAGTAGTCGCAACGGCATGATTGGAATTCCACCGACGGTCGGCGTCTTCAACGGTGCTCGTGGCGAATTTTTCGACCAGGAGCTACTCGACGGACGAGACATCTTCGTCCGCAACACCTACACCGACATCACGGCCGATGGGGCGCGCTTTGAGCAGGCCTTCTCGGCGGATGCCGGCAAAAATTGGGAGAAAAATTGGGTGATCACCTTCGCGCGGCAAAAATAATGACTCCACGAACGTGACGAGTAGATGTGTGCTTCAACCGAATGTTCAATATTTAGATGCGACCCTGATTCTTCTGACCAGATCTTTGAAGCGCGAGCTCACGAGGCCGCTAATCGTGCGACGAGTTCTTTGAATCGCGGTTGATCGCGGAGAGATTCCCAATCGGGATCCTGCGGCACCCAATCGCCTCCGGACAGGCCCGCGTCGATCGCTTTTTCCAGTGCGTCGAGCGCAGCTTCCTGTTCGCCTAGAATGGCCAGGGCACAGCCGGCATTGTAAAGGATGGCGTCATCGTCAGGCGCCAGGGACTGTGCTCGATCGATGCATTCTTTCGCGCGTTCGCGCTGGCCCAGCCTCGCCAGTGCGCCGCCGACCAAGACATATGGGCGCGCCTCGTCAGGGTTCAGATCGATGTATTTGGTCGCGCGTTCCAGCGCATCTTTATGTGCATCACGCGCCTCGTTAGGGCGTCCGAGTTGCGTTAGGACCACACTGATCAAATAGACAGACTCGTAATCCTCCGGCCGGACGCTTCGCGCTTGTTCGAACAGGCGAAGCGATTTCTCAAGCTCGCCGCTTTTGAAGCACGCCCGACCATAATAATAACGAGCGTCGAAGAGAGTCGGATCGAGCTCGATGGCGCGTTCGAACTCGATCGCCGCTTCGCTGTAGCGCTGTTCCATTGACAACCCTGGCCCGCCGCAACATGCGCTTCGGCCGATGACGGATCCAACTCCAATGCGCGCGAGCTTGCCTGTCGGGCTCTGTCTAAATGCGGTTCGTTGTCGCATCCATGCAGATGAACATGCGCGGTTGCCAAACCAGCCCATGCGCCGGCGAATCGTGGATCGATTTGCGTCGCGCGCTCAAACATTTCCCTCGCCAGTGCGATATTTTGCCGCGTCCATTTCTGGAAGAGCTTCCGTCCGCGCAGATAAAATTCATACGCTTCAACATTCGTGGTGGATCGCCTGCGCAAGCTATGCTCCTCGCGCTGGGTAAGGGAGAGACCTAACGCCTGAATGACTCTTTGTGCGATCTCGTCCTGGATCGCAAAGATGTCATCGATCTCCCGGTCGAACCGCTCTGACCAAACATGGTAGCCCTGGCGACTGTCGATTAGTTGAACCGTGATACGCACACGTTTGCCGGCTTTGCGGATGCTACCTTCCAACAGGGCATCGACGCCGAGCCGTCTGCCGATTTCGCGCGCGTCCACGCTCGTGCCGCGAAAAGCAAAGGAAGAACTGCGAGCCGGGACATGAAGTTCACCGAGCCTGGTCAAAGCGTTAAGGATTTCCTCGGCGACTCCATCGGCAAAATACTCCTGGTCGCGTTCGGCGCTGAGATCGGTAAAAGGCAACACGGCCAGAGAGCGCAGACCCTGCTTCCGTTCTCCGGAGCTCTCCGTTGTGCCGGAAAATTCCGTGGAATCTTTCTTCAGGTTCAGGGCGTGCAGTTCGATCGATCCAATTCCCTTTAACGATTGCTGGCCCAAATCGTGAAAGCGACACTCGCGGCGACTGCGTAGTTGCCGCCGGATATCCTGGCTGACGACAACCTGTCCGGGTGCGGCGGCTTGCTGGATTCTCGCCGCTGCATTCACGGCGTCGCCATAGAGATCGCCGTCAGGCGCCACCGCGACATCGCCCAGGTGCACACCTACTCGTACCTGCCCGCGGTCGCCGATGCGAGCCGACTGCTCTTCAAATTGCCTGCTCAATTCGGCGGCCGAGAATGCCGCCAGTTCGGCACTGGGAAATTCCGCGAGCACGGCGTCGCCGAGAAATTTGACCACGCGCCCGTTGTATCGTGTGACAGTTTCCCGAGACAATGTTTGAAGAATCTCGACCATGCGCAGCGCGCTGGTTTCGTCCTTAGCGGCATGCTCACTGTATCCAGCAATGTCGGCAAACCATAGGGCGACAAGTGTTCTTCGCATTGAAGATGGACCGTAACCGATTATGCACGGTTATCGTACGCCAGGCAATCGCGAGCATTGCGATTGAGGTACTCCAGTCTTTTATTCGAAGCTTGCGAACCAACCCGCCTTATCTCCATGTTTTCTCTATCAACTTCGTAAAGGAGCATGGCTCCCAAAGAGCTTATGCTTGTAACGATTTTAAACGGAGACCAATGGAAACGCCGCTGACGCCTCTCGAATTCGCTCGCCGCGCGCGCAAACTCTATCCCGACCGTGTCGCCGTGATCGATGGAACGGCGCCCTGGACCTATGCGCAGTTTCTCGATCGATGTGATCGTTGGTCGGCAGTTTTGCAGAAACTTGGAATCAAGTCAGGCGACCGTGTTGCCTATCTCTCACCGAACACTCACGCACAGCTCGAATCGTTCTATGCGGTCCCCCAAATCGGCGCTGTGCTAGTGCCGTTAAACTATCGCCTGACGGCTGACGACTTCGTTTACCTTATCAACCATAGCGGTTCGCGAATGGTTTGCGTAGACCGCGAGTATCTTGCCACCATGGACGGCATTCGATCCCGCCTTCCGTGCGCTGAACAGTTCGTCGCTCTGAACGGACAAGGCGAGAACTGGCTCGACTATGAAGCAATGATCGAGGCGAGCCCGGCTGAATTTACGCGCCCGAAAATTCACGAGACCGATCTGCTCACAATCAATTATACCAGCGGCACTACCGCGCATCCGAAGGGCGTGATGATCACCCATCGCAATGCCTGGATGAATTCTATCGGCACGCTCCTCTACGTGCCGATGACCTGTGCTGATCGTTATCTCTGGACGCTGCCGATGTTTCACGCAAACGGCTGGACTTTCGTCTGGACCGTAACGGCCGCGGGAGCAACTCACATTTGTCTGCGCAAAGTCGAGCCGCGCGCTGTCTTCGAATTGATGGCGAGCGAACAGGTGACAACGTTGTGCGCAGCGCCAACGGTTTTGATTTCACTGGCAAACGCGCCGGAATCTCTCCATCGCCTCGCGCTGAAAAGAATTCGCGTTGTCACGGCAGGTGCGCCGCCCGCGGCTGCCACCATCCAGCGACTCGAAGAAGAGCTGGGCTGGACGATCATCCACGTTTACGGACTGACCGAAACAGCGCCGTTCATCACCGTGTGTGAGCAGCGGGCGGAACATGCGTCCCTCCCGATCAGGGAACGGGCCGCGATCAAAGCGCGCCAGGGTGTTGAGCTGATTACATCGGGTGAGTTGCGCGTAGTGGACACACACGACAATGACGTGCCGCACGATGGTGTTACTCAGGGTGAAATAGTCGCCCGCGGCAACGTGGTCATGGCCGGCTACTACAACGATCCGGAAGCGACCGAGCGGGCTTTGCACGGCGGATGGTTTCATACCGGCGACGCCGCGGTCGTACATCCGGATGGTTATATCGAAATTCGCGACCGCTTGAAAGACGTGATCATAAGCGGTGGCGAAAACATTTCTTCGGTTGAAGTCGAAGGCGTGCTCTTGCGACACCCGGCCGTGCAGGAAGTAGCGATCGTCGGATTCCCGAATGAACAATGGGGCGAAGCGCCGCATGCCTTTGTTGTTCTTCACGAAGGCGCGCGGACCGATGAGCGCGAGCTGTGCGAGTTTGCGCGGGCGAACCTCGCGCACTTCAAAGCACCGCACAGCGTGACATTCGTCAATGAGCTACCGAAAACTGCGACCGGCAAAATTCAGAAATATATTTTGCGAGCGCAACGCCCTGCGATCGCTCCGCAGTGAGCGAACCTCCTGTGTTTTCCCGCGAACGAGTTTGGTTGACGATCCACGATGATTCGTAGCATCAAGGACAGGTGAAAGAATCGGCCGGGACTGATCCTGTGAGCAGTTCCCGGACCCATCGGCGACAACAAGCGGAGCGACAGGTTTCGACGGCATCATCACTTCGCGTCAGGGTCGAGCGTTGGGTCGTCATCGCTGTCAGCGTCGCAGGTATGCTTGCTGCCGCGGCAACTCTCGTGCTGATATGGACCGCGACGGCTGATACGCCGCTGCCAGAGCGCATCAACGAATCGATAAGGCTGGGATCCACGCTCCTTCTGCTCGCGGTGGCGTTTCTGGTCGCATGGCGAGCTGATGATCAGCCACCCAATGTCTCCATGGCGCTGGCACTGGCATTTATCTTCAGCAATGACGCCTTCCTAATGCTGCTGGAGAAATTGCGCGTGAACGCGGCGATCCGCGCACCAGTTGCCGTGCTCACCTTTATTCTCGGCGCCGGATTTTACATTCGCGCGGCACAACTTTTCCCACGCACGCTCACACCTGCCGATATCACATCTAGCCCGACCATTTGGGGAAGAATAAAGCCACTGCGGGTCGTGCTGATTTTCTTTCTCCGCGCTCGCGCTGTGTGGATATTGGTCGGCGTCGCGACGCTTCTGTTTTTTGGTAATCCGCATTTCGCCGAAGCGATCCGCCTTATCATCGTGCTGATGGGAGTTGTGTACTTCTACGTAATGTATCGGTCGGGCGATGTTGAGACGCGACAAAAGGTATTGTGGTTCTTCGAGGCGGCTCTAGTTACCCTTGTGATCAGCCTGGTTGCGGATGGCATAAATGCTGTTCTGCACGGCACCGGCTCGCCAACTCTGCGCGTCGTTCTCTCGGTGTTCATGAATGCCGCGAATTCCCTCGCTTTGGTCATCTGCATTTCCGCCGCGGTGTTCTATGCGGGAGCGATCAGCCCGGCACTCGTGATCCGCAAGACCTTCATTTACGGCACGACGGCGGCGTTGCTCCTCTTCACCTATGCGACTGTGGAAGCGTTTCTCGTTAATCTCCTCGTGGACGGTGCGGGCATTAGCGACCGCTTCGCCAGCGCGCTCCTTGGCACGCTGTTCGGCCTCGCATTTCATCCGATTAAGAACCGCATGGAGCACGCGCTGCGCCGTTACGGCCCTCTCCCCGGCCGCGACGCCTGATGCTAACATCAGTGTGGTGAGTGCTGATAACCAGATCTGCCAACGCCGACGAAGATTGAGCGAGCTCCCGTCAAGAAAACGCACAATCGCGAGAAGCCCTGATTCTCGAGCCAACTCGAGCTCGTCTTTTCTTTTCTTCTTACTTCTTCCTTTTTACTTTTTCCTTCTTACTTCTAGTTCTTAACGAGGTATCCCGATGGCAACTAAATATGATGCGATCGTTATTGGCACTGGCCAGGCAGGACCGTCTCTTGCGGTTCGGCTTGCAGGTACAGGAATGAAGGTGGCGATTATCGAGCGCAAGCGCTTCGGCGGCACTTGTGTCAATAACGGTTGCATCCCAACGAAGACACTGGTGGCGAGTGCGCGCACAGCTCATGTCGCGCGCCGGGCCGGTGATTATGGGGTGACGATTCGCAGCTCGATCGCCGTTGACATGAAAAAAGTCAAAATGCGTAAGGACGCAGTGGTCCGTCAGAGCAGCGAGGGCCTGGAGAAGTGGCTAAAGAACACTCAGAATCTGACCGTTATGGAAGGGCAGGCGCGGTTTGCCGACGCGCATCGGGTCCGTGTCGGCGACGACCTTCTCGAGGCAGACAAATTCTTTATCAACGTTGGCGGACGCGCGTCTGTTCCTCCGTTCCGCGGCATCGATGAGGTGCGCTATTTGAACAATTCAACGATGATGGACGTGG